>USRA01000130.1 GCA_900557035.1 uncultured Prevotella sp. | reverse complement strand
ATTTATGCTAAATTTCGTTAACCGTATTCATTTTTATTATTATAGTTCATATTTCTATTCTTTATGATTTCTCTTTTTCTATTTTTGTGCAAAAATACATAAAAAACTTTGATGGATGAAAGAAAAGTATTATTTTTGCATAGTAATAGTGCCTTTTGGACGGAAAATGATGCCGCCAGGGGTAAACTAAAGTGAATAATCTATGGCTGAACATAATGATTTGGGCAAATGGGGAGAAGATGAGGCGGTGCTTTATCTGGAAGACCAGGGTTACGTGATTATCGACCGCAACTGGAAGATGGGGCGGCGCGACCTCGACATTCTTGCCTATACGCCTGATGGCAACACGCTGGTGGTTGTAGAGGTGAAGACCCGCACCGGCGCGGAATACCAGCAGCCCGAAGAGGCTGTTACCCAGAGCAAGATGAGGAGTCTTGCCATAGCTGCCAATGCTTATGTCAAGGAATGTCAGGTGAATAAGGAGTTGCGCTTTGATGTCATCTCCATCGTGGGATGTGCTCATCAGGTGAAGAGTCTGCAGCATCTGAAGGATGCCTTCAATCCGATGTTGATTCTTTAATCCAGGTTCCACAGGCAATAACCATATATATATAATAAGGTGAAAATGGAAACAAAGATCATAAGAATGCAGGAAGTGGATTCTACGAATACCTTCCTGAAGGGAATGAAAACCTGCGAGGACGATACCCTCATCGTGGCTGTAGCCGATTATCAGACGGCAGGTAGAGGACAGGGTACGCATACCTGGGAGAGCGAACCGGGCAAGAACCTCCTCTTCAGTATGCTGATGACTCCTACCTGGGTGCCTGTACGCCAGCAGTTCCTGCTCTCAGAGGCTGGAGCGCTCGCCGTAAAGGATGCCCTAGATACCTATACCGACGGCATTACGCTGAAATGGCCGAACGATGTGTATTGGAACGACAAGAAAATCAGCGGTACGCTGATAGAAACCTCTATTGATTCCAAGGGCATCAAGCGATGCATCTTCGGAACCGGGGTGAATATCAATCAGACCGAGTTTCACAGCGATGCGCCTAATCCGGTATCCCTGGCTCAGATTCTGGGTCACGAGGTGGATAGGGAAGAGGTGCTGCAGAAGATCATCGAGGCATTCAAGAAGTATTATGAGCTGCTCCGCCGAGCCGACTATATGGATGTTTCGGGCATCTATCATCTCTCGCTCTACCGCAGAAAGGGATTCCACTGGTACGAGGATGCTGACGGCAAGTTCGAGGGCGCTTTCGTGGAAGTAGAAGATGACGGTCATCTCATCCTTCACGACAGGAAGGGAATGATCCGGTCGTATGCAGTTGGCGAAATCAAGTATAAACTATAACAATAAACAAAATATTTATGGCAAAGTTTAAAAGAATTCTTTTGAAGTTGAGCGGTGAGAGCCTGATGGGCAAGCAGAGCTTCGGCATCGACCCTGAGCGCTTGAGTGATTATGCTAAGCAGATTAAGGAAGTTCACGAGATGGGCGTGCAGATCGGTATCGTGATCGGTGGTGGTAACATTTTCCGTGGATTGAGCGGAAGCCAGAAGGGATTCGACCGTGTGAAGGGCGACCAGATGGGTATGTGTGCCACCGTCATCAACTCTCTTGCCTTGAGCAGTGCCCTCGGTGCACTGGGCGTGAAGAACAAGGTGCTTACAGCTATCCGTATGGAGCCTATCGGTGAGTTCTATACCAAGTGGAAGGCTATCGAGGCAATGGAAGACGGCTACATCTGCATCTTCTCAGCAGGTACTGGAAGCCCATATTTCACTACCGATACCGGTTCATCTCTCCGTGGTATCGAGATCGAGGCAGACGTGATGCTCAAGGGTACCCGCGTGGATGGTATCTATACCGCCGACCCAGAGAAGGATCCTACCGCTACCAAGTTCAAGGATATCACCTACGATGAAATCTACACCAAGGGCTTGAAGGTGATGGATCTCACAGCTACTACCATGTGCAAGGAAAACGATCTTCCTATCTACGTATTCAATATGGATGTAGTAGGTAACCTGAAGAAGGTGATGGAAGGTGAGGAGATTGGTACACTCGTACACAACTAATCCCCAGAAATATATAAAAAAATAAGGCTTACTTCCCGCCGGAAGTAAGCCTTTGTTATTCCTTAATCTTTTTATCTTTGTTAGAAAGCTGATGCCTATACTAACAATTACCTCAGTTCGGGATAAGAAATAGTGCCTAAAAAAGTTGGTAATCTCCGAT
>USRA01000129.1 GCA_900557035.1 uncultured Prevotella sp. | reverse complement strand
CCTTTCTCTGTGGAGGCGTGAGCAACGCCAATGGCGATTTCGTCATCCCCTGCCAACAGAAGCAGGTCCTCATGAAGGTTTCGTTCGTAGGCTACAAGACGATTTGCAAGCTGGTACCTATTGCCCGCATCGGAAATGTGAGGATGCAGGCGAATTCATACCTGTTGAAAGGTGTGACCGTTGAAGCCGCAAGGGTTGTAGAAAAAGTAGATAGACAAATCATCTTCCCTACAAAAGAGCAGGTGAAAACGGCTTCCAATGGTTATGATCTGTTGGACAACTTGTCTTTGCCTACCATTATCGTAAATCGAGCAGAACGCAAAGTTCAGTCATTAAAGGGCGGAGATGTGCAAATACGCATCAACGATGTCAAGGCTAGCATGCAAGATGTATTGGCTTTGCAGCCGGATGAAGTTACAAAGGTGGAATTCATCAATGTTCCAGGACTCAAATATGGAGACAGCAATCTGGATGCAGTCATCAACTACCAGGTCCGCCGACGTTATGCCGGTTATGTGGGTGGAGTTTCTACGATGCAAGGCACCAAGGCAGGTTTCAATAATAGCGACGGTTATTTCAAATACAATGTGAAGAAATCGGAATTCAGCATCAACTACAGTTTCTCCTATCGCTCGGTAGAGGAACGAAGCTATGAGAGTCTCGGTACTTATCATCTGCCCACAGGAGAAACTCTACATCGCAATTATTTAGGTTATGATTCTCCGTTCCTATACACCATCAATAATGTACAGTTGGGTTATAATCTTAGTGAGCCAGACAAATATACATTGAATGTACGGTTGAATTTCTTCAATAACAACAGTCCTGTGAGCGGCGTGAACCAGCTTTATCAGGAAAGCGGCAAGGCAAATCAATATCTGCAAAACAACAGAAAAATGCTGGAGCAGATTCCATCTCTGGACATTTATTATTCGCTCAACATGCCCCATGACCAGAACCTGGCTCTGAACCTGGTGGGTACTTACATCGGCACAGATTACCAGTATCGTATGAGGGAATATACGTTCAACAAATCGCCGGATGAATCTGTAAAGAACGCTCCGCTGACCGATTACAGTTATGATGCAACTGGTAGAAAGCGCTCTCTTATTGGTGAAGGAACATACAGCAAGAACTGGAAACAGATGGCTTTATCGGTAGGTGGACAATATAATATCAGCCACACAGATAACATCTATGTGGGAAGCAGTAATGCTGATACGGAATTGAAGTACAGCAATCTCTATCTTTTCACCCAGCTACAGGGACAGCAGAAGTGGTTCAGTTATCAGGTGGGAGTTGGCGCAACCAGGTCTTCCATCCATCAGGGGGAGAACGGATACAGCAAATGGCTGTTTCGACCACAGGTAACTTTACAGGCAAAGGCTAGCGACCGTCTGAGTTTTAAATGGAGCAGCAAAATCACGTCAGACATCCCAAGCCTTTCCGACTTGAGCGAGTTGCGCCAATATTCCAACAGCTTTATGGCGCGTGACGGCAATAGCGGTCTGAAGCCATTTACCGGCTACAACAATACCTTGTCGGCTTCCTGGAACATTCCGCTGATGTCTGTGTACCTGGAGGGAAACTGGACGTATTACGACAAGCCTATAGCTACTTCTATCTTGCCCGAAAAGCGGGAGGATGGCTCTTATCTCTTTGTGAGCAAACCGGAGAATCAGAAGAGTCATGATTACAAGCACCTGCTGTTAACTCCTGAAGTTCACCTCATCAAGGATCATCTGGATTTGAACCTTATGTGCGAGTATCAGAATGTCAAGACAAAGGGTTTGGATTATTCCCACGAGTTCAATTACTTCAGTTATGGAGCAGAAATTCGGTACATGACGGGCAATTGGAACATTGGCTATGGTGCCTATAAGGTGGAAAAGAGTTTTTGGGGAGAAAAGACAAACGGCGGAGAGCCAACCTCCAATCTTGCCGTAACCTACAGTTATAAGAACTGGCAGTTTGGCGTTCTCGGATTATTCGTATTCTATCCTCATGGCTGCGTGTATAAGGATGAACTTTTCAACAAGTATGTGCAGCAGAAGAACAAGGTACGCCTTGCTGATCAGGGCAACATGCTTGTCTTTACTGCCAGCTTCAACTTCAGCCATGGCCGCAGATACCATACAGGCAGCCGTAAGCTGAACAATAGCGATAGAGATAATGGTATCAGATAGAACGGCGACTTGTAGTTATAAAAAATAATCTTTCTAACTGGGAAAATATTTTTTTCCAGT
>USRA01000128.1 GCA_900557035.1 uncultured Prevotella sp. | reverse complement strand
TAACTGGTATCATCGGTGTGCTTTCAAGTATTGTTGACAATGTGCCTCTGGTAGCTGGCTGTATGGGAATGTATCCTGTGGCTGCCGCTGGCGATATGGCTGTGGATGGCATCTTCTGGCAGTTGCTCGCCTACTGTGCCGGTGTTGGTGGTTCAATGCTGATTATCGGTAGTGCCGCTGGTGTGGTAGTAATGGGCTTGGAGAAGATTACCTTCGGCTGGTATATGAAGCACATCTCCTGGATTGCTTTCGTAGGTTACATCGCAGGTATCGTTTGCTACTGGTTCATCCGTACCTTCCTTTATGCTATCTAAAGGATAAGCATTTCTGCTTAAAAGGTTCATCGTTTTCGCTTACGTGAAAAAGTTTTTTTTGAAGAAAAAGTCTCAAAGTCTCATTTTCTGTTGAAAATATTGGCTTAAAGACTTGATAGATAATAAGATAAAAAGAATGAGACTTCTCGGTTCTGATGCCGGGAAGTCTCATTCATGTATCATAGAAGTATCATTATTTCACTTTTTCTTTACGAGATACTTCATTCCATCTGCAAATCTCTTGTGTTTCAACTCACTCATATTCGCCAGTTTTCTGCCGAATCCCATCAGGCTGTTTACCTTGAGCGATGAACCAATCTGCTTCTTCAGATAGTCGAAAATTTCGGCGGCAGTAAGATATTCACCCTCTTTCTCATCCTCAACCAATTCAAAATAGAGCAGGAAATACTGATCTATCGGCTGGATTATCTCAAACTGGCTGTTGCTCTTCATGATCAGCTTCACCTGCTGCGCATCGAAATAACTCTTTTCGCCATTGTTCAAGGCAGAAAGTGCCTGGGCAAAAAGCTGCTGGTAGTTCGGGCGAACGCTCACGTCGATAGGCCCCGTCAGTTCCACACCGATGAATCTTCGGTTGCCGGATGGATCGGAGAGAATATCCTTCATGTTGCTCGTGGCGATGAACGAGGCAAGACGAGGAAATTCCATGACATGACTGCCATACGGAGGCTTGTATTTCAGCGTAGGCAACTGGATGAGATTCTTCAGAAATCCCTGCTGCACCTGTGGAGAAATCTGGTTGAACTCATCGAGATTGATGACCATAAACTGTGCCATCGCCTGATAAACCTGACGCTTTTCCGACAGAATAAGATTGTCACTATACCCCCACTGCAGTTCCGGCGGTAGCAGTCGCCGACAGAAAGTACTCTTGTTGTAACCCTGTTTGGAAATGAGAAGCGGAGCCACCGAGTTGCCGTATTGGCGATGTGAATAGCCGCGCCACTGGTCCACCATGCCCAGGAACCAGGTGTAAAACCAGTCTGCCCAGTGAGGATTGGCGGTAGGCACACCGTGCGGGCCAAGGCACGGATATGATCCTTTCCATCCCATTTGTCGTAGCACTGGAAGAGATATTCCTCTATCGGATTATAGTTTTTGATATAATCAGACTCAAGGAAATTACGTACATCCTTGATGCTCACCCGGATATCAGCCAGCTGCACCTCCAGCGTCATACGCTTCTGCACTCTCGGTTCCACAGGTTGGTAGCCATACCAACCTTTCTCCTTCGGCATGTATTCCACGAATTTCATCACCGTGTTGTATCTGAAATCATATCTGCTTTCCAGCAGCTGCATCATGTTCACGATATTCTCGCGAATACTGTTCTTGTCAACTTTCTTTCCTTCTTCCGGAGCCCTGAAATCAGAAATTGTCTGCTGCTGATTATCCGTGCTGGGAGCTGGGCTTTGAGATCGTGTATGGCTATCAATCTTCATCGCCACTGCCTTGCCGTTGAAATAAGGCTTCGCATCGAGCGTCATCATGAAACTGTTGTGAATCGAAGGCTCTTGGGATAGGGTAGAGCCAGCCTCGATAGAAGGTTTCGGACTATCTACAAGAATCGAAGCCTTGATAATAGCCTGATATACAGGGAATATCTGCTGGTAAGCGATGCGATAGAGATGCTCGGCATCCGCTTCAGATGTAGGCAGGGAATCATTCTCGCTCTGGAATTTTATCAGAACGATAACAGTCTTTCCGTCGGCACCTGTGATGGCGGCAAGGGTAGAAGGCAGAATGGCTACCGAGCGCTTAATACCCTCCACACCCTCCACATCGGTAATGTTGCCAAATTTCAGTAGCAGGATGCCGTTGAAAGCCTTCATCTTCAGGTTGTTGTTTTCGTCTTTGGCAAATTCAGCAGCGGGATAGATGTGCATCCATTTCGGCAAATCCTTGTAGCCTTCATAGTTGTTGCTAAGATACGGAATGCTTTCGCGGAAGTGGGTGATAGTCAGTTTGCTATCATCCCTTGCGAATCGTTCCATCAGCTTCTCCATCGTCTTGGTACTTACGAGAAGCTGGTTCTTGTTGTTTGTATGTACGATAGTTACCTTCATTGTATTTCTGGTTAATGGTTAAGTGTTAACTGTAACAGTTAATTGTTAATTATCATGACTTATACTGATATAGATAGACACATTTATGGTTAATTAATAAAATGTGTTTA
>USRA01000127.1 GCA_900557035.1 uncultured Prevotella sp. | reverse complement strand
GCATCGCCAATGTGCCGCTGGAGCAGAGACAGGAGGAATATCCTGAAATGTTCCGGGTGGTGGGCGAACTGAAGGTACCTTATATATTAATGTCAGTGCAGCCAACGCTTGCTACGATGATGAAGGGCTTTGCCAGAGAGGTACAGCAGTTGCGTGATCTGGGTGCCAAGGATATCATCCTCGACCCGGGTTTCGGCTTCGGCAAGAATCTCATTCAGAATTATCAGATTTATGATGAGATGGAGAAGTTGAACGTACTGGAACTTCCAATGCTCGTAGGTATCTCACGCAAAAGCATGATCTACAAGCTGCTGGGTGGCGATGCCACAACATCGCTCAATGGAACCACCGTGCTTGATACCATTGCCCTGATGAAGGGAGCCAGCATCCTTCGTGTACACGATGTGAAGGAAGCGGCTGAGGCTGTGAAAATCGTAGAAGCCATGAAGGAGGGCAGCGTATGATAGAGTTTGGAATCAAAGATGCGTTAGACGTACTCCTGGTAGCCTCGCTGCTATTCTATGTTTATCGACTGATGAAGGAATCCCGCTCACTGAACATCTTCGTGGGCATCATGCTTTTTGTACTGATCTGGCTTTTCGTAAGCCAGGTACTCGAAATGCGCCTGATGGGTTCCATCTTGGATAAACTGGTGAGCGTGGGAGTCATCGCCCTCATTGTCATCTTTCAGGAAGACATCCGAAGATTTCTTTATGAGATTGGTTCGCAGAAAGGTATGCGCCGACTGGTTCGCTTCTTCCACTCCAGTAAGGAGAGTCAGAAAGAGGCGAACAAGGAAACCATTATGCCTATCGTGATGGCCTGCATGAGCATGGCTAAGAAATATGTGGGTGCCCTTATCGTTATCGAACGAGGCGTGCCTCTGAAGGATATCATGGATACGGGCGAGGAGATAGATGCTAAAATCAACCAGCGGTTGATAGAGAACATCTTCTTCAAGAACTCACCTCTGCATGATGGAGCTATGGTGGTAAGCAACAAGCGAATCATGGCTGCAGGCTGTATCCTCCCCGTGAGTCACAACCTGGATATTCCCAAGGAATTGGGACTACGCCACCGTGCCGCCCTGGGTATTTCGCAGAGCAGCGATGCCATCGCCGTCATCGTTTCTGAAGAGACGGGACGAATCAGCGTAGCCATCAAGGGCGAGTTCAAACTTCGCCTTTCTGCGGAGGAGTTGGAGAGCATCCTGACACAGGAAATGCTGTAAAGTGAAGTACGTAAACCTTTACGCTAATGATTATCTCCCGTTTTAGCTTTTTTTACACATATTAATAGGTATTATTTCAAAATAAATATGTACTTTTGCAAAGTCGATATGGCAAAACGGCAAAAAACAAGCCGTAGCGCCTTCTTAGATTGGCAAATCTACTATCGAAGATAACAAAATTATATAAATAAAGAAATAAAATGGATTTATTACAGCAAATCGTAGCTCGCGCTAAAGCTGACAAGCAGCGCATCGTGCTCCCTGAAGCAGAAGAGGAGCGTACATTGAAAGCAGCCGATAAAGTTTTGGCTGATGATCTCGCAGACATCATCCTCATCGGTAACCCTGCCAATATTAAGAATCTCGCTGCTCAGTGGGGTCTTAACAACATCGACAAGGCTACTATCGTTGATCCACAAAACAACCCTAAGACTGAGGAGTATGCTGAGAAGCTCGCTGAACTTCGCAAGAAGAAGGGCATGACCATAGAGCAGGCTCGTGAACTCGTAACTAAGAACAACCTCTACCTCGGTTGCATGATTATCAAGACAGAGGGTGCTGATGGTCAGATTTCTGGTGCATTGAGCACAACTGGCGATACGCTTCGTCCAGCTCTTCAGATTATCAAGTGTACTCCAGGTATCACTTGCGTAAGTGGTGCTATGTTGCTCATCTCAGACCAGAAGCAGTATGGTCAGGATGGCATTGTAGTAATGGGTGACGTTGCTGTAACTCCAAACCCTACAGCAGACCAGCTTGCTCAGATTGCCTATACAACAGCTCATACAGCTCAGTCAGTAGCAGGTATTGCTGATCCTCAGATTGCTATGTTGAGCTTCTCTACAATGGGTAGTGCCAAGGATGCTATCAACAAGGAGACAGGCAAGAGCGTTTATATCATCGACAAGGTAAAGGATGCTGTTGCTATCGCTAAGGAGAAGTTCCCAGAGCTTCATCTCGACGGAGAGCTTCAGGCTGATGCTGCCCTCGTTCCTGAGGTAGCTGCCAAGAAGGCTCCAAATTCTGAGGTAGCTGGTAAGGCTAACGTATTGGTAGTTCCAAACCTCGAGGTAGGTAACATCGGCTACAAGCTCGTTCAGCGCCTGGGTGGTGCCATCGCTATCGGTCCTATCCTCCAGGGTATCGCTCGTCCTGTTAACGACCTCTCTCGTGGTTGCTCTGTAGACGACATCTACTATATGGTAGCTATCACAGCTTGCCAGGCACAGGATGCAAAGAAGGCTTAATCAACTAACTTTATTTATAACATTAACAAACTAAACATTATGAAAGTATTGGTTCTGAACTGTGGTAGTTCATCTATCAAGTACAAGTTATATAATATGGACGATGAGTCTGTATTGGCACAGGGTGGTGTAGAGCGTATCGGTCTTG
>USRA01000126.1 GCA_900557035.1 uncultured Prevotella sp. | reverse complement strand
ACATAGAATGCCACCATTCCAAGTTTTATGGCAAATACCCTTGGTGGCATGTGGATGGCTCCCTCATCACAGACTGCTACTTCGCCCCAGAGAGCCGTTCCGCCATCTGGTATAGTGATAATATGGTGATGAAAGACTGCACCATCGATGGTCCTAAGTTCTTCCGCGAAATGAAGAACCTAGAATTGGAAAACGTCAACATCACGGATGCAGACGAGACTTTCTGGAAGATAGATGGTCTGAAACTGAAGAACGTAAAGCTTCACGATGGCACCTATCCATTCATGTTTTCCAAGAACATTTATGTAGATGGACTGGAGAGCGACTCCAAGTATGTATTCCAATACTGCAGCAACGTGGAGATTCACCATGCCAAGATAACTACCAAGGATAGTTTCTGGGAGTGCGAGAATGTGACCGTTTATGATTCAGAACTGAATGGCGAGTATCTTGCCTGGCACAGCAAGAACATCAAGTTCGTACGTTGCCACATCAGCGGCGAGCAGCCACTCTGCTATATGGACCACGTCACACTCGAAGACTGCACATTTGATAAGGAATGCAACCGCGCCTTTGAGGATTGCATGAACATCAATGCACACATCAAGGGAAGCATCACCAATATCAAGAACCCTATTTCCGGAAGAATCGAGGCAGACGAAGTGGGAAGCGTAACCTACACAGAGTTTGCCAAGGCACCTAAGGGAGCATGTGAAATCATCGACCATTCGAAATAGCAGAAGCATTCATTGCAATTCTGTATTCCCTTAAACAAAATAAGCATTGCCATTAAGGAGAAATGTTCTTAGTATTAGGAGAAATCTCTGTTCATAAGTTCTGAACTTACATTCAACAGTGTTGAACTTATGTTCAACAGTGCTGAACATAAGTTCAACACTTGTGAACGGAGATTTTGATAAAGGAAAAAGAGATTTATCCTACGGGCAATGAAGAAATAACATAGATAGAAAACAAATATGAAATACAATTTTGATGAAATCATCGAACGTCGCGGTACCAATTCCTATAAATGGGATCTGGTAAAGGAAGACGGCGTTATTCCGATGTGGGTAGCAGACATGGATTTCCAGACAGCTCCCTGCATCATTGAAGCTCTGCAGAAGCGTGTTGCTCACGGTATCTTCGGCTACACCCTAGTACCAGATTCTTACTACGAGGCAATCATCAACTGGTTTTCCCGCCGCCACCAGTGGAAGATAGAGAAAGACTGGATTCTCTATACTTCGGGTGTAGTACCAGCTATCTCCTGCAGCCTAAAGGCTATCTGTATGCCAGGCGAGAAGGTTTTGGTGCAGACTCCAGTGTACAACTGCTTCTTCTCATGCATTACCAATAGCGGCTGCGAAGTAGTGGAAAATGAATTGAAGCGTGTGGGCAACTGCACCTACGAAATCGATTTCGAGGATTTCGAGCGCAAGTGTGCCGATGAGAAGACCACCGCCTTCATTCTCTGCAACCCTCACAACCCAGCCGGAAGAGTATGGAAGAAAGAGGAACTGGAGCGAATGAACGACATCTGTCTCAAGCATAATGTGAAGATCATTGCCGATGAAATTCACTGCGAACTCGTCATGCCTGGCTATCACTACACTCCATTTGCCAGCATCAGCGAAGCTTGCCGCGACAACTGCGTGGTACTGAACTCACCTTCAAAGTCATTCAATATTGCCGGGCTCCAGATAGCCAACATCATCTGTCCGGATGCTGCATTGCGCCGCCGCATCAATCGCGCCATCAACATCAATGAGGTCTGTGATGTAAATCCATTCGGTGTCATTGCTCTCCAAGCTGCTTATAACGAAGGTGAGGAATGGCTCGATGAACTGAACCAGTATCTTTACGAAAACTATCAGGCTGTAAAGGAATTCTTCAATACCGAATTGCCGCAGGTTCGCGTAACCCGCCTGGAAGGTACTTACCTTGTTTGGCTCGACATTCTACCATTCGAATTATCTAGCGACGAGGCTTACGAGAAACTGATGAATGACGGCAAGGTGTTCGTCAACAGCGGTACGATGTATGGAAGAAAGGCTGGTCAGGGCTACCTGCGCCTCAACATCGCCTGTCCTCGCAAGACCCTGATGCAGGGTTTGATTCGCATCGCACGAGTTCTCAGCCAGTATATGGACGAGGAGGATTTGAGCGGATGTCCTGCATAAAAGAGCGAAAGTCCTGCGTAAAAGAGCGAATAAAGAGAAAAGAATTCTAAATACAATGTTTAAAACAAGATAATATGGAAAATGAAGTTTTAAAAGCCATCAAGGAGAGAAGAAGCATTCGTCGATTCAAGGCTGACCAGATTACCGACGAGGAATTAAAGACAGTTTTGGAAGCTGGCACTTGGGCTGCTACCGGTCATGGCACACAGGAGCCATTCATCATAGCAGTTCAGAATCCTGAGGTTTGCGCCCAGCTTCGCAAGATGAACGCAGACATCATGGGTGTGGAGAGTGATCCTTACTACGGAGCGCCAACCATCGTCATCGTCCTGGCACCAGAAAGTAATGTAAACGGAGTAAAAGACGGCAGCCTCATCCTAGGCAATATGATGCTTGCAGCCCACTCCATCGGTCTTTCTTCCTGCTGGATCAACCGTGAAGATGGCATGTTCGCATCAGAAGAAGGCAAGAAGCTGATGAAGGACTGGAATCTTCCTGAAGGTTTGATGGGAGTAGGAGCCCTGGCATTGGGTTATGCATCTGCACATCCTCATACCGTAAAGCCTCGCAAGGAGGATTACTACCGCATCATCAAATAGAAAAAGCATAATACAAGCATGGAATAAAACAAATAGAATTCTATGCCAAACATCAAAAAAGGTCTCATGATTTTCAAAAACCATGAGACCTTTTATTTATATATAAGATTCTATATATTATATAATGTAACTAACAATAGTTCGTTAATAATTCAATAATGTGCTAAGCAGCTATACGCTGTAAG
>USRA01000125.1 GCA_900557035.1 uncultured Prevotella sp. | reverse complement strand
ATCCCCAGTAAACACTGGGGATGGAGTTGTATTGTCATAGGGGTTGGATGCTTACTTCTTTGTAATCAGAAAATAGAAGAAGAATCAGAAAATGGACAAAAGAAAAGGAGCCTTCCCGCTCAAGAAGAGTAGGGAAGGCTCCTTTTTTTTGTTATATATAATAATGTGGGAATTATTATACAAGATACTGAGAAGAAATACTCTCGTTGTCCTCTACGCGGCGGATAGTCTCAGCAAACATATCAGCGATAGTGAGCTGCTTAACCTTGTCGCAACGCTTGGTGTAAGGGATTGAATCAGTGAAAACAATCTCCTCGAGAGCAGAATTCTGTACGCGTTCAGAAGCAGGACCACTCATTACACAGTGAGAAGCACAAGCGCGAACAGTCTTGGCACCAGCCTGCTTCATAATATCAGCAGCCTTTGTGATAGTACCTGCGGTATCAACCATATCGTCGATAATGACAACGTTCTTGTCCTTTACATCACCAATGATCTGCATGCTGGCAACTACATTTGCACGAGCACGAGTCTTGTTGCAAAGTACGAGAGGGCAACCGAAGTACTTGGCATAAGTGTTGGCACGCTTAGAACCGCCTACGTCTGGAGAAGCAATTACCATATCCTCGAGGTGCAAGCTCTGCAGGTATGGCAGGATAACGCCAGAAGCATAGAGGTGATCTACTGGAACATCGAAGAAGCCCTGAATCTGGTCTGCATGGAGGTCCATGGTGATGAGGCGGTCGATTCCGGCAACGCTAAGCAAGTCGGCAACCAATTTGGCACCGATGCTGACACGTGGCTTGTCCTTACGGTCCTGACGAGCCCAACCGAAGTAAGGCACAACAGCGATGATGTGGCGAGCTGATGCACGCTTGGCAGCATCGATCATCAAAAGTAACTCCATCAAGTTGTCTGAATTAGGGAAGGTGCTCTGCACGAGGAATACGTCGCGACCGCGGATAGATTCCTCGAAAGAAACGCCAAACTCACCATCAGAAAACTTGGTTACTACCAAATTACCCAGTGGGCAACCTAAACTAGCGCAGATTTTCTCTGCAAGGTATCTCGAGTTAGTACCTGAGAATACCAAATAAGAGTTCTTGTCACTCATTTCCTTTAGTGTTTACGTGTATTAATAGTTATGTATTATTCTAGATGATATATATATGAATCATTGCGAATTGGTTTTTAGCTGATAGCTTTTCTCAGTCTTTCGAAATGCTGAATCAGCTCCTTGAAGTCAGTCTCATTATGGATATCAAAGCGGTTCCAGATGTCTCCGCAGATTACCACGCCTCCAAATCCCAGGTCTTTGGCCATTTTGAGATTTTCCAGACTCATGCCTCCCAGGGCATATACCTTTTTGTCTATGAGCCCAGCCTTTGCAGCCATCTCTAACTGCTGTGTAGAGAATGAGGATTTCTCGTCCTTGAATTCGATGCAGTCGAATATGTTTTTCAGAAAAACATAGTTAGACTTCTTCTTCATCTCCTTCAGCATTGACAGGTCAGTACAGGTGCGGCTGTACTTGCCCTTGTAGCCATCAGGAACAGGAGCAAGAGGATCATCGATGTGTATTCCCGCCAAGTCGTATTCCTGCTTGAGGTAATAATGGTCGTGAACCGTAACCTTGCGTCGGTAGTCTTCTGGCAATAAAGTGAGCAGGCGCTCTGAGTATATGGGCGATGAACCTGGCTTGAAGAGATGCAGGTTGTCCATCCCCTCGTCAAACAACGAGGTGAGTATCTTATCTTCCTCCACAAAGAATGTGGACTTGGTCATTATTGCTAATTTCATTGTCAAAATGCATTTTATACTGCAAAAGTATTAAAAATTTCGCAATCCTGCAATTATATCGGGATAAAAAGCTATCTTTGCACCATAAAATTAATATTTATCAAGAAATGAGAGTAAATTTATCGACTTTTTGTGAGATTCACACCCCAATTTATGTTTTGGAGGAGGAGAGACTGAGACGCAACCTGAGTCTTATTAAAAGTGTGGCAGAACGTGCCGATGTGGAGATTATTCTTGCCTTCAAGGCTTATGCCCTGTGGAAGACTTTTCCGATTTTCAGAGAGTACATTCATTCCACTACGGCTAGTTCTTTGAGTGAGGCGAAACTGGCTTTCGAGAAGTTTGGAAGTCCGGCGCATACATTTTCGCCGGCTTATACGGATTATGAGATTGATGAGATAGCCCGCTGCTCGAGTCATCTTTCGTTCAACTCGCTTTCTCAGTATGAGCGTTATCATGAGCGTGCCCGATTGGTAAATCCGGAAATCAAGTACGGATTGAGAGTGAATCCTGAATATTCTGAGGTGGAGACCTTATTATATAATCCATGTGCTCCAGGAACCAGATTTGGTGTATCGGCAGATAAGTTGCCGGAAACCTTGCCTTCCGACATAGAGGGATTCCATTGTCATTGCCATTGTGAGAGTGGGGCGGATGTCTTTGAACGCACATTGGCACGTATCGAGGAAAAGTTTGCCAAATGGTTCCCGCAGTTGAAGTGGATCAACTTTGGAGGTGGTCACTTGATGACCCGCAAGGATTATGATGTTTTACACCTTATTAATATATTAAAGGGATTTCATTCCCGTTATCCTCATCTGAAGGTGATCCTGGAGCCAGGTAGTGCTTTCGGATGGCAAACCGGTCCGTTGGTAACCCAGGTAGTAGATGTGGTAGAAGATAAAGGTATCAAGACTGCGATTATCAACGCCAGTTTTACCTGCCACATGCCAGATTGTCTCGAAATGCCATATATGCCGGCAGTGAGAAATGCTGAAACTTTGGAGGTTGAAGACCCGATGAAGGCTCCGGAGGGCGAACATATATATAGAATAGGTGGCAATAGTTGCCTGAGTGGTGACTTCATGGGGTACTGGAAATTCGATCATGAACTGGAAATTGGCGAAAATGTCATCTTTGAAGACATGCTCCACTACACCACAGTGAAGACAAATACCTTTAATGGCATCACTCATCCGGCTATCGGAATCGTACATTTGGACGGAAATTTGGAAATTTTGCGCGAATTTGGATATGAGGACTATCGCGACAGGATGGATTGATGACTGGTTATTTGATGAAGTTTGTCCCTAAAATGGACGAATCATGCTTGAAATACGCTTAAAAATGCACGTTTTTCCCCTAAAATGAAGAAAAATGTGCATTTTTTATAAAAAAAACGCTGAAAAATTTGGTGGGTTCAAAAAAATGTAGTACTTTTGCACTCGCATTCAGAGGAACGCTCCTATGAAAGTTAGGAAATAAGCGGAAATAGCTCAGTTGGTAGAGCACAACCTTGCCAAGGTTGGGGTCGCG
>USRA01000124.1 GCA_900557035.1 uncultured Prevotella sp. | reverse complement strand
TTATAAAGATTGTTATCACTCCTTATTGCAACAGCCACTATACCTAAGTGATTTCCTATTCACCATTTAGCATAATGGTTCCCGTCTCTAAGGATAATTGTTACTAACCCTAAGGATAATTGTTACTACTCCTAATAGAAATCTCCGTTCAATAGTATTGAACCTACATTCAAAAGTATTGAACGCACATTCAGAAGTTCTGAACGGACATTCAAAAGTTATGAACGAAACTTTCTACTAGGCAAAAGTACATTTTTTCCTAATAACAACCAAGACTTTTCCTAAGATTAACACAAAATTAATACTGGAAGGAGGGAGAAAGGAGATAAGAGGAGGAAGAGAAAAGAAATAAAAGGAGGGAGAAAGGAGATAAAAGGAGGGAGAAAAGAAATAAAAGAAATAAAGAAGAAAGGTATAAGGATATGAGATAAGGGGCATAAATGAAGAAAAGATGTTTTTAATTTGGTGGTTTCACCATTTATTCGTATCTTTGCCAACAAAGAGAATATCACTTAAAAGAAAGGCGAGCAATTATGGCAAGAAAACTATATCCGATAGGAATACAAACTTTCGAACGAATCCGAGTAGAGGATAAGTTCTACATTGACAAGACGGAATATGTATATCGTATGGCACATACTGATGGTACTTATTTCTTCCTGAGCCGTCCACGCCGTTTCGGAAAGTCGCTGTTGCTAACTACCATGCAGAGCTATTTTGAAGGAAAGAAGGATCTTTTCAAAGGACTCGCCATCGAAAAGCTAGAAAAGGATTGGATAAGCTATCCGGTGCTGCATTTCGATATGAGCATGGGCAAACACATGGAGATAGCCCAGCTGGAAAGATATTTCGACCAGCAACTTGCAGAACAAGAGCAGAAATGGGGCATTACGAATCCGGCTGTTGATGCCAACGTCCGCCTCATCTCACTTATCCAGACTGCCTATAGGGAAACGGGCAAGCAAGTGGTAATACTCATTGACGAATATGATGCCCCTTTGCTTGATGTGGTGCACGAGGATGAAGAGTTGGAAGAAATGCGCAACGCCATGCGCAATTTCTACAGTCCGTTAAAAGGATGCGAGAAATTACTCCGCTTCGTATTCCTCACAGGCATCACCAAATTCTCCCAGCTCAGCATCTTCAGCGAATTGAACAACATCACCAATATCAGTATGGACGAACCGTATGCCGGCATTTGCGGAATTACGGAAGATGAACTGGTGAACGGAATGCGGGATGACATAGAGGCACTTGCAGAAAAATTAAACCTGTCGTATGAGCAGACGTTAGCTAAGTTAAAGGATAATTATGATGGCTATCATTTCACATGGCCTTCTCCTGACGTTTATAATCCGTTCAGCTTATTAACCTGCTTTGCCAAGCAGAAGATTGATTCCTACTGGTTTGGTTCCGGCACTCCTACTTATCTGATCAATATGATGCGCAATTTCAACTTTCTGCCAGCGAACCTGGGCGAGAGTATGGAAGCCGGAAAGGATGACTTTGATGCTGCCACGGAAACCATGACCACCATCATGCCACTGCTCTATCAGAGTGGCTACATCACCATCAAGGATTATGATGAAGAAACGGAGCTCTATACCCTAGCCATTCCTAACAAGGAAATAAGAGTTGGATTGTACAGAAGTTTGTTGCCTCATTATCTGACCTCAAAGACTGCGATGTGCAATACCACCATCGCCAAAATGTCGGTGCTTATTAAACATGGCAAGATAGATGAAGCCTTACAGTTACTGAAATCGTTTTGGGAGACGGTGCCTTATTGCGACAACACCCATTACGAAGGGCATTACCAGCAAACGATGTATATCATCTTTGCCTTGCTCACGAATTTCAGGATTATCGTGGAGCAACATACGTCAAAGGGTAGAATTGATATAACCATGGAGACGGATGATACTATCTATGTAATGGAGCTGAAGTTTGGAAAGACTGCCCAGGAGGCTCTTGAGCAGATAGAAAGCAAGCATTATGCCGATGCCTTTGCCATGAGCGGTAAGGAAATTATCAAGGTAGGCATGAGCTTCAATATCAAAGAAGACAACACCATCGTGTTCGATTGGAAATCATAACAAATTGAGATGATAAAAATCATAATAAAGATAATAAAAACGAAAAGCGTGCAGGCAACAATGATGTGGCTTGCACGCTTTTTCCTTTTATATTCATTATATATCTTATATTCATCCTACAATCCTACAGCCACGCTCCGAATCTTGCGCTTGGCAATGGGGCGGCGAAGTAATAGTTCTGGTCGTTATTCTTATCCAGGAAATTCACCTTCTTCATGCCGAAGAATGGCAGACCCTCTGGGAAGAGGCGGGCAAAATCGGTTACACCTCCTGAGAGAGCAGGACTGCCTGCCTGATAATCGAAATTCCAACTCTTGTCGAATGCCAATGGAGCACCCTGGGCTACATCATCTATCTCGCAATTGATGTTCATCTTCTCGCTCTGCTTGAAACGCTTGAAGAGTGGATTGAACTGACCAGCCACGCTGCTCCTGATGTCGGTATCAAACCAGATGCCGAGCTCTGCATCCTTCGCCATCTGCGCTACGCCTTTCTCTGTAGATGCAAAGTAGTAGTTTGGGGTAAGACGGCTGTGCTCCATATCTGCACCATCCTTCTTTGGCTGCTTCAGTCCGTAACGGGAATCGTAGATGAGGTTGTTCACGAAGACTGGCTTCGCTGCCTTCTCTACCCAGACAGAACCACCCTTCTTGTTCTTGGAACGGCGCCAGCCACAGTTGACGATGGTGTTGTTGTAGGCGGTCATCTCAGAGAGAGGAATCACCTCGCTATTGCCGGCATTAGAAAGCTTGAAGGCGTTGGTGCAGGCGTTGTAGATGAGGTTGTTGGCTACATCGAGCTTGCAACCTGACTTCACGTTGATGGCCTCACCGCCATCGGCAGCATTTCCGCTATCAGCAAAGATATTGTTGATAATCACGCCGTTACCACCGGTAAAGTAAGTCTGGTCGTTGTAGTTGTCATGGAAGAAACTGTTTGCCATCACAAACTTGCCGTTTACATTACAGAAGTGAAAGGCTGGCACACCGCCATCGATGGTGGTCTTGAAAAGCTTGTTCTGGAAAGAAGCTGAACTCTCGGTAGGAGTAGCACCGGCATAGGCCACATCCACGTGGTTGAGCACCACCTCCTCAGAATTGTATCCGCAGATGATGCCGCCCCAATCAGCAGGCTTCCTGGTATCAGAAGTAAAGACTACCGGTTTTTCGGCAGTTCCCAGGCAATAAAGATTGCCCAATACTACGATTTCTACCGGCACCTGAACCTCTGATTTGCAGGTAACGGTTACGCCCGGCTCAATGTAGAGCGATGCTCCTACTGGAATTTCAACGCTCTGGC
>USRA01000123.1 GCA_900557035.1 uncultured Prevotella sp. | reverse complement strand
AAGAGTACCTGTCAAAACTTTTGGAGGGCAGCGCAATTTAATGCGTCTGCCCTGATTAAGAAAAGAAACAATTATCATTAAGGGCAGAAACAATTACCATTAAGGATAAAAAGAAATATCGTGGTGAATAACATCACTATGAATCATATTCACCAGCAGTCAAGATATTCTCTTTTCCACCTTTGCGGCAACAAACGCGATCATCAGACCCAGGCAGGCAGCAATGCTGATGGCGATGCGGAGACCGGTAGCCTCAGCAAGCCATCCGATAACCGGTGGTCCTACCAGGAAACCGAAGAAACTGATGCTCGAAACGATGGTGATGGCGATGCTCGCCTTGATGGTTCCCAGCTTTCCGGCGATGCTGTAACAGATAGGCACCGATGAAGAGATGCCGAAACCTACCAGCAGGAAGCCCAAAGTGGCAGGAATCAGATAAGGCAAGGCGGCAGCCAACCACAAACCGCCCAATATCAAACCACCACAAACCTTCAACACCCTGGCTGGGCCGTATTTCGTAACAAAGCCATCGGCAAGGAATCTACCCAGAGTCATCGCTCCCATACCAGCCACATAGCCCGCACGGATAAAAGCCTCATCAGGTTTTACTACTGATGAGAAATATACCCCACTCCAATCGTAAACAGTACCTTCACAGAACATACCGGCAAATCCCATCAATCCCAGGAGAAAAAGAATCGGGTCAATGGTCTTGAAAGAGAACTTCGGAACATCCTCCTCTTCAGCCTTTGCCGTAGCATCATCTACCAGATATCTGAATCCGAAGGCGATAATGAGAAGACTCATCACCAAGACAGCTCCAAAGTGAACCTCTATCGGAAGCAGGGTGTTGGCAAAGACGGCTCCGATGATACCGCCCGAGAATCCGCCCAAACTCCACAGACCATGAAAAGAAGACATGATGTTGCGCCCATACATCTTTTCCACCAGGCAAGCCTGGGTGTTGGTAGCGATGTTCATCAGATTCGCCATCATTCCGAAAGCCATCAGAGAAAGAATCAGCTGGAATACCGTACTGCTGCTTCCCATACAGAACAACACGAAAGCATAGAGCACCTCAGCAAGCAGAATCATCTTCCTGCTGCCAAACTTACTCACCAAAACGCCCGAAAAAGCCATCATCAGAAGCTGGCCGATGGGAATGGCAAAAAGCACCGTTCCCAGCTGTCCGTTGCTCAAGTGCAACATCTGTTTTACATCCGGAATACGGCTTGCCCAACTGGCAAACACCACTCCCGGCACAAAATAATAAGCCGCAACAGCCACTCGCTTGCGGGTTAAATCTCCCAAATTGTTTAAACTTACAGTCATCCTCTATAATACCTATTAATATTTGCGGCTGCAAAATTACGAAAAAAAGCAGAATTATATCTATTTTTGAACAAAAAATATAGCTTTATTCAAGAAAATAGCCGTAACTTTGCACTCAGAAAAAGAATTAAAAACAAACTAGCAATGAAGAAACAGACAATGATTACCCTGGCACTCGCCTTGACTTTGGCGATGCCAACCATGCCCGCCTTCGCCCAAAAGGCGATGAGCAAGAAAGAAATCGCCGAAAAAGAAAAGGCTTTCAAGAACCTTCAGCATCCTTGGAAGGGAAAGAAGGTGGCTTATTTCGGTGACTCCATCACCGATCCAAGAATCAAGGCATCGAAGGTGAAATACTGGGGATTCCTGCAGGATTGGCTCGGCATCACCCCATACGTTTATGGCGTGAGCGGCAGACAGTGGAACGACATTCCCCGCCAGGCAGATAAGCTCC
This sequence comes from uncultured Prevotella sp., assembly GCA_900557035.1. Taxonomy (GTDB): domain Bacteria; phylum Bacteroidota; class Bacteroidia; order Bacteroidales; family Bacteroidaceae; genus Prevotella. Next base: position 1,611 of record USRA01000123.1, on the reverse strand, counting down.
AGAAAGAGCATGGCGATGATTTCGATGCCATCCTTATCTTTATGGGTACCAACGATTATAACAATGGTGTGCCTATCGGCGAATGGTACACGGAGACTTTCGACAGCGTAAGAGTAGCCCTCCACAAGCCAAGCGAAATGGTTCAGCGTCGCCATCGTCATTTTGCGATGGATAAGAACACCTTGAAAGGTCGCATCAACATAGCCATGTCGAAGTTGAAGCAGATGTATCCTACCAAGCAAATCGTGGTAATGACTCCTATCCATCGTGCTTACTTCGGAAGCAGCGACAAGAACATCCAGCCAGATGAGATGTACGAGAACGTTCGTGGCATCTTCTTCGATGAATACGTGAAGGCGATTAAGGAAGTGGGCAATGTTTGGGCGGTTCCTGTCATCGACCTCAACTCCCTTTCGGGTCTCTTCCCTCTTTACGATGCTGGTGCCCAGATGTTCAACAAGCCAAACACCGACCGTCTTCATCCTAATGATGCCGGTCATTCCCGCATGGCAAAGACCATCATGCAGCAGCTCTCCGCCCTGCCTTGCGTCTTCTAGAGAAGGGGCAGCAGATATAGAAAAGTGTGTTATTTCACCCCTATTTTATATCAAAAAGAGTAAAATTCCGCAGGAATTTGCCTATATTTTAGGAAAATTTCTGCGTCTTTTGCCTATGTTTTAGGAAAGTTTCACTATATTTTTGCCTATGTTTTAGGAAAAAAAAGTAAATTTGCAGCAGAACTAAGAGATATCGCTTATGATTAGTAAAAATGTACAAGAAATGATACCCAAGATACAGAAGTATCTTGCAAGCCAGCCGATAGAAAAAGCTTGGCTCTTTGGTTCATGCTCTCGTGGAGAAGAGACAGAGAAGAGCGATGTTGACTTACTGGTAAGGTATATTAGAAACGATAACTTCTCGTTAATGACTATCGCTGGCATAATGGTTAAGTTAGAAGACATCATCAAAAAGCCTGTCGATTTGGTAGAGGACGGCCGTCTTCTACCCTTTGCACAGAAATCAGCCAACCGAGACAAGATCTTGATTTATGAGAGAAAAGGTTAAAGACAAGGGCAGACTTGAACATATACTTCAAGCTTGCACCACATTATTAGATAATAAAGACAAATATGATTTCGAGACCGCAAAAAATGACCCTGTCATATTTTATGGTTTCGTAAAACTTGTTGAGATTATAGGCGAAGCATCCTACATGCTCACCAAAGAGTTCCGTACGGAACATCCACAAGTACCTTGGTCTGCAATAGTTGGAATGAGACATGTTTTAGTACATGGCTATTACACTATCGAGCCAATTGATCTTTGGAAGACCATACAAAACGATATTCCTACATTACAATCACAAATACTAAATCTTCTTGAAACAGTAGATTTTCCAGAAGAAGAATAAAGTAAGATCAGATATACTAATATAAGATAACCGCCCATCAGCTGATGTAGCACCGAAGAACCTATATCTTCTGAAGACATTTCCTAAAAGTGATAACAGTGATAGCAATTTTCACCAACTAATCATTTTTATGTAAGAGAAAAGGATATGAGGGTGTGTCATAAACCTGTGACATGCCCTCTTTTGTGTAATTTATGGCA
>USRA01000122.1 GCA_900557035.1 uncultured Prevotella sp. | reverse complement strand
CTGTTGTAATCTTCTAATGTGCCCTGTGCTGAAGCTGTAGCTGCCGGCATCGCCAGAACTGCGCTCAACAGCGAAAGGCCTAAAATCTGATTCTTCATTCTATTTAAAATTTTACTTGTTGACTTCTTTATCGTATATGGGAAGTTAGAGAAGTTAAGGGAAACTTCTTTAACTTCTATCAATTCCCATCGCTTACAAAACTTGAATTATTTCCCAGTATAGAAATCTGTGATGCGTCGGATAGCACGCTGGCAAACCGGACAGAAATCATCCACTTCGTTGATTCTCATACGGCAAACCTGCGCCGGACGGTAACATCCCTTGCTCTGGTTTCCCGCACCCTCAAAGACACCAATCTTGAAGACGGCTTCATTGAGTTTCTTCTGCTCCTTCTCATTTCTGATATTCTTATGATCCGGAAGTTTGGCAAGCGGCGTAGGAATCTTCACGCCCTTCGGCATCATATCCGCCCACTTGCTCTGGAAATCCTTCAGCGTGGTGAGGTTAGGCTCCCAAGGCTCGGTATCATCAGGATACATCGGGTCGTACTCATCGGTACTGTACTCATCACCCAAGCCCGCATAGCCATGACCGAACTCATGTACCAGCACCTTCTTGAACGTAGGATGATCAGAGGTAGAAAGCGTTACCTGGTTATAGATGCCGCCGCCACCATACGTAGGAGAATTCACCAATACGATGATCTGCTCGAAAGGCACATTACTCAAGGCATCATAGATGCGATGAATCTTGCTCGTGGTGAGATAACGGTTCGAATAAAAAGTATCGTAATGAGAGCAAGCCATCGTGTTCTTCCATTTCCCTTCGTGCGGAATACTTGGTCCCTTATCGAGCGATGGAGCCGCAACAGCCACCACGTTGAATCTCGACTTGAGCGAAGCGAAAGGTTCGCGCTCGAAGATGGCATCGACTGCCCGCTGCGCATCCTGATAGAATTTATCCATCTGGTCCTGGCGATAGCCCTCGGCGATGATGGCGAGGTCAACACAGTCGGCAGCCTCTCCGCTCTTCACGATATAGCGGTAAGGGATGCCATTCTCGCCCAATGGTCGGATGAGGATATCCTGTGGATTGATGGTATGGCGCAGTTCTGCAGTCACCTTCTGATGCGTATCGCTCAGGGTGATGCTTACATCCACCGGTTTCTTTGGGAACGGCACGAGGAAACTGCTCTCGAATGATTTCTGCAGATGCTTAGCCTCCTGTGTAAGCTGCCACTCCTGGAAGAGTGTAGAGAAGGTATTTACATAGAGCACCTTGTTGGTGCCATGCTCATACACGGTCACCTGTCCGTTTCCGTTCAGGAATTTCTCATCCAGTCTTGTCTTTCTGCCCGCCCAGGTAGGGTTGCTGTAAGCCTGTTCAAAATAGATAGCCTGGTTCACGCTATCGCCCGCCACGATGTAATCCAGTCGCAGCGTCTTGTCTTCGAAGTTGTCTTCAAACTTCTGTGCCTGCATCGGCAAAGCCATCATCAGAGCGAGAGATGCCGATAACAAAGTCTGATTCTTCATAAAAGTCTTATTCTTCATAAGCGATGATTTTTCTTTTTTTAAGCAGATGATTCATATCCAATCCGTACTTCACTCTTACTTCACTCTTATTTCACTCTTACTTCATAAGGGAATCGGCGGGAAGAAGGATCGAGCGAATGATTCGCAGGAGCACCCATCACCACCAGATAGAGCACCTTGAGAGGCTGGGACTTTGGAGCCACAAGCGAAACCTTTCCGTTCATCGCTTCGCCCATCTGACTGTAGATGCATTCATCGGTATCGGCAGTTACTCCCACCAAACCATAACGGTAACCGATGGTTCGTGCCATCTTGTCCTTAGATGCCTTGAACACCTTACCCTCGGCATCGAGGGCTCTGAAATCTACTATAACCTTCTTGCCAGCCTTCGGGATTTCCAACTTAATGGCATTGAAACCATAGTTCTCAGGAACCGAAGCTGTATCCGGACGGAGATAACCATTCTTCTGCTTCAGCATCCTGGTATCAAAGGTGCAGGCATAAGGTCGGGTCTCCTTACGGGCATAATCGAAATCGAAGTTCACGAGATGGCGGTAGCAGTCGAACATCTCATCATTAAACTGCTTCTGACTCATCTTATACTTCCGCTTGTAGGTAACAACCGGGTCCTCTCCTACTTTTCCCTCCCGATAGAGCTGGGCGATGCTTTCCAAACCATGCTTCTCAGCCCACCACTCTATCACGTATGGCGAATGATAGATGTTGTCCAGATGCAGATAACCCTTATGGGTAAGCTGTCTGAAAGCATCGAAATGATACTTCTCATCTGTTATCCACTCTGGATTCACTCTCCAGAGCATCCATTGGGATGTCATCTCGAAGAAACCGCTTCCTCCCCAGGCTTCGCCCGTTTTGTCTGCCATGATCTGAAGCTGGAAACTGTGTCCCAACTCGTGAGCCAGACAATTGAGTTTTTGATCCTGAATACGGTTAGGCGTTACCCAAAGCGCTCCGATAAAGTCATCATAAGTTCCTCCGTAAGCGGTTCCTTCCAGCGAATAGTTCACCATCACCATCATTTTATACTGGTCGCAGATGCTTCCCGGCAGAGAGAATTTCAGGGTATCGCGAAAGAAACGGTAGAACCGTTCTACCTGAGTCTGAAGATTACCCAGGTCGAATTTCATCGGCTTACCTTCGAGCGAAGGAGGATTCTGCGGATTATCTCCGAATGGCTTTTCCCAGAAATACACGATGTTCTGGGTCTGTGCACTATGTCGCCAGCTCCATCGGCTATTGTCATCATTCAGATCGAATGTTTTCAGCGAGTCGGGCACGAAGATGAGTTTCTGTGGTGCCGACACGGGGTTGGTAGGTCGCTGGGCAGGAGCCTCAGAAGGGTCCTGTGCCCATCCCTGCACGGCAGATGCTGCCAGCAGCAGGGAGAGTAAGAGTTTCTTCATATCAATTTTAATCATGTTAGTTTCAGCCCACAAAATAACAAAATCTTTCTGATATAAGTGAGCAAAATAGTCCAAAAGAATGAAAAAATCGTAGTAATTCCCAATTTTAGGGCATTTTCCTTTGGTATTTCAAACAAAAGCTCTCTATTTGCACCTTAGAAAGTGCACGAAAGGCACAATTTTGCACCTTGGAAGGTGCATTTAATAAAAAAGCGTGTGGATATTACATTGATAAATTACATGAAAGATTTGCAGAAAAAATTCAAGGTGGATAATAAATCTCCTTTCACGGAATGTGGATTATACTGAAAATAAGCGAGTTAAGTGTGAAAGGAAAAATCTCTTTATTTTGAGATGGTAATTGATGGCTAAGCTTAAATGTGGCGATGTGGATAGTGAATAGTGGATGTTTTGATAGTGAATAGTGGGTGTCTTGATTATGAATGTTGGGATGAAGCATAGTAACCAGAAGGATGAGGGATAGATATTGGC
>USRA01000121.1 GCA_900557035.1 uncultured Prevotella sp. | reverse complement strand
AGCGCACCACCAAGGAGACGGATATCTACATCAAGGTAAACCTCGATGGCAGCGGCAAATGCGACATTTCTACCGGTCTCGGCTTCTTCGACCACATGCTGGAGCAGATAGGCAAGCACGGCATGATGGACCTCACCATCCACACCAGGGGCGACCTCTATGTGGATGAGCATCACACCATTGAAGATACGGGTATTGCCCTGGGCGAATGCCTGCTGCAGGCACTGGGCGACAAGCGTGGCATCGAAAGATACGGTTACAGTCTGCCGATGGATGATTGTCTCTGTCAGGTGGCATTGGATTTCGGCGGCCGTCCATGGTTGATTTGGGATGCCGAGTTCCACAGAGAGAAGGTGGGCGAAATGCCTACAGAGATGTTCAAGCATTTCTTCAAGAGTCTGAGTGATGCTGCAAAGATGAACCTCAACATCAAGGCAGATGGCGAGAACGAGCATCACAAGATAGAAGGCATCTTCAAGGCGCTTGCCCGCTCGCTGAAAATGGCGGTGAAGAGAGACATCTACCACTTCGAGCTTCCTAGCTCTAAGGGAATGCTGTAACTTTTAGACACGGATTACACGGAGGCTGGCGCTATGAGTTTTTTTAAGTTACGCAAGTCAAGAAATCCGTGTAATCCGTGCCTAAAAAAATTAAAACTTTGTCATGAACTCCACGACAATCTTATCCTTTTCAGAAGTCTTGGCAATGCCACCCTTACGATAGAAATACTTCTCGTAGTTGATACGGATATCCGAGATGAATGGCTTGGCAAGGCTCAGGGTTACACCGCCCGTAACACGATGGCGCTTGTAATCGTTGATCTTCAAGGCACCAGGCTCTGTATCAGAACCCCCATATCGGATACCATCACTGTGGTCGCTCATGAAATCATATCTTGCCAATGGCGAAACCTTCCTGATGATGCTTTTGGGATTGACCACCGGAATGTCATAGCATACGAATCCATCGAACGCATGGACATCGTGGAAGGCATTCTTGCTGTAATGCTTGTAAAGATACTCAGCCTCAGCTATGAAACCGCCCTTGTGGAAAGTGATACCGCCATCATACATCGTTACCGTGATATCAGATGGCTTGATCTTCTGCGTACTCAACACCAGATTCACATTCGGAAAGAGGAACTGAGCCTTAGCTGAATAGTTAACACCCTTGGTCCAGTAATCCTTCTGGTTGGTCAAGCCAGAACCGTTGAAGATACCGGCATTCACCACGATAGGGAAACCTACATTCCAGGTATATCCGATTTCAGCACCCACGTCGCGCACATTACCCACCTGCTTGGCGATGAACGAACGGTTGGCGAAGTACTGCTGATGAGGAGAACGGTGAGCATCGATGGTGAATGGTACACGCTCCTGACCGATGGTGAACTGCAGGGTCTTCCAAGGCTTGATGCGTGTATAGGCATCGAGCATCTTGATCTTACCCTCGTCGCAGAGGTCGATTTCCGCCTTATAGCTTACCACGGGTGTTATATTGCCAGCCACATTGATACGTGCTGTGCGCACCTCGAAACGTCCCTCCCCCTCTTCGGTCTGGTACTCATATTTAGAGCGGATAGTTCCACCAATGGTCATCGACTTGGCGAATTCCTCAATGCCCTTCTCCAGAGAGCTGCTTTCTGAATTCTGGGCATTCATTCCCATCGACACCATCGAGAGTGCCATCAACAAATACGTTTTCTTCTTCATTTCTTACCTTATTAAATATACACGTAAATCTGATTTTCTTTATTCCGAATGAAATCTTTTCCGATGATGCGGAAAGACATCTTCTTCATTTCGGCTGCAAAGGTAAGGAGAAGATATTTCTACCGTAAAACATAAGTATTACAAAGATGTTACATCACACATTTGTAACACCCGTAATGCTTCTGTAATATCAGTAATACGGTCGTAACATCATCGTCATAAACACGTAACTTGATTTTCTCCCCCGTTTGAAAATATCGCCGTACCTTTGCACCCGGAAAAAACAACATTAACATATATAATAGGATGAAGGAAAACAAGAAAGCAATCCTAGATATTCTTAAGAAGAAATCTAAGAAAGACGGTAAATTTGAGAACTTAGTGCTCAATCTCGCCTTGCAGAAGATTGACAGCGACAGTTTTGAATTCGATGGCGATGCAGTTTACACCAACGACAAGAAGCGCTTGGTTTATTGCATGAGCCAGGAAGCTAGCTTTGCCATTCCAGAGGGAGTGGAGATTATCGGCGAGATGGCGTTCCGCGGCAAGAAGGCCCTCAAGAACATCATCATCGCCAACAGCGTGAAGGAAATTGAGCACGATGCTTTCTACGATTGTGACGAATTGGATAACGTTTATGTGCCTGCGGGCGTAAAGGTGGTAAAGAGCTACGCCTTTGCAGAGTGCGACAAGTTGAAGAAGGTTACCTTTGCAGGTACTCCTAACAAGGTGAGCCGTCATGCCTTTGCCGACTGCGACCAGCTGCACGACATCATCGTGCCTGTAGGCAGCAGCAAGTTCTTCCGCAAGGAACTCCACTTTATCGACGGAGACACCGATTACCTGGTTTTGGAGAATCTTGAAAAGAAGGTTGATTCTGAAAAGAAGGTTGAAAAGAAGGCTGATTCAGAGAAGAACGCTGTTTCTGAAAAGAAGGCTGATTCTGAGAAGAAGGCTAAGAAAGAGCCTGCAAAAGTAAAGTAACTCTAAAGATTAAACCAGTGAAATCATGACTAAAGAAGATATGATGAAGAAAGCTTATGTAGAACGCGACATCAGTTGGATGTACTTCAACCATCGCATTCTGCAGGAGGCAGAGAAAGAGTATGTGCCACTGTTGGAACGCCTCTCTTTCCTCGGTATTTACTCCAACAACCTCGACGAATTCTTCCGCGTACGAGTAGCATCGCTCAACCGAATGCTCGACCAGAAACTCGACAAGGATACCGAACAGCAGATTAAGAAATCTCTCAAAACAATTAATAAACTCAATGAATCTTATTCGAAAGAATACACTGAAGCGGTGGATACAGTTTTCCGAGAGCTTGAAGTACACAAGGTTCGCCTGCTCACCGAAGACCAGCTCAACAACGAGCAGAAGGAGTTCCTCACGCAGTTCTTCTACGACAAACTCAATGGCTCTGTCAACCCTATCTGGCTCAACGAGATAGACGACCTCTCCGCACTGGAGGACAACCGCATCTACCTAGCCGTAGAGAAGAGTGAGGATGACAAGAAGAAGAAATATGCCGTAGTAAAGGTACCGGATAGAGTCTATGGACGCTGGGTAAAGGTGCCGGGAAGCGATGGTTTCGACAACATCATGTATCTGGACGATGTAATCAGATACTGTCTGCCTCTGGTATTCCTCGGTTTCAAGAAGAGCACCTACCGTGCCTTCAGTTTCAAGTTTACCAAGGATGCCGAGATGGAGATGGACAACGATGCCGACTTCGGCACCATGGAA
>USRA01000120.1 GCA_900557035.1 uncultured Prevotella sp. | reverse complement strand
CAGCGGGCGAAGCTATGAACCCATCTGTGGCAGAAACCTTCCAGAAGCTGACGGGTGTTCAGATTTATGAGGGCTTCGGACAGACTGAGACCACCATGACACTCGGCACCTTCCCTTGGATCAAGCCAAAGCCAGGAAGCATGGGCAAGCCAAATCCACAATATGACGTTCACATTCTCCGCCCAGACATGACGGAATGCGAGGATGGTGAAAAGGGTGAGATTTGCATCCGCATCGGTGACAACAAGCCTATCGGTCTCTTCAAATATTACTATCGTGACGAAAAGCAGACCAAATCGGTTTGGCATGATGGTTTCTATCACACGGGCGATATGGCTTGGCGTGATGAGGAAGGCTACTTCTGGTTTGAGGGCAGAATCGACGACGTGATCAAGAGTTCGGGTTACCGCATCGGTCCTTTCGAAGTAGAGAATGCGCTGATGACTCATCCTGCCGTAGTAGAGTGCGCCATCACCGGTGTGCCAGACCCGATCCGCGGTATGGTAGTCAAGGCTACCGTTGTACTGAAGGATGAATACAAGAGTATGGCGGGCCCTGACCTCATCAAGAAGTTGCAGGATCATGTAAAGCATGAGACTGCTCCTTATAAATATCCTCGCATCATCGAATTCGTAGATGAACTGCCAAAGACCATCTCCGGCAAGATTCGAAGAGTAGAGATTCGAGAAAAAGACGGGGTTAAGTGAAAAACGAAGAGTGAAGAGTGAAGAATTCTCTTGCTTTAACAATCTAAAATTTGATATAAAAAAGCTATTGAATTCTTCACTCTTCACTTAAATATGTATTCAACATAAAATATAACAAGAAGAACAAGAGAATCATTCACTCTTCGTTCTTCACTCTTCACTAAAATTTATGGGAAAAAGAATTGTAGTAAAGGTGGGCAGCAACGTGCTGACCCGAGAGGATGGACATTTGAACGTAACTAGAATGTCGGCTTTGGTAGACCAACTGGCTTGGTTGAGAAGGCACGACTATGAGGTAATACTTGTATCTTCTGGTGCCGTAATGGCAGGCAGGGGCGAATTGCAAGTAGATCACCAACTAGATAGTGCTGAGCAGCGACAGTTGTTCTCTTCCGTAGGTCAGGGCAAGCTGATTAGATTGTATTACGACCTGTTCAGAGAATATAATATTAAGGTGGGACAGGTATTGACCATGAAGGAAAACTTCCTCGCCAAGGAACAATACCAGAATCAGAAGGCTTGTATGGAACTGATGTTGGAGAACGGCGTGCTCCCTATCGTCAACGAGAACGATACCGTGTGCCTCACCGAGCTGATGTTCACCGATAATGACGAGTTGTCAGGCTTGATAGCCAGGATGCTGAATGCCGATGCCTTAGTTTTACTTTCCAATGTGGATGGCATCTATAATGGCGACCCATCGTTGCCGACCTCCCGCATCATCCCTTCGGTATATTACGACCGAGACGTGAGTGAGTATGTGAGCGACGAGAAGAGTAGCCACGGCAGAGGCGGTATGATTTCCAAGTTAAAGACCGCCCAGGATGTAGCGAATGCCGGCATCAAGGTAATCATCGCCAATGGCAATGTGCCCAATATCCTCATCGACCTGAAGGAGCATCCGATGGAGACCCTACATACAGAGTTTGCTCCAAGACCGATGGAAAAATAATAGAATCACAAACAATGGCAAAGAAAAAAGAAATACGTAACAGTACGGCAGAGTTTCTTACCTTCGTGGCAGAGGGTAAGGAACAAGGCATACAGGTATTGTATAAAGACGAGACGGTGTGGGCTACGCAGAAGGCAATGGCGACATTGTTTGATGTAGGAGTGCCTGCCATCAATAAGCACCTCAATAATATATTTGAGGAAGGCGAGTTAAAGAAAGAGGCAACTATTTCCAAAATGGAAATAGTTCAGACCGAGGGTAATCGAACCGTAAACCGTTCCACCACTTTCTACAACCTCGATGCCATTATCAGTGTAGGATATCGTGTAAACTCCATCCGTGCCACCCAGTTCCGCCAATGGTGTACTTATGTCATCCGCCAGTTCTCACTGCGTGGCTACATCATAGATAAGAAGAGAATGGAGAACGGATCGTTTATCGGAGAGGATTACTTCGAGCACCTGCTCTCCGAGATTCGCGAGATCAGAATGAGCGAGAGGCGGTTCTACCAGAAGTTGACGGACATCTATGCCACAAGTATCGACTATAATAAGGATGCACCAACGACCCGCCTATTTTATAAGAAAATGCAAAATAAGATGCATTTTGCCGTACACGGTCATACTGCGGCAGAACTTATCGTTGACCGTGCCGATGCCGACAAGGAACACATGGGGTTGACCACATGGGAGAAAGCTCCCAACGGAAAAATAGTAAAAGCAGATGTGAGCATAGCTAAGAACTATCTCAAGGAATCGGAGCTTGATGATATGGGCAAACTAGTCAACACCATTTTGGATTTTGCCCAACGCATGGCAGACCGTCACATTCCCATGACAATGGAGGATTGGGCGAAACGAATAGATATCGTTTTGGAAGCTGGTGGAGATGCCGTTTTGAAAGACGCTGGGGAGGTGACGGCAGAGTATGCAAAGGAATATGCCGAGACTGAGTTTGAAAAATACCGCATCATCCAAGACCGCCTTTTCCGCTCCGACTTCGACAAGTTTGACGGCAACGAAGACTTGCCATCTTTGGATTTCAAGGAGTAAGTATTTCTTTGTAGGCATTACATAAATATATTTAGACGCTTGAACCTTTTCGAGGTGAAGATTATGGAATAAAATTAATAGGCATAAGAAAACATGGACAAGAAAGAATTGAAAGAAAGAGAAGCGAAGGTAATAGAACTTGCCGTGAACTTCTGCAACGAGAAGCTGGACGAGGAATGTGCCATACTATGCACCCAACTGATACAGAAACTTGGAAGGAAACGCATCAATCCTCTCCAGTCTGGAAGATTAGAGATTTGGGCAGCTGCAGCTGTTTACACAATATGCAGCATCAACTTCATATTCAGCAAGGATTCCCGACTAAGTCTAACATCGTATGACATCTGTGATTATTTTGGCACAAACAACTCAACCACAGCTCAAAAGTCGAGGACTATAAAAGACTTGCTGAAGATTAGTCAAGTATTCGATCCCAACTTTTCATTGAAAGAGATAGCCGCAAACAATCCTTTCAATCGTCTTCGAATGTCGTCTAATGGCTTTATCTTCTTCGATTAATGTCAAAAGACAAGGCTACATAACGGGCATGGTGCATTGCTTGTTATATAAAAGGCACTAATGGTGGCAACACCTGCCTTTAGAACAGATGACTTACATATTATAAAACAAATAAAATCAAGACTGGTTTAATCTTATGCATAAACCAGTCTTGATTAACTTCTTTATTATCTGATTCTTACAGAGATACTTTATTCTAATACCAACACATGGCTCGTTCCATCTGTCTGGCTGAATACATTCAAGCCGACTTTCATCAGATAGTCACCGCTGTACTGCT
>USRA01000119.1 GCA_900557035.1 uncultured Prevotella sp. | reverse complement strand
TATGCCATAAATTACACAAAAGAGGGCATGTCACAGGTTTATGACACACCCTCTTATGGAGAGGAATTTGATAAGGAAGCCTTTCTTATGAAGACTTCCTTTTATGAAGTCTCTTTACGATGCAGCAGCAGTCTTCTTGTTGAAGAGCCAAATCGACAGGATGATGATTGCGATGCTTACAAGGCTGAGGCTTGCTTCCATCATTGGAGTGCTGGCGATGTAAGTATCGTAGCATTCTTCAGGAATCAGGCAGAGCGTATTGTTGGTGATGTGAATGATGATGCCTGGAATCAAACTCTTGGTTCGGTAACACATCCACGCCATGACGATTCCCAGAATGATGGGTCCAGGAATCTGTGCCGGGTTGAGATGGATGAGCCCGAACATGATGCTTGAGCCGATGATAGCATACCAGGGACTGATGTTCCATTTCAGCATCTTTCGCATCATCAATCCGCGGAAGAGGTATTCTTCGGCTATAGGAGCAATGATGCAGAGCACCAGGATTCCAATCGGATTATGTGCCAGGTTAACAATTTCCTGCTCCATGTAATCAGGCAAATCCATGAAACTTTCTAAAACACTCATAGGAATGGCCTGGAACAGTCCCACCAAGAAAACCAGCAAGAAGATGATTGCCTTAGGCTTCTGCTGAATCTTTTCCAGGCGAACACGCAGGTGGAATTTCTTCCGGCATTTATGAATCATATATAGCTCTGCAGCCAGCATATAAATTGCCATGGCCCATGCAGAACTATTGATGGTTGTCTTCGTCAGGAATTCGATAAATTCGCAGCTCAAAGCTGCTGCAATGCCAACCGGAAAGGCTGCAAGCATGGACATCAGATAGACGTAGATGGCACTTCTGGTGCCAGGCCATGCACGATACTGAAACCATCCCTTGGTTCCGTTTCTTCCCTTTGACAGGATTGCTGAAAGTTTTTCTTTTCCCATAAAGCTGTAGTTGTTTTGTTTGTTTCTGAAATCTTATCGTTTGTAGAGATGCTGCCAACGAGCACAATGAAAGCTTACTTTCAGATTGCCGAGTGCTGCAAATCTGGGGACAAAGGTATAATAAAATCCTGGCTTGTTGGGTTAAGTGCATGTTATTTTTATGTTAAAATACCGACACCCTCAGAGAAGTATAGTTTTGTTTGATCATGCTCTGTCTGCGTTTAAGAGTTCATTAAAATCACAACTACCCGGAAAGTCGTTCTCTGCCCATTTTGTGGTCTTCATAGATGACCGGCGTCTGCCATCTATTAAGACCAGCCTCGGTCTTCATAGATGACCGACTTTTGGCACAAGAAGACTGTTCTTTCGATTGCCGGTGCAAAGGTACAAAAAATCTAAGCAGAAAGCAAGCTTTTTCCCGTAGAATGTTGGAAGATAGTGTGTAAGTGACTGATATGTAGGAGTATAAGTATTTTTGATTTTTACATCTGATTGCAAAAGCTATCTTGGATTGCTTTTGATGATTGAAAAGCGGAAGAAGAGAAAAGTGTCATTAAGGGTCAGTGTCATTAAGGGTCATTTTCATTTTCGGGGCGCAAAAGTCATATATAGTATTATATAAATATTTATATTATACTATGGCTCAAAATGACATTTGTATTTTCAAAATGACCCTTAATGACACTGACCCTTAATGACACGATAGAGCATCTGAAAGTTATTCTGAAAGGATGCGATTTTGATTGTATCGTGTTGATAATCAATTTGATAGTTGCTGGTTGTACTGTTCAGACTCCCTCGTTTAATGCTATTAAAACGCACGGAATCGCCTTCGCTCTACCCAAGCTTTTCGTGCTGTTTTGCGAGAATCTTGACAAAAATATATCAAGAAATTCCTTGTTTTACCCCTTTCATCCTACCTTTTATCCCTCTTATTTTTGTCTTCAGAAGAGGTGAAAAGTGCCATCGGAACCACTTTTTCTTACTTCTAAGGGTATTTTTCTCATCCTTTCTCTGTAAAAAAAATCCGGCCTTTCTTGTCATTTTTGCTTGAATAATGTGATTTTCTGTTGACGATGGAGTCTGGCTATTTAGGGGATAAGGTCGTTAAGGTCATTAAGGTCAAGGTCATTATCGGTCATTAAGGTTTTCCAATCCCTTAAAAGTCCTTTACGGTTTATCATGAAAATCACCTTTACTAAAAAAGGGTGGTTTATGGGGTAAAATCCATGTTTTATAAGGGTAAAATACAGTTTTTTTCGGAAAAGTGTGGTTTTCAGCCCCTATTTTCGTAGGAAAAGTGTAGTTTTTTAGCCCTTGTTTTTATAGGAAAAGTGTAGTTTTTAACTATTGATTTATAGGAAAAGTGTGTTGTCTATATTTATAAAAGAGACTTCTTGGTTTGAATGCCAAGAAGTCTCATAAATCAATTTTTAAAAGCCAGTTCTTATTTTCTGAATTTCCTCCAGTGGAAGCTCTGTGGCCGTTGATACTTGTGCTTCAGAAAGCCCCATTGACAAAAGGCGGTAAACTGTGGCTATCTTTTCTTTTGCCATTCCTTTCGCCATTCCTTTTTCCATTCCTCTCTTCTCATCAAACTTTCTGGTGGCATATATATCACGCATATTCTTGATGTCCTCGTCATAAAGCTCAAGTTCCTCGCGGGAGAGCTTGCGGAGGTCGCCTATCTCTGCCAACTTGCGGAAGACTGGATACTTCTCGCTGAATGGCATCTGCTCAAACATGTTCATATTCTTCATTATATAAATCCAACAATCAAATATATCCATACACTCTGCCTCCGTATGCTTGTCGAACAGCGGCAACTGGAGGTACACAATACGCATCCTGTCGGACACTCGCTGGTGTGTTTGCAAATCGGTAAGCACCAGGTCGGTACGAAACTCCTTTAGCATTGGACTCACCGACACAAAGTCCATGAAACACACCGTATAGACTGGAGTCAAGTGATAGTCCCAGATTCCACGAACGCCCTGCTGCACGATGGCACGTGCCGTGTAATACAATGCCCTGTCGGCAAAGTATTCCTGTTCTTTCTTCTGCATCTCGACGATGACATGCTTGCCTTCGTTTGTGACCCAATAGACATCGAAGACCACACCGCGGTCACCGGGGCGCAAGCCAAGTTTTTCGGTCTTGGCAAACGTCACGTCCTTGATTACCAACTCGTCTTCAAACAGTCCGTTGAGGAATGTTATCAGGCATTCTTTCGTGTCTTCGCTTCCAAAGATTCGCTTGAAAGCCCAATCGACACGTGGGTCTATAAATCTTGCCATCTTCTTACGTTTTATAAGGTCGTGGACGCAATATTGCATTTCTGCTGCGAAGATACACTTTTTTGTTGAAACTGCCAAGAAATTCTAGAATTTTCTTTCATTTTACGCCAGTCTCAACCTCAGCGAATTAAGCACTACGCTTACGCTGGAGAAGGCCATCAGGGCACTTGCCCACATTGGGGTTATCTGGAAATCAATGCCGAAGATATGAAGGGCTCCGGCTGCCAGCGGGATGCAGATGATGTTGTAGATGAACGCCCAGAAGAGATTCT
>USRA01000118.1 GCA_900557035.1 uncultured Prevotella sp. | reverse complement strand
CACCTTATTATATTATAAGAAGAGTATGATATGGATGAATGTCTTGTAATATAGAACTTTATAAAAAAAAAACATCGGAAAGCAAAAACTTCCCGATGCCTTGATGCTTTTTATTAAGTCGTTTAGATATATTTCATGAGAATATCCCAAACTGCAATGATGTGGCAGATACTACCAGCTAAAACGAAGAAGTGGAACACGGAGTGCATGTATTTCTTCTTGTTGATACTGTAGAACACGGCACCCGTGATGTAGCAGACGCCCTCTGCGATAATCCAGATAACCGTGGCTGGGGATACGGAATCTATCAGAGGCTTGAATGCGACAAGTACCGATAATCCCATACCCACAAAGCAGAGCGTCTCCAGATTACTGTGGTCCTTGAGTTTGGCAAAGCTCATCACCGTGCCTGCTATGGCGCATGCCCAGATGAAGATAAAGAGGCTCCATCCCCAATAGCCTTGTTCGCGCATCGCAATCAGGGTGATAGGAGAGTAAGAACCGGCAATGTGCCAGTAGATGGCGGCATGATCCCATTTGCGCAGTCGCTCCTTCCACTTGCTCCATGCAGAGATGGCGTGGTAGGTGGTAGATGCGATGTAAGACATCAGCATACCGAACAGGTAGAGGATAATGCCTGCCGTGGCCCATCCGTTGTGCATGGTAAAGCACCAATAAAGGAAGATGGCTCCTACGACAACGCCCATCAGGATGCCTCCTGCATGCGACCAGGAGTTCCAAAGTTCCTCCTTGTGACTGAAATGTATTTTGAGTTTCATATAGCTTTATTTCTTTTGTCTCTTTTGGATTGTATGATATATGATGTTTGCGGGGCAAAGATACTAAGAATTTCCGACTTTAATGATTTTTTTAGTGATTGTTATGATATGGATGTGATTATCTGGGGTATTCTTCCCCGCTCCTAGCTCTTTTATTTGCTTTATTTGCTTGATGTTTGACTTTTTGTGCTTTATTCCAAAAATAAATCAAGAAAGGGTTGGTGGTTCTTGTTTATTTTCTTATTTTTGCATTCGAAAACTTATCAATAGCAATAACTAATAACGTATATAATAAATATGATGAAATTAAAATCACTTGCACTCTTGCTGATGACCATCGCCATGCCTGCGATGGCAGAACAGGTTTCGGTAAACAGTAAGGGGATTTCGCTCATCCTCGATGTGGAGAACGGAAAACCTGCACAGTATCTCTATTTCGGTTCTAAGCTGAACGCTGCTGATTTGCAGAATCTCACAGTAGCTACCAATGGTCGTATGGATGCTTATCCTGCATACGGTCTGAATACTCCTGCAGAAGCAGCACTCGCCATGCGTCACAGCGATGGTAATCTTTCTACTGCTCTCGTGGCTACCGGTAGCGATGTGAAGCAGGAGGCTAATGCCACAGTTACTACCATCCATCTCAAGGATCCTGTTTATAATATCAAGGTGGATCTGAAGTACCGTGCCTATAAGGATGTGGATATGATTGAGGCTTGGACTGAAATCAGTAATGGAGAGAAGGGTACTGTTACGCTGACTACCTTTGCATCAGCTATGCTTCCTATCCGCCGTGGTGATGTATGGATGAGTCATCTTTCTGGCACATGGGCTGCTGAGGCTCAGTTGAGTCATGAGAAGTTGCAGCCAGGCGAGTTTGTCATCCGTAACAATGATGGTGTGCGTAATTCTCATACCGATCATGCCGAGGTGATGTTCTCTCTCAACGGAAAGGGACAGGAGAATACGGGTGCAGTGATAGGTGCAGCACTTGCCTATAGCGGAAACTATAAGCTCAAGACAGTAACTGATGATACAGAATATCACTATTTCTTTGCAGGTATCAATGAGCAGAACTCTGAATATCATCTCAAGAAGGGTGAAACTTTCAAGACTCCAGCTCTTGCGCTTACTTATTCCAATGAGGGTTTAAGCGGTGCCAGTCGTAACTTCCATAAGTGGGGGCGTAAGTACGTGCTTGCTCATGGTGATCAGGAACGTGATATCCTCTTGAACTCTTGGGAGGGTGTTTACTTCGATATCAACCAGAAGGGTATGGATCAGATGATGGCTGATATCCATAGCATGGGTGGTGAGCTCTTCGTAATGGACGATGGATGGTTCGGAAAGAAATATCCTCGCAAGAGAGATAATACTGCTTTGGGCGATTGGGTAGTAGATACCGAAAAATTACCTGACGGTATCGAAGGTCTGCTTCGTGATGCCAAGAAGAATGGCGTGAAGTTCGGTATCTGGATTGAGCCGGAAATGACTAATACCAAGAGTGAACTTTACGAGAAGCATCCTGATTGGGTGATCAAGGCGCCTAAGCGTGATGCGGTAGTTGGTCGTGGTGGCACTCAGCTGGTTCTTGATCTCGGTAATCCAAAGGTGCAGGATTTCGTATTTGGTGTGGTAGATGATCTGCTTACTAAGTATCCTGAGATTGCCTACATCAAGTGGGATGCCAATATGGCCATCATGAATCATGGTAGTCAGTATCTTTCTGCCGCTGATCAGAGTCATCTCTATATCGCATACCATCAGGGGTTTGCTAAGGTTATCGATCGTATCCGTGCTAAGTACAAGAATGTCGTTATCCAGTGCTGTGCCAGTGGTGGCGCTCGTGCCAACTGGGGATGTCTCCGTGGTTTTGATGAGTTCTGGGTAAGTGACAATACGGATGCCCTGCAGCGTATCTATATGCAGTATGGTACCAGCTACTTCTTCCCAGCTATAGCTATGGCAAGTCATATCTCTGCTGTGCCAAACCATACCGTATTCCGCACTACTTCTTTGAAGTATCGTATTGATGTAGCTATGAGCGGACGTCTTGGAATGGAAATCCAGCCAAAGAATATGACGGATGAGGAGAAGGCTCTCTGTCGAAAGGCAATCTCTGAATACAAGGAGATTCGTCCTGTTGTTCAGTTTGGCGACCTTTACCGGTTGGTTTCTCCATACGACAACCAGGGTCTGTCTTCTATCATGTATGTAAGCGAGGCTAAGGATAAGGCTGTGTTCTACTGGTGGAAGCTTGCTAACTTCTATAATGCGCACCTTCCTATCGTTAAGATGGCTGGTCTGGATGCAAACAAGATGTATAAGGTACGTGAGCTTGATGTCATCGATAATACTCCTTTGGCTTGCGAGGGTAAGTCATACTCTGGCAAGTATTTGATGGAACATGGCTTGGAAATGCCATTGGAGCATAATGTTGACTGGGGGAAAAAGAACGATTGGTCTTCTCGTGTTCTCTATTTGGAGGCTCAATAAAGGCTGGTTTTTGTAAAATAAAGAAAAAGCTTTCTCGTGATGGTGCTTTTAGGTACACACGAGAAAGCTTTTTTTGTTTTAGCCGTGTGTGTCCGAACACAAACGTTCTTTCGCGCGTATATATATAATAAGGAGAAGAATGGATTTGAAACGCGAAAAGTGTTTATGAATGTTAAATTTGAAGGAAAAATGCAACTTTCTTCTCAGAAAATTTGGTGGAATGGAAAATAGTTAGTACTTTTGCACTCGCTTTTGAGAAATC
>USRA01000117.1 GCA_900557035.1 uncultured Prevotella sp. | reverse complement strand
TATTTATGCTAAATTTCGTTAACCGTATTCATTTTTATTATTATAGTTCATATTTCATCTAACCTGAATTTCAAATCACTGAATAGCCTAAACCTATAAATTATAAACTATCAACTAATCATAGAATCCCGGCTGCTTGTACTCAATGCCCAGCTCATCATCTACAGTGGCGATGACACCCTGAATCTGCCCCATGGCAAACATGCGGCCCAGGAGGGTGTAACCGGCATTGTGACCGTGGTTACTCTCATCGAATACGCCGCCTGGCTCATCAGTAAAGGTCATGCCGTGATCCACACGCATCGGCAGTCTGCGACCCGAATTGCACTTGCCTTCCTGCTCCGCCTTCTCGAAGATGCGGCAAAGATCTATCAGATGGCCACGTCCACCCAGATGGGATGCCTCGGTGAAGTTACCGTTAGGGAAGATGTAGCAGGAACGCAGGTGAACGAAGTGAGTGCGGTCGGCAAACAGCTTTGCCATTGCCACACAGTCGTTGTGCTCACCGGCAGAGAAGGAACCTGCACAGAAGGTAAGACCATTGTGCTTGTTAGGCACGGCATCCAGCATCCACTGGATATCCTCGGCACGGCCGATGATTCTTGGCAATCCGAAAACAGGATAAGGAGGATCGTCTGGGTGAACACACATGTTGATGTCATACTCATCGCATACAGGCATGATCGCCTCCAGCCAGTATTTCATGTTCTCCTGCAACTTCTTCTTGTCGATGCCCTCATACAACTTCAGCAGGTCGCAGAACTTCTGTACAGGAGCCGAGTCACCCTCGCTGAAGTTACCCGAAACAAAACCCTGAGTCTTGATGATGATGTTCTCTACCAAGGCATGATCCTGCTCTGGAGTAGAAGTCTTCTTGATTTCATCAGCTTCTGCCACGAGGTCTCTGCCCCACTTGTGCTCCTTCGAGAAGGCAGCCCAGTCTTCACGGGCACCCTCACGCTGCAGGATATAGATGTCGAAGTAAGCAAACTCGCCCCAGTTCATATAGAGGTTGTTGGCTCCGTTAGGATTGTCGTGCGACAAATCGGTACGTGCCCAGTCCAGTACCGGCATAAAGTTGTAGCAGATGCACTTGATGCCTTCCTCACCCAGGTTTCTCAGACTCTCCTTATATACCTCAATCTGCTGGTCACGGTCAGGACCACCATACTTCAGGGTCTCCACCACCGGCAGCGACTCCACCACGCTCCATTTCATACCGTAAGACTCGATATACTCCTTCAGTTCGTGAATCTTCTCACGGGTCCAGACCTCACCCAGAGGCACATCATGCAGTGCAGTCACGATACCCTCCACACCTATCTGTTTCAGCTGGGCAAGCGTAATCTTATCCTTCTTGCCAAACCATCTCCATGTTCTTTCCATATATGCTATATATAATAATGTATGAGTATTTAAAAAAATGATTATCTGGCAGCCACATACTTGTGCAGCGTCTTTCTTACGGCACCCTTACCGGCGAAGAGTTCCTTCACCATGCCCTCAATCTGCTCACCGAATCCAGCTTCGTAGAGATCCAGACCGAACACATCCTTGCGGGTATAGAGCTTCTTCAGGCAGGAATAGTCCTGATCTGCCTTGCCCACCTCCAGCGGAGCCACGATGGTCTGCAGTTCTGCCAGCAATGGGTCAGAAGAAGGCTCGAAAGGCTTCAGGTTGTCATCCAGCGCCTTCAGATAACGGGCATAGCCAGCCAATACCAGCGGAATCAAAACCAGGTTGCTCTTGTCGAGACCACGGTCGATATACTTCTTGATAGTCTCACCGAAGCGGATAGAGAGCTTCTGACTGGTATCAGTAGCAATACGCTGAGGAGCATCCGGCATGAAAGGATTAGGCAATCGCTTGTTGATCACGGTGCCGATAAACTCATAAGGATTCAGCACACCCGGATCAGTAACCACCGGCATTGCCTCGATATAACCGATCTTCTGGATAAAGGCACGCAGGTCCTCATCCGCCATCTCGGCAGAAATCAGGGTATAGTCGAGCATACAGCCATAGATAGACATCGCCGTATGCAGCGGATTCAGACAGGTAGTTACCTTCATGGTCTCCACCTCATCCACGGTCTTGCGGGTAGTATAGAGTGCACCGCCCAACTCCAAAGGAGGTCGACCGTTGGTATATGTATCCTCGCAAACGAGATACTGCACTTCCTCTGCATTCACGAAAGGAGCAGTAAAGGTATGCTTCTCAGTGATGATGGTATCATTGTCCTCGAAACCATCCTCGGCAAGCATTGCCTGTACCTTCTCGTGAGGACGAGGGGTAATCTTATCAATCATAGACCAAGGATAAGTCACCTTCTTGTCATCGTTGATGTAATCCAGGAAATCAGCCTCCACGATGCCATCCTTCACCCAGCGCTCGGCATACGCCTTCACGCCCGCCTTCACGTGGTCACCATTGTGAGAGCAGTTATCAGTAGATTGCAAAGTAACCGGCAGCTTGCCCACCTTGAATCTCTCGTAGAGGAGTGCGGTAAGCTTACCCATGGCGAAGACTGCATCGAGACCACGAGCCAAATCGGCATCATTGAAGGAATACCCCTTCTCAGTAATGGTAAAGGTAACCATCTGCAGACTCGGTGCCTGGAAAATCTGAACCAAGCGAGCCCAATCCTCACCAAACTGCTTGTCAGCCTTCAGACTCTCCGTGATAGAAGCGATGACCTTCTTCTCGATGGTGCCGTTAGCCTGGAGGCTCACCAGGAGCGAGAGGTTATGGTAAGGGCGATAAACCTTGTCGATGATTTCGTAGTCGAAGCTTTCCGCCACGATGACGCCACGGTCGTACTTACCGGTGTTGAGCGCATCGTTGAGGATAGCGGCAGGGAACGCACGGAAGATGTTGCCTGCGCCAAAGTGAACCCAAGTAGGCTCATCGTGAGTCTTCTTGGCAACTGCTGCAATATCATAATGAGGAAGCTGATAACCTTTAGCTTCCCATTCTGCAGCCTGAAAGTTTTCAGAAAGAATGTCGTTCAGTTTCATACTTTTATATTTTGATGTTGTTTTATGTATTCGCCTACAAAAATACGAATAAACATCGAATCTCCCTCACATTTTCGCAAGAAAAAACAGAAACTGAACGATTAGAATCGATTTTGAACAAAAAAAACATCCCCCACCCTTACATCAAAGTAAGAATGGGGGATGTTCATTCAAGATACTATTTTCCATTCCAGGCTGTTCACCTCCTCCTTCACCGCGAAGTTCAGGCCCACCTTCACCACCTTCTTGCCGCTCATATTGAAAGCGTCGGCATAGTGCTTTGTCTCTATCTGGGCGAGAGCCTCCTCGGCACTCTTGTTAAATTTCAGTTCCATCACATAGATGGTGTCGGCAGTCTCCAGCGTGATATCGATTCTGCCCTTTGCCGTATGCTGCTCCACGAGGATATCATAGTTGGTGAGCAGGGCAAACATGATGTAGAGCGTCTGCTGCCAATGACCCTCATAGTGGGTGTTGTCACAATAAGGCACCGTCTCCAGAAAGTCGTTCAGCAGGCAGAAGGCAGCATCCATATCCCCCTTCTTTACCAATACCGACATCTTGGCGATG
>USRA01000116.1 GCA_900557035.1 uncultured Prevotella sp. | reverse complement strand
GCAAAGCCTTGAGAGCCTGCGAACCGGAATAGTCAAACTCACCTGCCTGGCCGATCTTCAAAGCACCGGAACCCAGAACGAGGACTTTCTTAAGCTGTTTCTTCATCTTTTTTATATAACTATAAGTTTATTCTTAATAATAAAAAGTCTCTTCAGAAAATGTCTTGTTTAGTATCTATTTAGTTTCTTAGTCAGATTACTAAGGAAGATACACTATTTCGGGCAGCAAAGATACGTTAAATATCTGAATCATCCAAATTTTCTGCCATTCTTTACAGTTAAATAACATCAATTATTAAAAAATCCTTTTAGGAATGTCTTATTTTTGCTATTTTTTTGTTACTTTTGCAGCGCCTACAGAAGATGTAGTAGAATGTTTCGAGAATAATAAAACAATAGCTAACAAGAGTATATAGAACAATGAAAGTCGGATTATTCGTCCCTTGTTATGTAGATGCTTTATACCCTGAAGCGGGTGTGGCTACATACAAGTTACTAAAGCACTACGGACTGGATGTTGACTATCCCGAGAAGCAGACTTGCTGCGGTCAGCCGATGGCAAACGCAGGTTTTCAGGACAAGTCGGAGAAGGTCATAGAGACATTTGATGAGCTGTTCAAGGATTACGATTACATCGTAGCTCCTTCAGCTTCATGTGCCGCTTATGTTAAGGTGTATTATCCTAAGATTCTGGAGGGTAAGCACGAGTGTGTTTCATCAAAGAAGATCATGGATGTTGTGGAGTTCCTTCACGATGTGCTGAAGGTGGATCATGTACCTGGTAAATTCCCTCACGTGGTGAGTGTGCACAACAGTTGCCATGGCGTGCGAGAACTGGGCTTGTCGTCTCCATCTGAGCGACACATCAAGCCATTCAACAAGATTATCGACCTGTTGAATATGGTGGAAGGCATTACTATCCACGAGCCGGAGCGCAAGGATGAGTGCTGCGGATTCGGCGGTATGTTCTCTATCGAGGAGCCTGCCGTTTCTACCCGAATGGGCGAGGATAAAATCAAGCGCCACATGGCTACGGGTGCCGAATATGTTACCGGACCGGATTCTTCCTGTCTGATGCACATGGCTGGTATTGCCAAGAAGGAGAAGATGCCGATCAAGTTTATCCATGTTGTTCAAATTTTAGCTGCAGGACTATGAGTACAGAACATTCCAAGAGAGCTGCGAAGTTTACGCAGAACGTAGAGAAGACCACCTGGCACGACGCTACCTTCTGGTCTGTTCGTCAGAAGAGAGATAAGATGGCGCAGGAACTTCCTGAGTGGGAAGACCTCCGTGAGCATGCCTCTGAAATCAAGATGCACACCATCACCCATCTTGCCGATTACCTCGATATGTTTTCCAAGAACCTGGAGAGCCGTGGGGTAAAGGTGCACTGGGCGAAGGATGCGCAGGAATTTAATGAGATTGTGCTCGGTATTCTCAAGGATCACAACGTGAAGAAGATGGTGAAGTCGAAGTCGATGCTCACCGAGGAGTGCGAGATGAATCCTTATCTCGAACAGCACGGAATCGATGTGGTAGAGACTGACCTGGGTGAGCGCATCATTCAGCTCTTGGGTCAGAAGCCAAGTCACATCGTCATGCCTGCCATCCACCTGAAGCGTGAGGAAGTGGGAAAGATGTTCGAGGAGAAGGGAGTCTCCAAGGAAATCGGAAACTACGATCCTACTTATCTGACCCGCTGCGCCCGTCATCATCTCCGCGACCAGT
Source organism: uncultured Prevotella sp. (assembly GCA_900557035.1). Lineage (GTDB taxonomy): Bacteria > Bacteroidota > Bacteroidia > Bacteroidales > Bacteroidaceae > Prevotella. The sequence continues at coordinate 1,902 of USRA01000116.1, read as the reverse complement.
TTATGGAAGCCGGAGCAGGTATGACTGGCTGTAACTTCGGTGTGGCTGCCACTGGCGATTGCGTGGTTTGTACCAACGAGGGTAATGCCGATATGACCACTTCCATGCCTAAGCTCCATATCGTAGCGATGGGTATCGAGAAGCTGGTGCCTGATTATAAGTCACTGGCTGTATTCCAGCGCCTGCTCTGCCGCTGCGGAACCGGTCAGCCTACTACCGCCTTTACCTCTCATTTCCGCCAGGCTCGTCCGGGTGCTGAGATGCATGTGGTTCTGGTGGATAATGGCAGAAGCGATATTCTCGCCGATAAGGACCACTGGCAGACCTTGAAGTGCATGCGCTGCGGAGCCTGCATGAACACCTGTCCGGTTTATCGTCGTTCAGGCGGATACAGTTACACCTATTTCATTCCGGGGCCTATCGGTGTGAACCTGGGAATGCTGAAGAATCCTCAGAAGTACAGCGACAATGTTTCAGCCTGCACCTTGTGCTTGTCTTGCGACAATGTATGCCCTTCCAAGGTAGGTCCTGGTTCTCAGATTTACGCTTGGCGCCAGAGTCTGGATAAGTTGGGTAAGGCAGATCCTGTGAAGAAGGCAATGTCGAATGGTATGAAATATCTCTTCGACCGTCCGGCGCTCTACACCACCGCCCTGAAGTTTGCTCCGCTTGCCAATCTGATTCCTGAATGCTGCACGCACTTCAGCAACTGGAATGCGTGGGGTATCGGTCACGCCATGCCTGAGTTTGCGAAGAAGAGTTTCCATCAGCTTTGGAAAGAAGGAAAGGTGAAGTAGTGGGTACTCATAAAGTTCAAAGTTCAAAGTTCAAATTTCAATGTTAAAAGAAGATTTCCTGAACAAGTTGCGTAAGAATACGCACGTTCAATTCGATATGCCTGCCGTAGATGTCAAGGGAATCCAGTATGAGGACACCTTGAAGCAGTTTATAGAGATGACTGAGTCTGTGGGTGGACACGTGATAGAGGCTGAGGAAGGCGAGAGCCTGGATGAGCTGGTGAAGAAGGCTTATCCGGAAGCGAAGGTCTTTGCTTCCAACCTGCCTGAGATTACCATCGCACAGAAGAATCCTGATACCGTGGCTGATGCCAACGACCTGAATGGTACCGATGTGGGTATTGTACGTGGAGAAGTGGGTGTTGCCGAGAATGGCTGCATCTGGATTCCTCAGACCATGAAGGAGAAGGTGGTGCTTTTCATCTCCGAATATCTCGTGATTTTCCTTCAGAAAGATAAGGTAGTTAACAATATGCACGAGGCTTATGCCCGTATCGAGATGGATCCGAAGTATAATTTCGGTACTTTCATCAGCGGTCCTTCCAAGACTGCCGATATTGAGCAGGCGCTGGTCATGGGTGCGCAGGCTGCTCGTGGTGTGACGGTTATACTCTTATAAATAAGGAATAATAGCTGGCAAGTATAAAAAAACGGCTGTTAACTGTTAACCTGTTAACTCCTATACTATAAATCCCGAAGTTCCGCCTTTGTGAACCTCGGGATTTATTTTTCTAAAATTATAATATCCATTCATAGGTGTCATAAACCACGCCTCTTCCTCCATACCCTTCCTTGTGGGCGATGAGGCCCTCGTTGATCCAGGCTCCCTGCTGTTCCGTAGAACTGCCGAAATCCAGGTAAGGATAATCGGGGTAATCATGATACATAATCTGTTCGTAGATAGCCTCCATGGCTCCGAATTCCTTGCCTTCATCGTTGGTAGAACTATATTGTCCATGTATCACTTGCTGGGTAATATAAAAGGTGAGACCTCCTATTATGTGCCCGTTGCGATAAGCATTATATTGGATGATATTCTCGGGGAATCGACTTTTCAGAAGTTCCATTTCCTGAAGCGTGTGTACCGGTTTGGCACCAAATCGCT
>USRA01000115.1 GCA_900557035.1 uncultured Prevotella sp. | reverse complement strand
AGGGTGGAGTAGATGTGCATGAACTGACCATGTTCTTCACCACCTTCGTGATGATACAGTTCTGGAACCTCTTCAATGCCAAGGCGCTGATGAGTCATCACACCGCCTTCCGCCATTTCCTGAAGGATAAGGGAATGATTCTGGTGCTTGTACTGGTATTGGTGGGTCAGTGGATCATCGTCACCTTTGGTGGCGAAATGTTCCGCACCACACCATTGTCTCTCCACGAGTGGCTGCTCATCATCGGTTCCACCTCTGTTGTGCTCTGGGTGGGCGAGCTGTGGAGAGCTTTTAAGAGAATGATAGCAAAGAGAAGATAGAATGAATACAATACATTATAACGATACCGTGCAGTTGCCGCCTTGTGTGGCAACCATCGGTTTCTTCGACGGGGTGCATCGGGGACACCAGTTTCTGATTCATCATCTCGTAGAAACGGCACGAAAGGATGGCTTGCAATCTACCGTCATCACCTTCGATGCGCATCCCCGCAAGGTATTGCAGGCGGATTACCAGCCAGAGATGCTGAGTACACTTGATTCCAAGCTGCTGCTGCTTTCGAAGACGGAAGTGGATAATGCTGTGGTGCTGCATTTCGACAAGGCGATGGCTGCGATGTCGGCAAGAGAGTTTATGCAGCAGGTGCTCCACGACCATCTCAACGTAAGGAAACTCTTCATCGGCTACGACCATCGCTTCGGTCACAACCGTGCCGAGACTTTCGAGGATTACGTGCGCTACGGCAGGGAGATGGGCATTGAGGTAATCAGAAATGAGGCCTTCCAGATAGATGGCATCAACATCTCTTCTTCCGTAATCCGTTCTTTCCTGAAAGAGGGAGAAGTGGAGATGGCAGCCCGGTGCCTCGGTTTCCCTTACACCCTCATCGGAAAGGTGGTGAATGGATTCCATGAAGGCAGAAAGCTCGGTTTCCCTACAGCCAATCTCGACATCTCTCACTTCGGACAGCTGATTCCTGCCCCTGGCGTCTATGCCGTAAGGGTAAGACTGGAGAATACGGTGGTATGGAAACGGGGAATGATGAATGTGGGCAACCGTCCTACCTTCAATGGCAAGCAGATAACGCTGGAGACGCATATCTTCAATTTCGATGGCGACATCTACGACCAGCTCCTGCTCGTGGGCTTTATGAAGCGGATTCGGGGCGAACAGAAGTTTGATGGTCCCGAGGAGTTGGCGGCGCAACTGAAGGTGGATGAGCAGACCGTGCTGGATCTCTTCGAAAAGGAAGCGAAATGATAGCAAGAATGCTATTAACTATAAAACAGTTAATTATAAACTATAAAAGCAATGGCAAAGATTAATTTAAAGAGAGGTTTGACGGATGTGGTCCTCTACCTTATTATATTTATAGTAGTACAGATTATCATGATGTATGCCGGCGCAGGAATCTGGGCAGGCATCAAGGGTGAAGGTTATCAGGCAACGCTTCAGTCAGTAAGTACGGGCGGTAACGCCATTCTTACAGCGCTTGTTTCGGTGTTCAGCAATGTCATCACCCTCATCATCTTCCTGAAGACGAAGTGGACGCCGCTTACCCGCAGTTATCTGCTTTCCAAGCCTTGGGGCACACTTCTCTGGGTGGCATTGTTCTCTTTGGGCACCATCATTCCGCTGTCGTTCCTCTATGAGCAGCTGGGTATCGAGATGGATGAGAATACCCAGCAGATATTCACCTCGCTGATGAAGGAGCCTTGGGGCTATGTGGCAGTCGGCATCCTGGCGCCTCTTGCCGAAGAGGTAGTATTCCGTGGAGCCATCCTTCGCACCCTGCTGGGCATCATGAGCAAGAAGAACCATTGGGTAGCCATCATGATTTCTGCTGCCATCTTCGGAGTGGTTCATGCCAACCTGGCACAGTTTGTCAATGCTCTTCTGATGGGCTTGCTCCTGGGATGGATGTATTATCGTACCCAGAGTCTTGTTCCGGGCATCCTGCTCCACTGGGTGAACAATACGATGGCGTATGTTCTTACTAATATCATGCCGCAGAGCGATGGCAAGCTCATCGACCTCTTCCATGGTGATGAGAAGACCGTATATTACGCCGTAGGCTTCTCTCTCTGTATCATGATTCCAAGTTTTATCCAAATGATATTGAGATTGCAAAAAAATAAGGCTGCTTCCTGATTGGGGAGCAGCCTTTCTTGTGATTTTATAGTAAAATAGATAGTCTATGTTGTTTGTTTGTCTATTTGATTGCAACTATTGAGCTGTTGTTACTTGCTAAAAGTGATGTTATCCACATGGTCGTTCACGTAGATATTCGCCATATCTGCGGTCTTGTACCACTTTGGCTTTCCCGGCATATCATCCGAAATCACTTTACCATTAATCGTGAAGTTCTCGAAGCGGATGTTCTTCACCTTGCGGTTCTCGTCGTAACCGGCGATGATGCCCATGTTGGGAGCTTCTCCGGTGTAGGCGATATTGCGGAGGGTGATGTCCTCGATGCCACGGCCTGGGGCAGAACAGTACTTCTTGTTGAAGCAAACACGCATGTTGAAGAGCATTCCCTTGCGGATGTTTTCGATGCGGAAGTTCTGGAAGGTGACGCCCTTTACCAGGATGTTGTCGCCATTGTTGATGCCGATGCAGCCCTGATAGTCTATCTGGTTCTCGGCATGCTCCAGGATGTCGATGTTGTCATAGAGCACGTTGGTGATGTCCTCGTTCTCTGGAGTCTCGCTGTGCAAGCCTATCATGATAGGATGAGCCACGTCTGCCCACATGACGAAATCCTTGATGGTAATGTTCCTGCAACCGCCATGATAGTTCTTGCGGGTACAGTAGATGGTGGAGCAGTCGTCGCTGGTACGTGCAAAGAGATGCTCCTGATACACGTTGTTGCTGGCAAAGATGTTGAAACCATCGCCCCAGCCATACCAGCTCATCACCTTGGCATTCTTTACGGTTACGGAATCGCTGCCGCCGATAGGCAACTGGGTGGTGAGAGGACCGTCGATATACACGTTCTTGCTGTATCTCACCATGATACCCTCGTGATGGCCCGGCATTACGATGCCGTGACCGAGAATTTTGACATCTCTTGAGCCGTAGGTAGATAACCAACCTTTGATGACGGCTCCGTTGTCAATAAAGATGGTCTTGCCTGATGCAATGTGAATAGAATCGCCCTTGAAATCGTGAACGCCCGGGCCGAAATACATCAGGTCTTTCTTCTTCTTTACCTTTGGCTTTTCTAAAATGTTGTCTGCGAAGATTTGGAGATTCTGGTAGATGTTGCCGTTGATTTCTACGGAGAGGTAGCGAGGGCGGTCGAGCGTAAACGTCAACGTGTTGCCCTCTTGCTTAGCCTCTATTCCGTAGGAGTTCGGACGAATCTTATAACTTTTGATATCCTGAGCAATGCTCTTTACCTGAATTTCAACTTTACCTTCGAATTCAAACTTTGCCACGGATGTGACCTCTACATTATGTTTGGCATTCGCCACTCTATCCACCTTGAAGGCGTAGGTGTCGATATCTTGCCATTCACCGCCAGTGGTGCGGGCTTTTACCTCAAAGTCTTTCTTGAGTTCGATGCCGGCTGGAGCCTTGGCTATTACCAGACGGTTATTCGCCGCCGTATGCCCCTTGGCTGTCATCGATAGGGTGATGAGGCACAGCATTAGTGTTGTTATTATCTTTTTCATATAGAAAGAGTATTTCTTGGATAATATACTAGGGTGTCCAGTTCTATGTTCCAATATTAACTCACTTGTTTGAGAGTTTTG
>USRA01000114.1 GCA_900557035.1 uncultured Prevotella sp. | reverse complement strand
TATCAATATCGAGTACGGTATTGCCATTATATATCTTTTTGAGATTCTGAATCTTAATCATATTACTTTGAACTTTATTGTTACTTTGAACTTTGAGCTTTGAACATTGAACTTTATGATTACTTTGAACTTTGAGCTTTGAACTTTGAACTTTGAACTTTGAACTTTATGATTAGTAAAGCTATTGAATTTTTCACTCTTCGTTCTTCACTCTTCACTTAACTCATGAACTTCTCCATGCGCTTATACTTGTTCTTCTCGAAGATGGCAGCAATCTTGGCGATGAACCATTTATGGATGGCGATGCTGAAGACTGCCAGCGCTACACAGGTAATAAACCATGCCGTCTCGCCAAAGAAATGATAGATGGCAGCGACGCCAGCCAACGGGAAGAGGAAGGCGATGGCATAAAGATTGATCTTCAGATTCGCTCCCTGCATGCTGAACATGGAAGTCTGGAATATCTCCAGACGGGAAGAGAAGAGTGCCGTAGGCAGATTAAAGAGATTGATGAACACCGCCAGACAGAAACCGCTGATGAGCACCTGGATTCCGATTCCTGCCTGCAGGAAAAGGAACGGAAGGGTGAGCAGCAAAGCAACTGCACTCACCACCATATAATAATAGAAGCAATTCTGCAGCATCTGTTTAACCTTGACAGGTTTGGTCATCAAACCATGGAAGAAGTTTGCCTCAATACCAAAGGTCCATTGCGACAACACCACCGATGGCAGCAGGATGGCACCCACTACATAGAGAGTAGTCATAGCCACCTTATCCCCTATCTCCTGTCCCGGCTCTAAAGGCAGCAGGGCGAAGAGATAGGCATCGAAAAGGAAGATGGCGGTAATCATAATCACCATCGTACGGACACGCTTTGCTCTCAACGTACCGATATATTGCAGACTGAAGAGGTTGACATGGCTGAATCCACGGAACTTGGAAACCTTCTGCTTCTGCTCATTATAAATCTTTTCGTGATAGAGATAAGCGGTAAGTCCAGTGAATACCGCTCCTGCAAGGAAGAAGAGACCTATCCATCCCATATATACCGGGAAGAAAGAAGCCACAAACATATATCCTATCAGCACGGCAAACATTCCCATCCATCCCAATATCAAAGGCCATTTCAGAATCCACTCCGTAGCCTTGCGATAACAGGTGATATAGATGCCGTTGATGAAAGAGAACTCCAGGAACAGGAAGAAACTGGCTACAGCCTCACTTGCCGGCAGGAGATAGATGAACACCGGAAGCGTAAGCACCGGAAGCACATAGTTCCAAAAGCTCACGAGATTGGTAGTGAGCAGGAACCTGTTCCAGATTTTCTCTGGCACAGGGCGCGACTTCACATAATCATCCATTGCCGTAATATCCCGCTTCATCACCATCTTCATAATGATGTCAGGAATCAGCATACCGATTACGATGCCCGCACCCAATAATGCCGGCATTTCTTCTCCCTCCAGTTCTCCTCCACTCTCGGTGAAGCCTTGGTAGAAGCCCACACCCACCATCACATACAAGAAGATGATGTAGCACGCCACGAAGGCATCTCTCTTGTGGAAATTACGGCGCTGTTGCAGCCACCATAACCTTAACAGTAATTTCAACATAATTCTTTAGTTTCATTGGTTTACGGGTACAAAGATAAACAAAAAACCCAGAAAACAATAACAAGAAGAAAGAAATAACATAAAAATAACATGAAATAAAAAGAAAAGCAGCAAGAAAACCACGATAAAAACGAAAAGCAGCATCTTCCTCTCGAAGATGCTGCCCGTTTCTAACTAACATTAAACTTATGTATCAACTATTCATCAAAACTATTAAAACCTAAAAAGCTAAACTATTTCACCGGCAAAATGTTACCCTCCTCATCATAGAAGAGAGGAGCCACCTTTACACTGCGAAGCCAGGTAGTATCATTAGATGGCACGCAGTCGTGATGGAACAGATACCACTGTCCCTTGTACTCACAGATGCTATGATGGGTTGTCCAACCTACCACCGGCTCCAGGATGACGCCCTTGTAAGTGAACGGACCATAAGGATTATCACCTACTGCATAACAGAGATAATGAGTATCACCGGTAGAGTAGCTGAAGTAATACTTGCCCTTGTACTTATGCATCCAGCTAGCCTCGAAGAAGCGATGTGGATCATCGGCAGGCAATACCTTACCCTCCTCGTCAACAATGACAACAGGCTTTGGCATCTCAGCAAACTGCTGTACATCATCTGTCATCAGGGCTACACGGGATGGCAACGGATTCTCCTTTCCCTCTGGGAGATGCTCATCCTTCAAAGCCTTGTTGTCCTTGTACCACTGAAGCTGACCGCCCCAGATACCACCGAAGTAGCAGTAAATCTTTCCATCATCATCCTTGAACACGCAAGGGTCAATGCTGTATGACTTGCGGATAGGATCGGCATTCGGAACGAAAGGACCTTCCGGCTTATCAGCCACAGCCACGCCGAGATGGAACACCCCATTATAATCCTTGGCAGAGAAGATGAGATAGTATTTGCCATCCTTCTCCACTACATCATTGTCCCACATCTGCTTCTCAGCCCATGGCACATCCTTCACATCGAGAATCACACCATGATCGGTTACCTCACCTTCCATCACATCGTCCATAGAGAGAACATGATAGTCTTTCATCTGGAAGTGACCGCCATCATCGTCGAAGCATTCGCCGCTATCCCAGTCATGAGATGGGTAAACATACAGGCGACCGTTAAACACATTGGCAGATGGATCTGCCATATAATCCTTAGGGAACAAATATCTTGCTTTCATTGCTGTTATTATTTAAAGAGTTTTACGATTTCCTTAACCACTGGCTTCACCTCGTTGTTGCGGTCGATGAGCAGCGGATAGTTGGTTCTGCCTGGAATAGGCCAGCCGTTTAACCAAGAGTGACCATCGTTGACGCCCCAGAAAGTAACACGACTGATTACATCCTTGTGGCGCTCGATAATCTTGAAGAGATCGAGATAACGCTGGTTGAAGAGTTTCTGCGCCTTCTTGTCAAGCCCGTTCACGTATGGATTGTACTTCTTCTGAAGTTCAAACTTCTGGCTGATTTCCGCTCCACCGAATCCTTGCGGATTAGGAAGCATGTTCATATCCAACTCTGTCATCATCACCTTCACGCCCTCAGCAGCAAAAGCCTCGATGCTCTTCTCATACTCAGCATAGTCAGGATAATCAAAACCATTGTGGCTCTGCATACCTACTGCATCAATGCGGAGGCCCTTTGCCTTCAGGTCGCGAACGAGTTTGCAGATAGCCTCACGCTTAGCAGGCTTCGAAGTAGAATAATCATTATAGTAAAGCTCTACGTTAGGGTCAGCCTCATGCGCAAAGCGGAAAGCCAGTACGATAAACTCCGGACCGATAATCTTATAATACAGAGACTTGCGGTAAGAGCCATCATCCTCAAAAGCCTCGTTCACTACGTCCCATCCCTTTACTCTACCTTTATAATGAGTAACCACATTCATGATGTGATTATACATTCTGCCGATGAGCACTTCACGGCTTACCAAATTACCCTTATCATCGGTAAACATCCACTTAGGTGGCTGAGAGTGCCATACCAGACAATGACCTATCAAGGTCTTGCCGTTCTTCTCAGCCCAGTCAGCCAATTTATCGCCATCGGTGAAATCAAAGCGATTCACCTCCGGATGATTTTCCTCGCCCTTCATACAGTTCTCGGCAACCACCTGGTTAAACTGCTTCTTCACTACTTCCTCACCTGCCGGGTCTTGCCCGTCTGTCAGAGAAGTATTAACGGCTGCACCAATCAGGAAATATTTGCCCATGGTTTCCTGGAATGTTGGGATTTGAGCTGCTGAGTTCGCTTTTTGAGCGAAAGCTG
>USRA01000113.1 GCA_900557035.1 uncultured Prevotella sp. | reverse complement strand
GTTTGTGGTACCCAAGTCAATTCCAATTACTTTTCCCATAATTATATCTTTTTTTTATTTTTTCGTTATTAATATGTTATTTATCTCATGAATCGCCGCCTTCGGGGAAGTCTGCCGAAGATATGCATCTGTCGGGAACCTCCTGAACTTAGCGTTCACGCTTCCTAACAAACAAAGCGCGTGCCAAGGGAATTTTTTGCAGGATTTGGCTGTTTTTTTCTGTTTTTTTCTGTGTTTTGCTGATTATGGCTGACAAGCTGTCAGCCAGGTACTGACAAAATAAAAGGAATCAAGATAAAAGAAGCGATAAAATGTCGCATTCCTCATATCTTGATTCCTATTTCGTTTATAGAGAACTCTTTCTTCCAGATAATGTCCCTATATATAATAAGGTGTAATCTACCTTATCTGAGTTTTATTTCATCTGAGTTTTATTTCTGATCCTTGGCAGCGAGTGCTTCACGAACCTTTGCCTCCAGCTCGTCGAGAAGCTCAGGATTATCCTTGAGCAATGCCTTGCAGGCATCTGCACCCTGTCCGAGCTTTGAACCGCCGTAGCTGTACCAGCTGCCGCTCTTGTCGATGATGCCGTTGGCTACTGCCAAACCGAATACCTCGCCGGCACGGCTGATACCTTCGCCGAACATAATGTCGAACTCCGCCTTGCGGAAAGGAGGAGCCACCTTGTTCTTCACTACCTTCACGCGAACCAGATTACCTACCACATCCTCGCCGTCCTTGATGGCTGTTGCCTTGCGGATGTCCAGACGCACTGATGCATAGAACTTCAAGGCGTTACCACCGGTAGTTGTCTCAGGGTTGCCGAACATCACACCGATCTTCTCGCGCAACTGGTTGATGAAGATGCAGGTAGTATTGGTCTTGCTGATGGTAGAAGTGAGCTTGCGGAGTGCCTGGCTCATCAATCGTGCCTGAAGACCTACCACGTTATCGCCCATGTCGCCCTCGATTTCCTTCTTAGGTGTCAGGGCAGCTACAGAGTCAACTACCACGATATCTACGGCAGCTGAGCTGATCAGCTGATCGGCAATCTGCAATGCCTGCTCACCATTGTCTGGCTGTGAAATCCACAGGTTATCCACATCCACGCCCAACTTGGCAGCATAGAAGCGGTCGAAAGCATGCTCGGCATCGATAAAGGCAGCAATACCACCAGCCTTCTGAGCCTCTGCGATGGCATGGATGGCCAATGTAGTCTTACCAGAAGATTCAGGACCATAGATCTCGATGATACGTCCCCTAGGATAACCGCCTACGCCCAATGCATTGTCGAGAGCGATACTGCCCGTAGGAATCACCTCGATATTCTCGACGTGCTCATCGCCGAGTTTCATAATAGAGCCCTTGCCGAAGTCTTTCTCAATCTTCGCCATGGCTGCCTGGAGGGCTTTCAGTTTTCCCTCGTTGGGGGTCAGTTTGCCCTCTTCTATCTCTTTTGCCATATTTTTTTATGTTTAAAGTTTAATCAATCTCCAAGTCGCCATCAAACACCTCGTGCCATGGCAATCCCTGCTTGTTCAGCTGCTCCATGAATGGATCTGGGTCGAACTCCTCTACGTTCCAGACGCCTGGCTTCTTCCAGATACCCTTCAGGAACATCATCGCACCAATCATGGCTGGCACACCAGTGGTGTAGCTTACGCCCTGCATGCCTGTCTCGTTGTAAGCCTCCTGGTGCTTGCAGTTGTTATATACGTAGTAGGTACGTTCCTTGCCATCCTTCTTACCACGGATGCGGCAACCGATGGATGTTTCGCCATCATAGTTCTCGCCGAGATCTTGTGGGTTAGGCAATACAGCCTTGAGGAACTGCAATGGAACAATCTTCACCTTGGCTGTCTTGCCGGAACCGTCTGCCAATGGAGCCTCGTACTCGATTTCGTCGATGCGGCTCATACCGAGGTTCTGGATGCAGTCGAGGTAGGTGAGATACTGCTGACCGAAGGTCATCCAGAAACGTGCCTCCTTGATGGTAGGGTAGTTCTTCACCAGGCTCTCCAACTCCTCGTGATGCATCAGATAGCTCTCGCGAGGGCCGATGTTAGGGTAGGTGAGAGGCTTGTGGATAGACAGAGGGTCGGTTTCAATCCATTCTCCATCCTTATACCAGAGTCCCTTCTGGGTAATCTCGCGGATATTGATTTCTGGGTTGAAGTTGGTAGCGAAAGCCTTGTGATGGTTTCCTGCGTTGCAATCCACGATATCGAGCACCTCGATTTCATCGAAGTGATGCTTGGCAGCGTATGCGGTGAAGATGCCAGAAACTCCTGGGTCGAAGCCGCAGCCGAGGATAGCGCAGAGACCTGCCTGCTCGAACTTATCCTTGTAAGCCCACTGCCATGAGTACTCGAAGTGAGCCTCGTCCTTAGGCTCATAGTTAGCGGTATCCATGTAGTTGCAGCCGCAAGCCAGACAGGCATCCATAATGGTGAGATCCTGGTAAGGCAAAGCGAGGTTGATGACAAGTTCAGGCTTATAGCTATTGAAGAGAGCCTTCAACTGCTTAACGTCGTCGGCATCCACCTCAGCTGTCTGAATATCCATCTTGTAGCCCTTGGCATGGATATCCTTAACCAGCTTATCGCATTTTTCCTTGCGACGGCTAGCAATCATAAACTCGGTGAAAACGTCCTGGTTCTGGACGATCTTGAAGGCAGCTACGGTAGCCACGCCACCAGCGCCAATCATAAGTACTCTACTCATTTATAATCTTGTTTTTATTATTATGTTTATTATTTTAATTTTATAAGTTCTTTATTTAGAAGCGTTTCAGCTTTTTCTGCGTTTCTGCGTTTCAACAAAAATGCTTCCTGCTTTTATTTTATTTCCTTAGCCGAAATGCCCAGGGCATTCATCAGCGAGTAACCCAGAATCTCCTGTCGGAAGTTTCCTCCCGGCATGGGTTGCATGGCGAAGAGCGTGATGCGCTTGTCGTCATCCTCCACCTTTCTCAGTATATCTCTCAGCTGGTCGTAGGCGTCTCCATCTTCCGAGTTTGGAATCACCATCACCCTTTTCACCTCCTTGGTGTTGCATACGGTGCGTGCCACTTCTACGAGGAATTCATCCTTTCCCACCATCTTCTCCTCTGTAGGATAAGATGAGAAGATAAATTCTCCCAGCTTATCATCCTTGAAAGCCTTGGCGTTGAGGTCCGTTTCATAGTTAGAAGGTCGGAAGTTCTTCATTGCAATGGCTTTCTTATCGTGGATAAGCACCACTTGCGTTTCGTGCTCGCCCTCTCTGAGTCCTCCGTCGAGGGCGATGCACACTGCCCATTGTGACATGTCAGCTGGCTGGATGCGTCGGTTGATCATTCGCTCGAAGTTGACAGTCAGGTCGAAAGCCACTCGGTCGATATAGTCGGCATCAGCGATGATTACATTCTCGCTCCATTTTATATTGTTTGTATCTAATGTATTCATAGGTGCAAAAATTAAGCAAACGAGTACGATGAAAGCTTGCTTTCAAATTGTCGAGTGCAGATTATTTTCTGCAAAAATACGATTTTTTTTCGTAATTTAGGCATTTTGAAAATATAAAATAATAAAAAAGATAGAATTTTCATCATTTCTTCATCTGATGGAATCCTATCTTCTGTATTTTATGCGATAATCCGGGTTCTTCTTTCTGTTCTCTTCTGTATTTTATGCGATAATTTTCGCCAGATAATGGCCGGCGAGTACGGCGATAAGTCCCAGTGCTAGACTTCCGAAGAGATAGAGCATCATATAGAGGTAGTTTTCCTCCTTCATCAATCCCGCCCCCTCGTTCATGAAGGTAGAGAAGGTGGTGAATCCTCCGCAGAAGCCCGTGGTGAGCAGCAGTTTGGCAGATGGCGACATCCCTCCCCCTTCCCTCCAGTTCAATCCCGAGAGAAACCCGATGATGAGGCATCCCGCCACATTCACCGCC
>USRA01000112.1 GCA_900557035.1 uncultured Prevotella sp. | reverse complement strand
CCCAGAAGGGTCAGAAAGGATTCAATGGTACTCTGAATTATAAGAGCAATCATTTTGGATTGCAGGAATTCTCTTTGAATATGAATGGTGATTTGGGTAAGGACTGGTACTACAGCTTTAATATGTATCAGGATTTCGACCCGGGAACCTTCAAAATCAAGTCAACTCCTTATCAGGACCGTACTCAGATTTATAAGGCGCTCCTCACCAAAAAGTATAACGGCAACCGTGGTGAATTTACCGCTATGTATAAGTATGCCAACAGTCATAATGTATATAACTATGCCACCCAGAGTGCTCCATTCATTTATGTAGGTGATGGAAGCGTGAAGGAGTATGGAGACTTCAAGCTCGGTACCACCTCTTATCTTCCTATTGATAACGAGATGACTTATCGCAATATGCGTACCGGCAAACTGGAGCAGACCTCTCTCTACGATGCCTGTCTGAACAAGGCAAGCGAGGTTACCCTGATGAACAACTACCGCTTTGACAACGGTTTGAACTGGAAGGCAACCCTAAAGTACGACCATTCTCGTGGTGCGATGGTTTATCAGACTCCGATGTCTATCATCGATTTGAAGAATGATGCCAATAAGGGTGTATATAATTATATGTATCGTGATATTGATGGACAAACCAAGTCTTACGATGGTCAGTATGTGCAGACCCGTATGTCTTGCCTCAATTCCGGAACCATCGATGAGGCTCTCTTCACCACCGAACTCAGCAAGAAATTCAGAACTTCCACCTTCCGCATCGGCGTGAACGAGTGGTTCTACCATATCGATTATTGCTCAAATACAACCATGTATGATCAGAGCGTTCCATCTGATGGCAGTTATGCGTTGCGTGTCTGGGATGCTAATCAGCGCAACAGCTATTTCTACGATTTCAACAAGAACGCCTCTGAGTATTACAAGGGAAGCGAAAACAAACTGGCTCTCTACTTCACCCACGATTGGGACGTGACCAATAAGTTAAACCTCTACTATGGTGCACGTTTGGAGTGGCAGAAGCTGAAGGGTGAAAACGCAGCAGTGAAGAATGCAAACGGTGATTTCGTAGGTCGTTTTGCCGATTATTATCTCGGTGCTACGGCAGCAGATGGAACCAAGATTGCACCAGCAGACTTGAGCTACAACTGGCTGAACTACGATTTCTCTGTAGCAGCAACCTATAAGTTGACCGATAACTTCGGCTTCACGGGCGATTTCACTTACATCGTGCAGCATCCTAAGTTCGAGGCATTTGCTCCAGCTACATTGCCAAATACCGACCAGATTAGTGTACCTCTCGGTCGTGCCGGTATCTATTACAATAATTCATGGTTGAGTCTCACTTCGTTGTTCTCTTACATCTCAAAGACCAACAATAACTCAACATTGAACCTCCAGCATGGCAGTGAGATCAAGGCAGCTCCTTTGGCTTACGATATCCAGACCTGGGGATGGACAACCGATGCCGTGGCACATCCATTCAAGGGATTTGATTTCCACTTCCTCTTCACTTATCAGAAGCCTACCTACAAGAAGTTTGAGACATCAGTTACCTTCAACGATGGCTATGTTGGCAACATCAATGCCACAGGCAATATCGTTGCCGAGATTCCTGAGATTCTCATCGAGTTGGATCCAAGTTACATGATTACAAAGGATATCAAACTTTGGACCAGTTTCCGCTACTTCAGTAAGACCTATGCCAACATCAATGAGGCATATTACTTCAACGGTCACTGGGAGACCTTCGGAGGTTTGAATTGGCAGGCAACCAAGCGTCTGGCTCTCGGCTGTACCGTAGTCAACTTCCTCAACCAGACTGGTGCCAAGGGTAGTATCGCAGGTGCCGAGCTGATTACCAAGGATGAGGCTAAGGGAATCAAGAACCAGATTATGACGGGTAGCTATCTCCGTCCATTCACGGTTGAATTCACAGCTTCGCTTAAATTCTAAGCGTTTTAATTCCAATACATATAATCGACAGCTCCTATATATAATAAGGTATAGGGCTGTCGATAATAACGAAAACAATTCTACATATTAATAGATATAAACAATAACAATTAACAATAGTTTTACAATGAAAACAAACAATATGATGAAGGCTGCCTGCCTCATGTTGATGGCATCAGCTACCACTTCTGCTTTTGCACAGAAGATGAACATCGAACACAAGGGTGATACTACTATCATCAAGGTGGAGAATCCTACCAAGTATCTTCTTCTCCCTATCCAGGAAGAGAAGGATGAGGCTCAGGTTTTGCTCGATACAGGTTCTAAGGATGATACCTGGATGGACGTTCGCCTGGCTCAGAATGGTTCTGATTACTATGTGCCTTTTGCTTTGGGCAAGGGTAAGACTGCTACAGTCAAGATTCTTGGTCTGAAGAAGGATGCTTTGGCACTCAACTTGCTCAAACTCAGCGATACATTCGACACAACCAATACCGATTACTATCGTCCATCTTATCACTTCACTCCGCTCTATGGTTGGATGAACGACCCTAACGGAATGGTGTATAAGGATGGCGAGTATCATCTCTATTTCCAGTATAACCCATACGGAAGCAAGTGGGGCAATATGCACTGGGGCCATGCCGTAAGCAAGGACCTAGTTCATTGGGAGCATCTCGATCCAGCCATTGCCCGCGACCCTGTAGGTCATATCTTCTCTGGTAGTTCGGTTGTGGATAAGAAGAATACGGCAGGTTTCGGCAAGAATGCCATCATCGCCATCTATACCAACAACAGTAGTGTAAACCATGATGAGGTGCAGTGCATCGCTTATAGCAATGACAATGGTCGCACCTTTACCAAGTACGAGGGCAACCCAGTGTTGACTCCATTCGATGGCTTGAAGGACTTCCGTGACCCTAAGGTGTTCTGGTATGAGAAGGGAAAATGCTGGTATATGATAGTTTCTGCTGATAAGGAGACCCGCTTCTACAAGTCAAAGAATCTCAAGAAATGGGATTACGTGAGTGCCTTCGGTAAGGGCTTGGGACAGCAGCCATGTCAGTATGAGTGCCCAGACTTCTTCCAGTTGCCTGTAAATGGTGATAAGAAGAAGATGAAGTGGGTGATGACGATGAATATCAACCCTGGCTGCTGGTTTGGTGGCAGCGCTACCGAGTATTTCGTAGGCGATTTCGACGGCAAGAACTTCACCTGTCCTGATGCCCACGATGTGAAGTGGCTCGACTGGGGTAAGGATCATTATGCTACCGTTACCTTCTCAAACACAGGCGACCGAGTTCTGGGTATCACCTGGATGAGCAACTGGCAGTATGCCAACCTCACTCCGTTTAAGCAGAATCGTGGTGCTAACGGTTTGCCAAGAGAGTTGAAGCTCTACGAGAAGAATGGCAAGTATTATATTTCAGAAAATGTAGCTTCAGAAGTGTATGCTTTGAGAAAGGAAACCAAGGATTTGGCTGATGCTTCTGTTGCCGATGCCAAGGAGTTTGCTGGGGTTGCTGCCAATATGGAAGGAGCTTTCGAGATTGAGGCAGATGTAACTCCAGATGCCAACGGCATTGCCGGTATCGAGATTTCTAACAACAAGCGTGAGCGTACCATGATCTACTTCGATATGAAGCAGGGCAAGGTAGTGATGGATAGAACAGAGAGTGGTCTGACTGATTTCGGTAAGCAGGCTGTTCCTCATGATATCGAGTTGGCTTGGGACAAGCAGCTGGCAGCAGAAGGCAAGCAGCCTGCCCGCATCACCAACTCCATCAACTACAAGAACGATTTCGCTCTCGCTACCTGGGCTCCGTTGAGTCTTTGCGAGGATGGCAAGAAGACTTATCATGTTGATATCTTCGTAGATAAGTCATCTGTTGAGCTCTTCGTAGATGGCGGTCGCATCGCCATGACCAACCTCGTCTTCCCTGTAGCTCCATACGAGAATGTGAAGCTTTATACCCAGGATGGCAAGGCTGAGTTCAAGAACCTGAAAATTCATAAGCTTGGATTGTAATCACGTAAAATCGTGTGTTTCGGATAAAATATAAT
>USRA01000111.1 GCA_900557035.1 uncultured Prevotella sp. | reverse complement strand
TAGACCGATTGGCAGGGTTAAATATGCGCTAAACTAATTCCGCCAACAGGTTGTTTAACCCTTTAAATCTAAATGAGTATGGCAAAATTCAGAAAAGTGAAAAACAACCGCAAGAACTCCCCTACCAGGGGAATGATCTACGGTAGAGCTGTAGTGAACAAAGTGGTGCACACCAGAGCCATCGCCAAGAAAATCACCGAGCGATGCACCGTGACAGAACCGGACATCCTAGCCGTGATCAACGCCCTGATGACAGAAATCTCTGCCAACATCGCCGACGGCAACAAGGTGGTGCTCGACGAATTCGGAAGCTTCAAGCTCGGCATCAGAACTTCCCCAGCCGTAAGCGCCAAGAAGTTCACCTCAGCCAACATCAAGGCTATGTACATCATCTACTCACCTTACTCTGTCATGGACCAGGGCAAGCGAGTAAAGCCGATGCTCAGTGGCATCAAGATGGAGGAACTGACCGAGTACAACGGCATCGAAGACAAGGAAAATGGCGGCGGAACTTCAGGCGGAACTTCAGGCGACACCTCCGGCGGCACCGACAAGGACAACCCAAGCGGAGGCAACCCTCCATCAGGAGATACCGGAAAGGATAACACCGGAGGCGGTGAATCAGGCGGCGACGACAATGTAAATCTCTAAAATCAAGACTGAGCATTCCAAAAGGGATGCCCAGTCTTTTTTTTTTTCCACAACACCATTTAACAAATAATCAGAAACATAAATAATATGCAAATAAAGTGAAAAATGTTTGGTACTTTCAAGTTTTCAGCGTAACTTTGCAACCGGAAAAATTGAATCAACAGCGGCTATCCCCAAAAAGATAACGCTCTTATATAATAAAGGAAAGAATATGAAGACAATGGGTTTTAGAAAATTTATAACGCTATCTTTATCAACGGTTTGCGCCCTATCTCTCAGTTCATGCTTCAAGGATGAACCCCTCAATGCCGAATGCGACATCGAGCAGGCATACATACACCCGGGAAGCTGGCTGAAGCTGTGGTTCACAAACGCATCGGATACGCTCGTCAACGTGCAGAGCGACCAGGACAAGATAGAATTCACCATGAAGCCATTCGCCAGTCTCAAGAAGCAGGCACCGATGTTCCGACTCACTCCAGGAGCCACTATCCAACCGGAAAGCGGAAGCGTGCACGACTTCTCCAAAGGTCCTGTTACATACGTGGTTACATCGGAAGACAAGCAGTGGACCCGCACCTATCAGGTGAGCATCAAGAAGGGACAGACCACCATGAGCAAGGAGTTTGAATTCGATTTCGAAAACCCATACCTCAGCAAGGGATACTACAACTGGCAGGAAAACTGGAATGGTGATCTCCTCGACATCTGGGCAACCGGAAACCCGGGATTCAAGATCAGCAACCCATCAGCAAAACCGGAGCAATATCCTACCGTGATGATAGAAAACGGCTATCAGGGAAAGGGCGTGAAGCTCACCACCCAGCGTACCAGCAAGCTTGCCGATATGGTGAGCAAGCCTATCGCTGCCGGCAACCTCTTCATCGGACAGTTTGATGCCACCGATGCCCTGCGAGATGCCATGAAAGCCACCAAGTTCGGTCGCCCATTCAGCTTCAGCGCCAAACCGGAAAAACTGGAAGGCTGGTACAAGTATCAGGCTGGCGAGAAATTCACCGACAAGAATATGAACGAACTGAACCGCCATGACTACGGAACCATCTATGCCGTGCTCTATGAGAACATCGACGAGAACGGAGATGCAGTAGTACTCTATGGCGATAACGTACAGAGCAGCAAGCAGATAGTAGCTCTCGCACTGGTAGGCGAAACCCGCGATGACAACGGCAAGATAGCCATCGGCAACACACCGGAATGGCATCACTTCAGCGTAGATTTCGATTATCAGTCCTACGGCAAGACCATCGACCCTGTGAAGCTGAAGAATGGCGGTTACAGTCTGGCCATCGTCTGCTCATCCAGTTCTGATGGCGCCAACTTCCTGGGAGCCGTAGGCAGCACCCTCTGGGTGGATAGTTTCAAACTGATTTGCAAATAGAAGAGGAGGAAACGGCAATGATGAACTGTAGAAAAAACTATAGAAAGAACTGTAGTATGAAAAAGATAACTGTATTGGCACTCCTGCTGGCATGCGGCACAGCATCATGGGCAGGAGACGGAAATAGCGCCTGGAACAAATATCTCCACGGCTATGAGTATCAGGCACGCGTGGCGTATAATCTGGGCGGCACAGCCCCTGTCGGCATGCCTGCCACCATCCGCACGCTTCACAGCTACACCCTTCGCCCTAACTTCAGTCTGGGCGTGGATGCCTATCACCCACTCTCCGGAAACTGGGGTTTCGTGGGAGGAATCCGCTTCGAGAACAAGAGCATGAAGACCGATGCGGGCGTCAAGAACTACTACATAAAAATAGTTCGTGGCGGCGAGGAGCTGCAGGGCGTCTTTACGGGCGATGTAGTGACCAAGGTGGATATGAGTCTCATCACCGTTCCGCTCCAGGCAACATACGATGTATGCGATAATCTCCGCTTCAAGCTGGGTCCATACGTAAGCTATGTTACCTCGAAAAAATTTGAGGGCTGGGCATACGATGGTTACCTCCGCCGCCAGGAGGAAGGTCATCCGAAGGGCGACCCGACGGGACAGAAGATAATGCTGGGTCATGACGAAGGCGAACGTGGCGACTACGACTTCAGCGACGACATGCGCAACTGGCAAGTGGGCGTAGATTTCGGAATAGACTGGAAGCTGAGCGACCGCTGGGGCATCTGCGCCGACCTGAGCTGGGGTCTGAACGGCATCTTCAAGAAGGATTTCGAGACCATCGAGCAGACGATGTATCCTATCTACGGCAGCATCGGCATCACGTATCAGCTGAAGTAACAGATAATATTCTGCTGAAGCTATCTATATAATAATGTTCGCGTACATTATTATATATAGCCAAAGAGAGATAAAAAGATAAAAAACAACAATTATTCATTAACAAAAAAAAGAAGAAAATGAAAAAGTTTATTTATTTGATGGCCATGGTTTGCACCCTTGGCTTCTTCACTGCTTGTAGCAGCGATGATGACAACAATGAAAATGATTTCAACCGCAACGAGAAGATTGAAGGCACCTGGAAGGTACAGGATGCCGGGTTTGATGCAAGTGGCAATTCTACAGGTTCAGTAGTATTAAACTGGGAAGGTTCTGATGATGCAGTTATCACTATCCCAGGCTTGCTTGATGAGCCATATCCAGTAAAGGATGCCATCAAAATGGCTCCAATGCTGCTCAACAGCCAGCTCAGAAGCGTTTTGCAGGATGTAACCTTCAATGAGAAGGGTCAGATTTCTGCAACTTATAAGGAAGAGGCTGATGACAAGGACTGGAAGGTAGCTAACGATTACGCTACATACCAGGTAGTTAACGAGAATAAGATTACTTTGTTCCTGAACACAGCCAAGATTACCGCAAACATCGATGATGCTCAGGAGAAGGCTATGGTAGCCGGCATGTTGGATCAGTTTAAGACCGGTATTCCAGTACACGTATCTTATCCAGCAGCCAACAAGGTATATTTCTATGTTGACAAGGATTTCGTAGCTCCTATCATCGCCATGCTTAATGCCCAGGTTGACAAGATTCTTACCACAGGCATGGACAAGGAGGATTTGGCACAATTCCTGATTTTGAAGACTGTTGTCAAACAGCTTCCTACCATCATGGAAAAGACTACCAAGTTTGAGGCAGGTCTTGAATTGATCAAGTAAAGCGGAGAGCTTATAAAGTCCGAAAGGCTTATAAATGATAAGATCCCCAGCTATCTTTAAATGGATAGCTGGGGATTTTCATTTGCTTTATCGCAGAAACATAGGAATTCCTGGAAAAGAAAAATCCTCAGCTATCAAAGATAACTGAGGATTCCTTTAAAAATCTTTCAAATTACTTCACCTTAGCAACGATAGCCTTGAAAGCCTCTGGGTTGTTAACAGCGAGGTCAGCGAGAACCTTACGGTTGATCTCGATACCAGCCT
>USRA01000110.1 GCA_900557035.1 uncultured Prevotella sp. | reverse complement strand
AAGTACATAGTCGGCAAACTTCGGTTTCTCTCTATGCACAAGATTACCATGAAGGTTAATTTTACCGTCAGTAAATTTAACCTTCTGTTCCATGAATATACTATCCTTCGACCATCCCTTGCTTGTGATGGCTTCGTTGAGATAGCGGAACTTGATGTCCTCTTCTGTTAAATCTTTGCTTATGCCCATATTCAAATAATATTTTATTATCAGAAGTTCTACAACATACTAGCTAAGACAGAAAACTACGAGTTCATTACACTCTTTCGTTCTCGTCCGTAATCAAATCCTTGAGGTCAACTTCTAAAATCTTTGAGATTTCAAGAAGCGTCTCTAAATCGGGTAGGTTTTTATTCCGAGCGTAGCAATAGACCGTGCTAAAGCTCTTACGGGAGATTTGTATTATCTGCCGTTAAAATAACTCCAGGATCTTATCGATTATCTTTTCGATGCTGGAAGAATCGGTGGTTTCGTCGAGCTTCTGGTTGATTTTCTCTTCTACCTTCTTGCTCACTTTATCAGCCGCCTTATCGAAAGCCTGATTGGCTTTCTCTTCCAGTTTCTTCTGCATTCTTGTGCTGAGGCTGCCTTCATCGCTATCAGCCTGGTCCTCATTGGCATTGGCTTCTTCCAGCGCCTTCACCATATCATCGGCATTCATCGTATAGACATTGCCGAGGATACCGAAACTCACGGTGTGCGGCTTGCCGTTGAACTCTACGGAACCCGTAGAGCAAACGATATAGTTGTGGTATTCGAAAAGCTGGTTCATCGCTTCGTCCATCATGCTGCCAGCCATCATCTGGGCTACAGAGCGGAGCGCCTGCGAGAAGAAATTGTTGTCGGTAGATCCTACCGCCTTTTCTAGCGCCTTGCTTGCCTCCGTGCGAACCTTCTCCTTATGAGCGTCTGCGCCCGGATTGGTTACGGCAAATATGGCAAGGATGAAAATGATGAGACCTATTACCAGCTTCATTGCGAAATGGCTCGTCTTCTTCTTTGGCTGCTGCTGGAAATTCGAATTCATCGCTGCTCCCTGCTGGAATCCCTGCTGATAGGCTTCCTGCTGGGCTTTCTGATAATCCTGCTGCTGAGCCTGCTGCTGGTTGGCTCTTATTGCTTCCAGTACAGCTCTCAGTTCCTCTACTTTCCAGGCAGGAGTCCAATCTGCCATACCCTGTTTCCACACCAGTGTTTCGGGACTGATGCCCTTCTGTACGAGTTGGTCGAAACTGAAAGGACCAGCCTGCTGTCCATTACGATCGATTATAAAAAATTCCATCTTTGTCCTTAGTTTTTTGAAATTTGAACATTCAACTTTATGATGACACTAACGGGGTGTAAGCCCATTCAATGTTAGTGGGTTGCCTTCCACCATCCTGTCTTCTCTCTTCCCTTGAGGGCTACACTGTGTTGGCTCGGGTCGGAGATGGAAAGACCGCAATAGCTCTTCACCTGGAAGGTGGTTCCTCTATATGAGTCCTTCAGCATGGTAATTGCCTCATCGGTATGAGCTGCCTCCTTGATGGTTTTCTGCATCTGGGCGGCAAACTGATCTTTCAGGTAACCGCTTGGCTTGAGGCTATCTACATATACCGACATATCATAGAATAGGTTGGGAGTGAAGCCGTCGAGAGGTTGGATTGTTTCCAGAGGAATGGAGGAATCAAGCGTATATTTGCTGTTGATTTCCTTCATGACGCTAGCCAGGTTATCCATCTCGCGGCAGTCGATGGCTGCCATGTTGCAATAAGGTACTTCGCTGGATTTGTAGAAGTTGACAATACCGTTCACGATGCCGGAATAGTTGGGTGTTGCGGAATTGAGCATGCTCCAGATGCTCCGGTATGGAATGCCCATACCCATCACCTCGCTGCTCGAACTGATGAGATAGTTGGTGACATCCTTCAGCTCGTATGCAGTCTCCACGTTTCCCATATAGCAGGCATCGAAGAGAATGTATTGCATCTTCAGTCCGCTCTGTCTGATTCCTTCTGCCAGGGTTGGGATGTCCATGGCATAACTCTTGGAATTTACACTTCCGAAGAAGCGGGTGACTGGATGGTCTGGGTCGCTGCCAAACTGGATGCCGCTGAATGTACTGGATGGCTTGCCGGCTGTGGCTGTGCTTCCGAAGCTAGGACGGGCATAGTTCGGATAATTCACCCAATCTTCTGCATAGGTCCATCCGCATCCATGTACTCCGATGATGAGGGCATAGTTGAGAGCCTCGGCATTTTGCTTCACCTCATTGAGAAGGTTGGCGAATCCCTCTGCCGTGCAATAGCTGTTGTCCTCGTAGGTCTTCACGGGCACACGCTTCACCGTCTTGCTGGCGGCATCGTACTGCAGATCGTAGAGTGTGCTCTTGTTGTATTTCTCGCTGAAAAATACCATCACACGTGAGTCACTAAGTCCTTTTTTGGCTACGATACCCTGGCAGATGCTGTCGATGTTGTTTGCAAGGTATTGCTTCAAACCCGAACTGGTGGTACTGCCTGTCCATGGATAATATACCAGGATGGTCTGCTTGTTGACGCTATCCACATCAAAAGCCTCGTCGCTACAACTGGTGAAAGTCATGGCGAACGAAAACATACATATAAATAAGGTGAAAAGCTTCTTGATCATAATAAAAAAGTTGAATGTTGAATGCTGAATGCTGAGTTGCAGAATGGCTGACGAATTCATCCGTCTGAGATTCTGCATTCATCATTCTACACTCAACATTCAACATATATAAAAAGAATCTGTTACTTCTTCTTGAGTTCCTCGATGGTTGCCTTGAGGGCAGCGATCTTCTCTACAGAGTCGCTCTCCTTCTTGCGCTCCAGGGCCACTACCTTCTCAGGGGCGTGAGCTACGAAGTTCTCATTGCTGAGCTTCTTGCGTACACCCATCAGGAAGCCCTCCAGGTGCTTGAGCTGGGCCTCTGCCTTCTCAATCTCGGCTGCCACGTCGATGAGGTCGCCCAATGGTACGGCAAACTCGTCGGTGCCTACCATGAAGCTGGATGCATCGGCACTCTTCTCGGCGATGACCTCAATCTTGTCGAGGTTGGCCATCTTCAGCGTCACGTCGTTGTATGCCTCGAAATCGTTCTTGCCTACTACCTGCAGAGACAACTGCTCCTTCTGGGCAATGTTCTTCTGGTTGCGAACGGTACGAACACCGGCGATGATCTGCTTCACTGCCTCGATATCGGCTGCCAGCTTCTGCTCCTCGGCTGTAGGTGCAGGAATATCCAGCTTCTCGCGCATGATGCTCTCGCCATCCTTGCGGTCGTAGATGTGCTGCCACAACTCCTCGGTGATGAATGGCATGAATGGATGCAACATCTTCAGGAGGGCATCGAAGAAGCGGAGGGTAGCGTCGTAGCTCTTCTGGTCGATAGGCTGACCGTAAGCTGGCTTCACCATCTCCAGGTACCAAGATGAGAACTCATCCCAGAACAGCTTATACACTGTCATCAATGCCTCAGAGATACGGTAGTCCTTAAACTGCTTCTGCATCTCCTCGTTCACTTCCTTGAGCTTGGCATCAAACCACTTCACGGCGATTTCAGCACTCTTAGGCTGCTCGATATCCGCAGTCTCCCAACCCTTGACGAGGCGGAAGGCATTCCAGATCTTATTGTTGAAGTTACGTCCCTGCTCGCAAAGGCTCTCGTCGAAGAGGATGTCGTTGCCGGCTGGAGCACTGAGCATCATACCCATACGAACGCCGTCGGCACCAAACTTATCGATCAAATCCAATGGGTCTGGTGAGTTACCGAGACTCTTGCTCATCTTGCGGCCCAGCTTGTCGCGGACGATACCTGTGAAATATACGTGCTTGAATGGCATCTTGCCACGATACTCGTAGCCAGCCATGATCATACGTGCTACCCAGAAGAAGATGATGTCCGGACCTGTTACGAGGTCGGAAGTAGGGTAGTAGTAGTTGATCTCCTCGTTGTCAGGATTCTCGATGCCATCAAACAGGGAGATAGGCCACAACCATGAAGAGAACCAGGTGTCGAGGCAGTCGCTCTCCTGCT
>USRA01000109.1 GCA_900557035.1 uncultured Prevotella sp. | reverse complement strand
CCACTGCGGTACGGGTGCGCTGCAGGGCTTTGCCCACGGCGTAGTACTGATGGTATGCGGTAAGAATCTTGGCGTATTTGCCCTGGTTCTTGTCGAAGCAGATGAAGTTCTGCAGGATGTCGAGCAGTCGCAGCTGCTGGAACATGCCGAGGAAGAAGGTGCGATAGTCGGCAAAGAGGGTTGACTCGTATGAGCCGTCTATGGTCTTCCATTCCATGTAGCGTTCTAGCTTGGCGGTGATGGTTCCGGCACGGGTCTCGCTCATGTCGCTGATTACGTTGAAAGCGTTGTAGCTGAAGAGGCTTGGAATGCTCTGCTGATAGTTCTTGATCTGCTTGTAGGCATCGTCGATGGATGCGTCTTCGGAGATGGCGCTTTTCAGCTCCACCACCACGAGGGGCAATCCGTTGACCATCACCACCATATCGCAGCGCTTGTTCTTATACTCTTCCACTCGCCACTGGTTCACCACCTTGAAGAGATTTCTTTCGGGGTGGTCGAAGTCGATGAGCCTCATCAGGGCTGTTCGTTCTTCGCCATTCTGCAGGAATCCCACCTCCAGACCGTTTTGCATCCAGAGTGTAAACTGCTCGTTGTTCTGTTCTAAAGTACCGATGCTGATGTTGGTGATTTGCTTGATTCCTTCATCCATTGCATCGGCTGGCAGTTCAGGATTAAGCCGTCGCATCGAGGCGACCAAATCGGCACGATAGAAAGGCTCCTTATAGTCGCGCTCCACCTCGTAGCCACATTCGTACGCATAGCCCAGTTCGTCACGGAACAGGGCAATGAGCGTTTGCTCGTATGCGTCTTCGGTGAATTTCTTGTCGTCTGCCATAATGATATTATTTAATATTTTTTTCTCGTTATTTTCTTTCGTTGCTCTTCTTATTCCGGGACTTCTATCTCGCCTGACATGAGGCGAGGGAGAAGGGTGTCTCGGAGGAGGGAGAGGCGGGAGTTCTCCTTTTGAATTGCTGCAATTTTATCAAAGAAAGGTTTTACCTTATCTTGAAATTCATATATGCTTTCCCTATCAGGGATAACCAATTCAAAGTCATGAATATCCGATGGCTTTACATGAGGTTGAACAGCACCTGTTTGCGCATGCTTTAATAATTTAGAGTTCACCTTTAAGAAGCAATACACAAAATAGAAATTCTCACACGAAATATCTATAAATGAACAGTCTGATGCCCAGACAGGAACATGATACATTCTCATGAAACCCGCATTTGCTCCAGAACCACTTACAGTAATTACAGGTGCTCCAGTGTTCGCTACATTATGATAGCAAGAAGGTTCTAAACCTCCTGCAACAACAGGAACACCTTCATCAATAGCATTCTTTGTAAGCAAGTTTTTGCCTCGCTTAAAATTGCATAGCTCCCCAAGCCTTCCTACTTTCCATCCTTCCGAAATCATTCCCAATTCACTATCCACGAACTTACCATTCTTGAAAGGCTCAAAGTCAACGAACCAATTCTTGAAAATAGCCTGCGCCATCTCCTCCAAATCAGCATTGATCTTGTTGTTCAACTCTATCTTCCGGTCGAGAGAAGAAAGGATGGAAACAATTTTATCTTGAACTTTTCGAGAAGGAAGTTCTATTTCCATATCCCCATAAGTCTTGGCGTTTATGTTACCACGTGTTGCGCCTGTATCAAATGAATTCACCCAATCGAAATATGGTTTGGAATGAGTGTAATATTTCAATATTCTAGGATTGACTTTATTGGGATCTAAACTAAACTTTATCAAGAATCCAGCATACACAAACGTACCATGTTGCTTCTCATAAAAATAGCTGCGACCAGTGCTATTGCCCGTCCTAGCAAAAACAATATCATTTTCTTTCAAAATGTACTTTTCTGCATCTTCAGCGTCAACAGACTTTAAGTCAGAGAAATTCAATGAGCCATCATCGTTAATATCTGTAATTCTAAGATAAGTCAGCTTATCCTCTTGGTATGGTATGGCAGGAGCACCTATTCCATAGGAGCCCTTTCCATCTACGGTTAAGTCTTTTAGTTTCCACTTCATACCTTACACCTCCCATCCAATTTTCTTCAACTGCAATCTAATCTCCTCTTCCTGCTTCTTGCTTTCCTCAAACAGCTGTTTCAGCTCTTCGGTGAGATTCGTCATTTTCTCCTCGAAAGGCACTCCGTCGCCTTCGTCTTCGGCGATTCCTACGTATCTGCCCGGAGTCAGAATGAAGTCTTGCTCGGCAATCTGCTCGGTGGTGCATACGGCACAGAAGCCCTTCTCATCCTCCAGGGTTCCCTGCTGGAAAGCATGGAAGGTATCAGAGATTTTCTTAATATCCGTATCAGGCATCAGTTCACGCAATTTGCGTGTTACCATCGTGCCCAGATTGCGGGCGTCGATAAACACGGTCTTGCCCTTCTGCGCCTTGTTGCGGCTGATAAACCAAAGACTTACAGGAATACCCGTACTGTAGAACAGCTGCGAAGGCAAAGCCACGATTCCCTCTACCAGGTCGGCTTCGATGATGGCTTGGCGAATCTGTCCCTCGCCGCCACTCTGGCTCGAAAGCGCACCATTCGCCAGCACCAAACCAATCATTCCGTTTGGAGCCAGATGGTGAATCATGTGCTGCATCCACGCAAAGTTGGCGTTGCCAGCTGGTGGCAAACCATACTGCCAACGCACATCTTCCTGAAGCGCACTCTGCCCCCAGTCGCTGAGATTGAAAGGAGGATTGGCAAGAATGAAATCTGCCTTCAGCGTAGGGTGCTGATCATCATAGAATGTGTCGGCAAAGACATTGCCCAGATTTGCATCCAAGCCACGGATGGCAAGGTTCATGTGCGCCATCTTCCACGTATCAGGGTTTGCCTCCTGACCGTAGATACTGATCTTGCGCAGGTTTCCCTTGTGGCGCTCTATAAACTTGGCGCTCTGTACAAACATACCGCCGCTTCCGCAGCAAGGATCATAAACTCTGCCCTCGTAAGGCTCCAGTATCTCTACCAGCGTGCGGACAATGCAGGAAGGCGTATAGAACTCGCCACCATTCTTGCCCTCCAGGCTGGCAAACTGCTGCAGACAGTATTCGTAGGTTCTGCCCAGCAGGTCTTTCTCCTCGCCAGCATCGTGCATTTCTATGTTCGTAAAGAGATCTACCACATCGCCCAGACGGCGCTTGTCCAGCTCCGGGCGGGCGAAATTCTTTGGCAGAATACCCTTCAAACTTTCGTTTTCACGCTCAATGGCGGTAAGCGCTTCATCTATTACCACACCTATTTCCGGGGTGTGGGCAGCAGCACTAATCTTGCTCCATCGAGCCTCAGCAGGCACGAAGAAGATGTTCTCGGCAGTGTATTCGTCCTTATCTTCCGGGTCGGCGTATTCGTCGCCCTGCAGCTCCTGGAACTTCTGTTCGAAGCGGTCGCTGATGTATTTCAAGAAGATGAGTCCGAGCACCACGCCCTCGTATTGCGAAGCGCTGAGGTTGCCTCTCAGAATGTCGGCAGCCTTCCAAATTTTCTCTTCAAAACCAATGCTGATGGTATCTTGTTTCTTTGCCATTTTATCTTTGTCTATAGGAATTTACACATTATTTATATATTAACACCAGTTATTTATTCATAAGCACGAGTCTCCACTTCTCGTTTTCGAGAAGGATGGACTGGTCTTTACTGGTCATTTTGAATGTCTGATTGTCGATGGTTATCTGATCATTCTTGATGGTATAGGTATAGTTTCCGTAGGGAGAAAGCTGGGTAGAAGTGTGCAGGATTTTGCCCTCCTCATCAATCTCTGTTACCATTTTCTCCACGTTGAAATATACGCTATCGGCGGTGAACTGGCAATAGACAGCCCCCGCATCTACATCTAAAGTAAGGTTTCCAACACGCTGATAAGCCTCGGAAATCGCCCATTCGTGGGCTGAAATTTGGGTTTTGTAGTCGATTTCCCCCGAATTTTCTGCATTTTCATCTCTCGAACAGGCGGAAAATGAAAACGCAAAAAGGACGAATACCAGCGCCTGAATCCACGCTGCTATTCGTCCTTTAGTAAGTACACGATGATTTGAGGTTAATTTTGACGAGCCAAAATTACCCCCCAGCCCGTCCGAGAACGGCCGTTTGGGGGTGTATCATAGAGGGCAGAACC
>USRA01000108.1 GCA_900557035.1 uncultured Prevotella sp. | reverse complement strand
AATTAACAGGGATGTTTCCAGCTTGTTTTCAAGAACAGAGAACTGGACACCCTATAAAACAACATATAAATCAGACTTTTATTATGGTAGATAAAAATATTTTTAAATTAGAAGGGAAAAGCCAGGAACAGGTGAAGGAGGCCTTTCTGGAGTTTCTGAAAATAGACAAAACCAAGCCCGGTGGCTATGCCAGCGTAGGCTCAAACAAGGTTATCTGCAAGGTCGCTAAAGAGGCCTGCGGAGTAAACTCGGTATTGGAAATCAAAAAAGCAGAGGATGCCACAGAAGTGAGCAAACTCCTGACAGGCAGAATAGACGAAGAACTGGACTACGGCAAGAGACACCAAATGACAAGCCTGAGATGCCACGTAAGAAAATACATCGAATTTCTGAACTATTGCGAAGGTCTGAAAGGCAAACCTGTTTACGAGTTTGACAAAGACACAGATCAGCCATTCATCGGCGCTAGCCAATTCAAGAAGCTTGTTTCCCTGTTGAAGGCAAAGAAGAACATCATCCTAGAGGGAGCACCTGGCGTTGGCAAGACCTTCCTCGCCAGAAAGATAGCCTATCAGCTGATTGGCTATGTGAAGGATGAGAACATCGAGATGGTGCAGTTTCATCAATCCTACAGTTATGAGGATTTCGTGCAGGGCATCCGCCCTTCTGAGGAGGGTGGCTTTGAACGGAAAAATGGCATTTTCTTTGACTTCTGCAGCAAGGCTAGGCGTTCGCCCGACCAGCAGTTTGTCTTCATCATCGACGAGATAAATCGCGGAAACATCAGCAAGATTCTGGGCGAACTGATGATGCTGATAGAGGCCGACAAGCGCAAAAAACAGTATGCCATCAAGCTTACCTACAGCAACGAAGATGATGAACGTTTCTTTGTGCCCGAGAATGTTTATCTGATAGGCTGCATGAACACCGCCGACCGCTCGCTCGCCATCGTGGATTACGCTCTGCGCCGCCGATTCAGATTCATCTCTATCAAACCAGAGTTCAACGAAGCTTTCATCAATTTTCTGGAAGGAAAAGGCATCAGCAAGGAGAATGCGGAGCTGGTGGTGAGCAAGGTAAAAGCTGCCAACGAGGTGATTTCCACCATTTATAGAGGGCTGGAAATCGGGCACAGTTATTTCTGCCAAACAGAGGGCTGTGAAGATTTTTCTGTTTGGTGGAGAGACATCTGTGAGTATGAACTGTTCCCGTATCTTCGTGAAATCTGCTTCGATGATGAGGATAAGTATGAATTAATTTGCAACAAACTGAAGTTCTGAGATGCAACAGAAAATTCCTATAGAGAATCTGTATTACCTGCTCTGTTATGCCTGGGACGTAAGCGACCAGCTTGACCGGGTGAAGGTGGATGGCGAGAAATGCCATTCGCTGGAGAACTTATTGTCGATGGTTTTGATTCATGTGTGCGATAGGTTACTGCGCCAAGGGCTTGTAAGAGAGTATCGGTTTGAGGAACAGGAAGTGGAGGGCGTTCGCGGCAAGCTGAATCTTACTGAGACCTTGAAGAGCGGTAAGCATCTGAACGGCAGAACTATCTGTCAGGTGGATGAATTGACTCAGGATGTGGTCATCAACCGGGTTATCTTTTCTACCTTGAAGAGGCTGATGAGGATAGTGGGCATTGATGAGGACATCAGAGTGAGGTTGCGAAAGACTTTGGTAAGATTTCCTCATATTCAGGAGATTCGCGTTACAGGGGGATTGCTGGAGCAGCTTCTGGGGAATCATCCTGGGCATCTTACGGGGCATCGACATCATGGGGTTTATTTGCTGGCGCTGAATGTCTGCAAGTTGATTTGGGATTCTACGCTTCCTGTCAAGGATAAAGACGGACGACTGGAGTTTGTGGATTTCACGGAGGATGAGTTCCGGATGAACTGCATCTTTGAGCGATTCCTGATGAATTTCTGCAAGCAGCATTGCCGGGAGGAATATCCTGAGGTGCATAGGGAATACATTGATTTTCAGCTTTCTCCTTTCGGGATGATGTTTAATGAGGCGGGCGATGCGCTGCCAATGATGGAGACTGACGTGACGCTTTTCAACCCGGAGACGCAGGAGAAGCTTATTCTGGACGCCAAGTTTTATAGGGAGGCGCTGGTTTCGAAGTATGGCGGCAGGGAGAAGGTGCGCAGGGAGCATCTATCGCAGATTCTTTCTTATGTGATGAACCAGGAAGACCGGAGCAAGCCGCATACTCTGAATGCTTGCGGCACCCTGGTTTACCCCACCGTGGATGAAGATTTCGACTTTTCTTATAGGTATAAGGATGGCGGGCATCGCATCTTTGTGAGGACTGTGAACCTGGGACAGCCGTGGCGGAAGATTGAGGAACGAGTAAAGGAGATTGTGACAAAACGCTGCTTTTAATATTAAACAACGTGATTTTTTCACGAAAACAGAATTTTAATTTTGCACTTCTGCTTTTTTATCGTATATTTGCACCACTATAAAAAAGAACAGCTATGATACAGGAATTTCAAATACAAAACTTCTTCAGCATCAGGGAAAGGCAAACGCTAAGTTTCCTTCCTACTAATGATGACAAGATGAGAAGCCAATACCTATACGAAGTGGCAGAAGGTGTTGAACTCCTCAAGATTGGTATCGTGTATGGTAGCAACGCCAGTGGCAAAACCACCCTGCTCGATGCCCTGTCATTCTTCCGCCGCACCATGCTCGACAAGCCGGAAAACAAGAATATGGGAATGGGGGTACGTTCCTTTTCTTCTGGATAATCACAGCCGCAAGAAGCACTTCCTGTTACAGATGCTGAAAGCGAGCGACTTCATTTACCATTCCTTGGAAGTATTTATCTAGATAAGGAGGATTAGACCGAGTTGTATGGAGAGTATAAAAACATTATATAGAAAACTTAATAATATAGATAAAAATGAATTTTGAGATTACAGCAATCAGATACCAAATGCCTGGAAAGGATTTCGAGGAAAAGACCAAAAATGCCAAAGATTTTGTAGCACAGCTACCTATTCCATCTATGGTCTATTTGAAAAGAGAACCAGATAATGTTTATAGTTCAAACGCTATCGCCGTGTACTATCAGAACTACAACAAGATTGGTTATATATCAGAAAACTATACAAAAGAAATACAACGTGTATTTCCCCCAGAGCTGTCCTCTACAACAATAGTAAAGGCTAAGGTGATAGGCAAGATTGGCAACATCACTTTAACGGCAGATGTTGACACCCCCAAGGAATGCCTATTGGCCCCCGAACCATACAAAAGACGAATCGCTCCATCCCCATTTGATATTTCCATGCCATTCATGGAGGAAGAGAATAAGATTGAATTGGTTACTAACTTACTGCTACCAAGAGATTTTAATGATAAGGATGCCGAAGAACTCATTAATCTAAGTGAGTACTACTACACCCAAATTCCCCTAACACTCTGCGATGTTGATTGCAAAAATACAAGTCGCATTCTCGACAAGTTGAAAAAATTCATAAACGATTACCCAGCAATATCAAGTTCAACTAAAAAGAAATTAGAAGATCTCTGCCATAAAATCCAGAATCTTGTGGCAAATATACATAGAGAAGAGGATAGAAACAAGATTTACGAGAACCATCTGGCTAGAATGAAAGAGTTTTTCTCAAATGAAAAGGATGGATTTTTTAAAAGATACGACGACAACTATCTAAAAGCACCATTGGGTCTGGCTAAAACGGATATTCTAAAATCTGAACTCAACAGACTGACAGATTGGCTAGACAAAGTGCCAAGAGGTATATTCCACTCCCACAACTTGCAAAAGAAAGATATCGTACCACAAATGCGTTATCTGCACCTTTCAAGAAGAGAAATGTATGATATCATGGGTACCGAACTTGTGGTTTTAAGACTCAAAGAGCAACTCTATCAAAACGAGTCAATGTCTAATCAGGAATCCAATACAGACCAACAAAACGTAGTTCCTGATGAAGTAATCATCCCACACGACTGTAGAGAAGCTATTATTAAAGTAATGAAGCCTACATTTACTTTACCCAATGGAGTTGTGATGAATTCAAGAAATCAAATTATAAAAGCAGCTTCTGTGATTGACTTGACAACCAATGTACAGGTAGCTATGATGATGGCTGTTGTCATGGAAATAAAAGCTATTCGTCCAGGAACAAAGTGTATTGATTTTATCCGTGCCTTGATTGGAATTGGAGTGCTAAAGTATAGCGATGAAAAAGCCATAAAAAATATGGCAGATGGAATGAACAGAAA
>USRA01000107.1 GCA_900557035.1 uncultured Prevotella sp. | reverse complement strand
AAGCCAACTTGGCAGCGAACTTCTTCTGACGCTCCTTCATCTCAGCCTTAGCAGCGTCGAACTCTGGAGTACCCTTCTCTACACCTACTGGCTTGCCTTCCTCTTCAGGATAGAAACGAAGGTTCTCGAGCAAGAGAGCCTCACCTGGCTTCAAGGCAGCAGCCTCTGCATCAGCGTTACCGCAGTCCTTGGCAAACTTAACCTCTACACCAAGAGCGTCTGATACGTTCTTAACAATCTGAGAGAGTGAAAGCTCTGGCTTAACCTTGCCCTTTGGCTTACCCATGTGGCTCATCATGATGAGCGCACCACCGTCTGCTAGTACCTTCTTCAAAGTAGGGAGGGCACCGCGGATACGAGTGTCGTCTGTTACATTACCATTCTCATCCAATGGCACGTTGAAATCAACGCGTACGATTGCCTTGTGACCAGCAAAGTTAAAATTCTCAATTTTCATTTTACCTAAATTTTTATATTAGTATTATATTATTAACTCTGTTTACTGCTGAAACGACCTTTGCCCTACGACTAGTGAGCTTATCAGGCTCCTATGTGCATACTATATAAAAATAGGAGTGGTGTCGGGTCGTAACAAACGCTTTCCGTAGGCAAAAGTAACAAAAATAATCGGTACTACCAAAACTTTCTGCTACGATTTAAAGATTTTTTGTGGTAGATAAGCTTTTTTGCCATATCTACTTTGCAAATCGATGGTTATAAAATGTAAAAATGGTTACTTTTTTAGTGATTAAAGAAAAAAAAGCTGTACCTTTGCCGACAAATTCAATCGTTATGGCAAAAGATAAAATAGCATACGTTTGCAGCAACTGTGGGCAGGAAAGTGCCAAATGGATGGGTAAATGCCCTAGCTGCGGACAATGGAATACTTTTAAGGAGATACGCATTGCGGCTGATTCGGGATCGCAGGCGGCTAAAAGCGCTGGCATGACCATGAGGCATGGCGGGGCTGCTACCATGTTTGGTGGGCAACACTCCGACGCGGATGCCAAGCCGATGAATCTGAAGGATATTTCGGCTGTGGATGAGCCGCGTATCGATATGATGGACGAGGAGCTGAACCGCGTACTGGGTGGCGGTATGGTGCCGGGAAGCATCACCCTGCTGGGCGGTGAACCGGGCATAGGAAAGAGTACCCTTACGCTGCAAACCATCCTGAATATGAAACATAGAAGGGTGCTGTATGTGAGCGGCGAGGAGAGTGCCCATCAGATTAAACTGAGAGCTGACAGACTGGCGAAGGGACAGGCTATGCTGAAGGGAACTTCGGTAGAAGACGTTGCTTCGTTGGCAGGAACCCCACCGGAGAATGCCTTCGATCATATTACGATTCTCTGTGAAACACAGTTGGAGAAAATCTTTTCCCATATTCAGCAAGTGGCTCCAGAACTGATAGTTATCGATTCTATCCAAACAATTGCTACAGAGAGTGTGGATAGTTCTCCTGGTTCAGTTTCCCAGGTGCGTGAATGCGCAGCATCGCTCCTGAGATTTGCCAAGACCAGCGGTATCCCTGTCATCCTGATCGGACATATTAATAAGGAGGGAACTCTGGCAGGTCCGAAGATCCTGGAGCATATCGTGGATACCGTCATCCAGTTTGAGGGTGATCAGCATTATATGTACCGCATCCTGCGAAGCATCAAGAACCGATTCGGAAGTACTTCGGAACTCGGCATCTACGAGATGCTGCAGGGAGGATTGAGACAGGTGAGCAATCCGTCGGAACTGCTCCTTACGGAAGACCACGATGGACTGTCGGGTGTTGCCATCAGTGCTGCCATTGAGGGTGTGCGCCCGTTCCTGGTGGAGACGCAGGCTCTGGTAAGTACGGCGGCATACGGAACTCCCCAGCGCTCGGCAACGGGGTTCGACCAGCGAAGACTGAATATGCTCCTTGCAGTGATGGAGAAGCGAGTGGGCTTCAAGTTGATGGCGAAAGATGTGTTCCTGAATATTGCGGGAGGCTTGCGAGTGACTGACCCTGCGATGGACCTGAGTGTGCTGGCTGCGGTATTGAGCAGCAATGTGGATACAGCGATAGAGCAGGGCTGGTGTATGTGTGGCGAGGTAGGACTCAGTGGCGAGGTTCGTCCGGTGAGCCGTATCGAGCAGCGCATCGCTGAGGCAGAGAAGCTCGGATTCCAGCATATCATCATTCCGAAGTATAATTATCATGGTTTCGACCATAAGAAATATCAGATAGAGATCCATCCCGTAAGGAAGGTGGAAGAGGCATTTCGCTGCCTGTTCGGGTAACCTGTGTTCAAATCTCAAAGTTCAAAGTAATCATACAGTTCAAAGTTCAAAATTCAAAGTTCAAAGTAAATGAAGGATTCAGTAATTATTGTGAGCGGTGGCATGGACAGCATTACCCTGCTCTATGACAAGAAGGACGAAATAGCCCTGGGTATCAGTTTTAATTATGGCAGTAACCACAACGAGCGGGAGAATCCTTTCGCCAAGATGCACTGCGAGCGACTGGGCATCAAGCATATCACCATTGATCTGGGATTCATGCATCAGTATTTCAAGAGCTCTCTCCTGGAAGGTGCCGATGCCATCCCAGAGGGACATTATGCCGATGACAATATGAAATCTACCGTGGTGCCTTTCCGTAATGGTATCATGCTGAGTATCGCCATCGGTATCGCTGAGAGCAACAATCTGAAGAAGGTGCTCATCGCTAATCATGGAGGCGACCACACCATCTATCCGGACTGTCGCCCTGAATTTATCAAGGCAATCGATGAGGCTGCCGAGGCTGGCACCTTCGTAGATGTTCGCGTGGTGGCTCCTTATACCAACATCACCAAGGGTGAGATTGCAGCCATCGGCAAGAAACTCGGTATTGACTATGCCGAGACCTGGAGCTGCTACAAGGGTGGTGAGAAGCACTGCGGAAAATGCGGTACATGCGTGGAACGCAAGGAGGCACTCGCTGCGGCAGGTATCGAAGATACTACGGAGTATGAGGAATAAAGAATGCCTTATATAATAAGGTATGGATAAAAGTTAATGTGGAAATATAAAAGATAAAACATAATTCAAAATGAAGAAAATGATTTTTACAGCTGCTATGATGCTGGCATCAGCAGCAGCGATGGCTCAGAGCGGAACCTTTCAAATCAAGGGTAACGTAGAGGGGTTGCCGGATTCTCTGGTAGCTATGATTGGAAGAAAGACGGAAAACATTGAGGTTAAGAAAAAGAAGTTTGTGTACTCCAAGAACTTTGATAAGCCTCAATGGGTTTATCTCTGTGACCAGAAGGTCATCAAGAGGGGAAAATTTCAGGCTAACCCTGTCTTTGCCATTCCGGGTGAGACTATTGAGATGAAGGGTAACTTCACTGAGGGTGTCGATATCAAGGGAGGTAAATTCTATCAGGAACAGGAATTGATGGATGAGTATATAGGTCAGGCTTACAAGGATATCAAAGCGCTCTGGAAATGGTATTCTGACAATGTGAATGACAGCAACCGCGATTCTATCGAAAAAGTTGTAGATGAGCGTATGGAACCTTTGCGGAAGAAGTATGCTGCCGACCTTCTTGCTTATGCCAAGCAGCATTCTGATCAGGAATGTATCGCTCTTCTCATCGACAAGCTGGATGATGTCAAGTACAAGGAGACTTTGATCAGTCTGATGGCGGATAACGTCAAGAACGGTAGAATGAAGGCATACTATGAGCCTATCTTCGAAAGTGCCAAGAAGCGTGCTGAGATGGAGGAGAAGGCTAAAGTGGTTCAGGCTTCGGGTGTAGAGGCTCCTGATTTTACCTTGAATGATATCAACGGCAAGCCATTCTCTCTTTCCAGCCTCCGTGGCAAGTATGTTGTCATCGACTTCTGGGGTTCCTGGTGTATCTGGTGTATCAAGGGTATGCCTAAGATGAAGGAGTACTACGAGAAGTATAAGGGTAAGTTCGAAATCCTGGGTGTTGACTGCAACGATACCGAGGCTAAGTGGAAGGCTGCCGTTGAGAAGCATCAGTTGCCATGGATTCACGTCTATAATCCAAAGGGTAGCGATGTACTCGACAAGTATGCTGTTCAGGGCTTCCCAACTAAGATTGTCATCGGTCCTGACGGCAAGATCGTAAAGACCATCGTGGGTGAGGATCCTGCATTCTACACCTTGCTCGATGAGGTTTTGGGTAAGTAATTCTAATTAGCAAAGCGCCCTGAAAGAGCAAAAGCATAGTAGATTTAATGCTTTTGCCTTTTCAGGGCGCTTCTGTTATACTCTATGTTTACCCAGGGTGTTGCCCTGGGAGGGCACTGAAAAAGTCCCTTCATAGGTTATGTTAGTTTAACATTCGATCTT
>USRA01000106.1 GCA_900557035.1 uncultured Prevotella sp. | reverse complement strand
ACCAGGAGATGATGCCGGCTGTCTTCTTGGCGGCACTTACTTCCGGCATCTTGCCGATTTCAGTCTTCTCCAGCGGCTTGCCTGCCAGGTCTGCCATCTTAGGCAGGTCGTTGTGGCTCCATTTCTGGATGATGGTGCCGTCTTTCAGCAGCAGCAGTCCCGGATTGCTGCGTATCACGGTCTTCAGCGTTGTCTCGTCTGTGATATAGAAGGGATATTCTGCTCCCGTGATGTCTTGCCAGTGCCTGATGGCTTTCTCCGTACTTGCCGTGAGGCAGAGGAAGGGATATCCATGGTCGTTGGCGTATTCGTGTATCTCGTCGATGCTTCCGAAGTTGCTGTCATCGGCAAAGTCGAGATGTGGCGAGATGAGCAGGAAGGTGTAGCCCTTGCGGTGAATCACTTCCTGGGTGATATCTTCGCCCGTCTCCGCATCCTCTATGCTGAAGTCGTGGATAGGGGGCACGTAGCCTTCTTCTGTCTGCACCGTCTTGCTGTCGATGAAGGTCCAGGTAGAGTCTGGATAATTGTCTATCGTAAACTCCTTCCGCTCGCCGTTCTTCTCCAGAATGAAGGTGGTATCAAACTTCGGCTGCTTGGCTCCCTTCGGAATCTCCATACCCTTGGCGATGTTGGCACCGATGTGATAAGGGCGGAAGTCGAACTGCGGCAGATACCACAGGCTCCAGATGCTCATCACGATGGAGAAGAGGAAGGTGTAGTTGATCACTACCCACTGTGTCTGTTTCGAGATGAGCCTCGGCATCTCCAGCGGCTTTCTCCAAAGCAGGACGGCGAAAATCAGGAGGATGATGTTCTTGATGAATGTCTCCATATTGGTGAGCACTACGGCGTCACCGAAGCATCCGCAATCCTTTACTGGGTCTGCGATGACGATCCAGAGTGTAATCAGCGTCATCACGCTCATCACGGCAAGGGTGATTTTGCTCACCAGTCTCCGTCGGATGGCGAAGAGGAGGAAGATACCGATGGCAAACTCAGCAGTGGCAAGCAATACCGACATCACCAGGGTGCTCCAGTCGGGAAACATCCAGTCGATATGCAGCGCTTCCAGATAGTCGGTTATCTTGTATTGTGTGCCCAGTGGATCCATTCCCTTCACGAATCCTGAGAAGATGAAGGTTACAGCCACGAGCAGTCGCCCGATATTCACCGCTGTTTTTGTTATAATCTGCTTTGCCGTCATAAATTACCCTTTTACTTCATAGAATGAGCCTTCTCGAATGAGCCTTCTCGAATGAGCCTTCTTACTTTTCTCCCATTTTTATGGCACCGAAAACCGCATAGTTGATGATGTCCATATAGTTGGCATCGATGCCTTCTGATACGAGTGTGGCTCCTTCGATATCCTCGATTTCCTTCACTCGTTGTATCTTGGTGAGAATAAAGTCGGTATAGCTGCTCACTCGCATCGAGCGCCATGCCTCGTCGTAGTCGTGATTCTTCTTGAGCATCAGTTCCAGGGCTTCCTGGGCATGCTTGTCGTAGAGCTTCATCGCCTCTTCCGGTGTCATATCCACTTCATCCACGAAAGGCTTTTCCAGCTGGATGAGTCCTATAATACCATAATTAATAAGAGCGATAAACTCCGGACGGATACCTTCGCCTACGAGTGATTCTTTCTTGATTTCAAGCGAGCGGATGCGCTTCGCCTTGATATAGAGTTGGTCGGTTAAGGAAGATGGACGCAAGATTCTCCAAGAGGCTCCATAATCGTGAAGCTTCTTCTCAAATAATGCCCTGCATTCTCCCATAACAACTTTAAACTGCTGTTCTGTTTTCAATAAATCTGCCATAATAATTTCGAAATTCGGTGCAAATATACGCATTTATTGTGAAATAGCCAAATAATTATTTTGTTTTTCGCTTATTTTACAGTAACTTTGCACCCCGAAATAAAATGAGTATGAGAAATTTGACCAATGCCGAACTGGCGCAAATACTAGATAAGGATATTTTTCACGAGATTTCAGAGGCGGCGGACGCCCTGTCTGTGGAATGCTATGTTGTAGGTGGATA
Source organism: uncultured Prevotella sp. (assembly GCA_900557035.1). Lineage (GTDB taxonomy): Bacteria > Bacteroidota > Bacteroidia > Bacteroidales > Bacteroidaceae > Prevotella. The sequence continues at coordinate 2,501 of USRA01000106.1, read as the reverse complement.
TGTGCGCGATCTCTTTCTGGAGCGCCCTTCCAATGACATCGATGTCGTAGTGGTGGGTAGCGGAATAGAGGTGGCTTCTGCCCTCAAGAAGAAGCTGGGCAAGAAGGCACATCTCTCGGTGTTCCGAAATTTCGGAACCGCACAGGTTAAGTATAAGGATACAGAAGTAGAGTTTGTGGGAGCACGAAAGGAGAGTTACAACCGTGATTCGCGCAAGCCGATTGTAGAGGATGGAACCCTGGAGGATGACCAGAACCGTCGCGACTTCACCATCAATGCAATGGCGGTCTGCCTGAACAAGGACCGTTTTGGCGAACTTGTCGATCCGTTTGACGGTGTCTATGATCTGGAAGATGGCATCATCGCCACTCCGCTCGATCCGGATATCACCTTTTCTGATGACCCGCTCCGTATGATGAGATGTGTACGTTTTGCTACCCAGCTCAATTTCCAGATAGAAGATGAGACTTATGCCGCTCTCTCGCGCAATGCCGAACGACTGAAGATTATCAGTGGCGAGCGTATCTGCGACGAGATGAACAAGATTATGCTCTCCAAGCATCCTAGCAGCGGCTTCTATTATCTGAAGGATACCGGACTACTCGATCTCATCCTGCCGGAACTGGTGGCGATGGATAAGGTGGAGACCCGTAACGGCAAAGCCCACAAGAACAATTACGACCATACGATGGAGGTGCTTGAGAATGTTTGCAAGCATTCTGATAACCTCTGGCTCCGCTGGGCGGCACTCTTCCACGACATCGGTAAGCCGAAGAGCAAGCGATGGGACAACAACATCGGATGGACTTTCTACAGCCACAACATTATCGGTGCCAAGATGATTCCAGGTATCTTCCGCCGCATGAAGCTGCCGATGGATGCCAAGATGAAGTATGTGCAGAAACTGGTGGAGCTTCACATGCGTCCGATCGTGATAGCGGATGAGGAGGTGACCGATAGCGCCGTGCGCCGACTGCTGAATGATGCCGGTGATGACATCAACGACCTGATGACGCTTTGCGAAGCAGATATCACCAGCAAGAACCAGGTGCGCAAGCAGCGATTCCTGGATAACTTCAAGATGGTGCGCGAGAAACTGGTTGATCTTCAGGAGCGTGACTACAAGCGACTGCTCCAGCCATGTATCGACGGCAACGAAATCATGGAGATGTTCCAGCTCAAGCCATGCCGCGAAGTAGGCGTACTGAAGCAGTATCTCAAGGATGCCGTGCTGGACAACAAGGTGGCTAACGAGCGCGAGCCGCTGATGGAACTTCTGATGAAGAAAGCCCAGGATATGGGGCTGAATATGGCAGAAAACTTAAACAGAGAATAATTTTTGTTAAATAACGGCTCCTTGCGAGCCGTTATTCGTTTATTATTAGTAATTTTGCACCGCTTTTAAAACTAAAAGCATTGTTTCAGTTTCCGCCAGAGGGCGGTATATATAATAAGGTATGACAAAAAATAATAAATTATAATATAAATATAATATAAAATAGGTATGAAAATAAAAAACGTTTTGTTCGTTGCAGCAATTTGTGTTCTTGCAACTTTGACATCATGTGGTGGAAGTAAGAAGGGCGGTCTGCCTGACTTTGGCGATGATGAGTTTGCCGTGGCTACTATCGGCACTTCCAGCGCCGCATTGCAGACAACCTATCCTGCTACTATCAAGGGTATTCAGGATGTTGAGGTACGTCCTAAGGTTTCTGGCTTCATTACAAAGGTTTTTGTACATGAGGGTCAGACTGTTTCAGCAGGTCAGGCTTTGTTCTCTATCGATAGCGAGACTTATCAGGCTGCTGTCCGTTCAGCTGCTGCCGCTGTCAATACAGCCAAGGCTCAGGCTAACACTGCAAAGTTGACTTACCAGAACAATAAGAAGTTGTATGATAGCAAGATTATCGGTGAATACGAGCTTTCTACTGCAGCTAACGGTTTGGCTACAGCTCAGGCTCAGGTAGCTCAGGCAGAGGCTGCTTTGGCTTCAGCCCGTGAGCAGTTGGCTTGGTGCACCGTTACCAGCCCTTCAGCTGGTGTAGTAGGTAGCCTTCCTTTCAAGGTGGGTGCTTTGGTTAGCGCTTCTGGTCAGGCTTTGACTACCGTTTCCAACATCAGCACCATGGAGGTGTTCTTCTCACTCTCTGAGTCTCAGATTTTGAGCATGTCTAAGACCAATGGTAGTGTTCAGGCTGCCATTGCTGCGTTCCCAGCTGTTAAGTTGCAGTTGGCAGATGGTTCTATCTATAATCATCCAGGTAAGGTGGTTAAGATGAGTGGTGTCATCGATGCTACTTCTGGTTCTATCTCTCTCATCGCTCACTTCCCTAACCCAGAGAAGTTGTTGAAGAGTGGTGGTGCAGGTTCTATCGTTGTGCCTAACGATCATAACAGTGCTATCGTCATCCCTCAGGAGGCTTGCTCTCAGGTGCAGGATAAGATTTTCGTTTACGTAGTAACCAAGGATAACAAGGTGAAGTATTCTGAGATCAAGGTAA
>USRA01000105.1 GCA_900557035.1 uncultured Prevotella sp. | reverse complement strand
CAACGACCCCGAGATTACAAATCACGTGCTCTGGCCAACTGAGCTAAAGAGGCAATCTTTACAGCCGCAATGCGACTAAGTTTTCGACCTATCGGAAAACGGCTGCAAAGATACAACTATTTTTTCATTCCACCAAATTTTTCGGAATATTTTTTATCGATTTCTTGTTTTTTCTTTAAATTTGGTCAATTGAACCTTCATTGAGTCCACTGCTTGGTCAATTCCTTCCTCAAAAGTATCGCATGTCTTCTCAACGAACAATGCCGTTCCAGGGACAGCAACTTCAAGGTGAACTTCCTTATTAAGAGCGGTAGCAGGCTTAACGACCTTTAATTGCACCTCTACTTTCTGTATATCTTCATAAGTTTTCTCCAACTTGGCGACTTTCTTTTCGATAAACGCCTGTAACTTCTCGGTAGCGTCGAAATGAATCGACTGAATCTTAATTTCCATAGTGACCTCCAATTTTAAAAAGGTTACGCCCTAGGATGGGCAATATTATAAACTCGTTTTAATTGCTCGAACGTAGTATGCGTATAAATCTCGGTTGTCGAGAGATTCGCATGTCCAAGCAGCTTTTTCAAACTTTCAATTCCTACGTGATGATTCAGCATTGCCGTGGCAAATGAATGTCTCAACACATGAGGACTCTTTTTCTTCAACGAGCAAACCCTTGCGAGGTTCGTTCTCACGATATCCCTGACCTTTGCAGGCTGCATCCTTTCACCTTTATCAGAAAGAAAGAATGCCGGAGAAGAAGCTTCAATGCTTGCATCCCTCAACTTAAGATATTCGCGGAGCGTATTTTTAAGCTCGTCACCGAATGGCACTATTCTCTGTTTGTTTCCCTTACCCGTTATCTTGATCTCCGAATTCACGAAGCTGACATCACAGTCATCCAGATTCACGAGTTCCGACAGTCGCATCCCAGTTTCATAGAACGTTATAATTATGGTACGCGCACGTACATTATTATAATCATCGCCCCACACCTGCCTATCCAGAAGTTCATCCATCTCACTTTCCTTAACGAATTGTGGAAGAGGTTTCTCTTTTTTAGGCCCCTTGATGCTATATACGGGATCTGACTCAACATAATGTCTTGCCAAAGCAAACCGGTAGAAGGTTTTCAGAGCACTGAGCCGACGTTCGACCGTTGCTGCTGAGTTTCCCTTATCCATCATGCTTTCCATCCAATTCCGAACCATGTCAGAATCGACGGTCTCCCAAGAGAACGAACCAGACAAGCCTTTAGCAAACTTCTCGAAGTATGTCAGATCATCCCGATAGCTTTCTACTGTCCGCGGCGACCTGTTCAGCTCACTGCATAAGTATTCCAAGAACTTGTCTATATTCAACATAACAGTTGTCGTTTTTGTTATTCGGCAACGAAATTACGAAAATATTTCGAAACCACCAAATATTTTGAGGATTTTTTACTTTTAATGCTCTCTTCTTGGACTTTTGCTTCCAATAAGAGAGCATTTTCATCCTCTACCGAGGATAATATTATTCCTCGTTAGCGCGCAACTGCTGTACGTAGATGGCGTGTTCCATCTTGAGACGCTTCAAAACAGATGGCTTGTCGTACTGCTGACGAGCACGCAACTCCTTAACAACACCTGTCTTTTCAAACTTTCTCTTAAACTTCTTGAGAGCTCTCTCGATGTTCTCACCGTCCTTAACTGGTACAATAATCATTTTTTTGCTTTTTAATTTATTATGTTAAACTTATGTTATTTCTAGCGAAATGGGCGTAATGCCACAAATTGCGGGTGCAAAATTACATCTTATTTTTCAGAAAACCAAGATTTTAGGCATTTTTTTGCTCTAAAACCTTTATTTTATGGCTTTTGTGGCATTTTTCAGCCATTTTTTCTCTTCTTCATCGAGATGAGGAGCCAATCTTGCATACACTTCAGCATGATAATCATTGAGCCATGCAATCTCTTCCGGCAAGAGCATCTCTACATCTATCGGAGTGGTGTCGATCGGACAGAGGGTAAGGGATTCTATCTGCAGGAACTTACCGAATTCTGTCTCCTTATAATCTTGAATCAGTATGGTATTCTCGATTCTCACGCCGAACTTTCCAGCAAGATAGAGTCCTGGCTCATCTGTCAGCGTCATTCCTGCACGGAGAGGTGCCGGCATGTATTCCATACGAACCTGGTGAGGTCCCTCATGCACATTCAGATAAGAACCTACACCATGTCCGGTACCGTGCAGGAAGTTCAAGCCTTCTCTCCACATGCATTCTCTGGCAAGCGCATCCAACTGAGTACCAGAAGCTCCATCCGGGAATTTTGCCAACTCCAGCTGAATGTGTCCCTTGAGAACCAAGGTGTAGATATGCTTCATCTCATCTGTTACTGGACCAAGAGCGATGGTACGGGTGATGTCTGTAGTTGCATCCTGATACTGGGCACCGGAATCCAGCAGAAGAAGTCCTTCCGGCTTGAGCGGAATATCGGTCTCCGGAGATGCCTCGTAATGCACGATAGCTCCATGCTCCTGATAACCTGCAATTGTATCAAATGAGATGTCGCGGAACAAATCCTGTTCAGCACGCAATGCAGTCAACTTCTTGTCGATGGAAATCTCGGTCTCACCTCCAGCTTCCACAGCAGGGAGCAGCCATCTCAGGAACTTGACCATTGCCACGCCATCACGTACCATCGCCCGGCGATAGCCCGCAATTTCAGCTTCACTCTTCACAGCCTTCATGGCAGGTATCGGAGAGTTCTGGGAAACGATTTCCTGGCATTTCACGGTTTTCCAAAGATGATAACTGGTTTCATTGCCATCCAGCAGAATATTATAATCTGCATACTGCTCCAATCCCTCTTCCACCTTATTATAATTATATACAGAGATACCAGCTTCCTGGAGATAAGCACGAACTTCATCTGTAAGCTTAGCCTCATCTACAAAAAGCGACACCTTATCAGATGCAATCAGGAGATAACTAACGAATACCGGATTGCAATGAACATCCGTACCACGCAAGTTCAAAGTCCAGGCGATATCATCGAGTGCAGACACCAGCATACCATCAGCATGAACACCTCGCAAAGCCTTTCTGATTCGAGCGATTTTGGAAACGGCTGTCTCACCGGCAAATTCCAAAGGCTGAATCTCCACCGGATTTTCCGGAATAGCAGGACGATTTTTCCATATCTCCTTCAAAGGATCAAAATTAGTGCGCAAGGTAATACCACCCTCCTTACGCAAATCAGAGATAAGTGCCGAGGTCATTGAGTATGAGTTGACCATACCATCCAGTCCGACCTCTGGAGATGCAACATCTGCCAATTCCTTTCCCAGCCATTCAGCAACAGTAGGAGTTCCAGGAATCTTGAGCTTCATTAACTGGAATTCTGTTCCACTCAACTGTTCTTCTGCCGCAAGGAAGTAGCGGGAGTCTGTCCACAATGCAGCAGAGTTCATGGTTACTACAGCGGTTCCAGCCGATCCGTTGAATCCGGAGATCCAAGCTCTGCCGAGCCAATGGTCTGCCACATACTCACTCTGATGAGCATCCGTACTAGGGAAGATAAAGGCAGCCAGATGCTCACGCTTCATCACTTCCCTCAAGCTAGCTAATCTTAGATTGATTTCATTCATAATTGCCAAGTATTGATAATAACATATTCGATTTTCATGCCATTTACCGCCTCCAGAGCAGAGGAAATAACGGCATTTTGCTAATTAGAGATTACAAAGATACTAATTTTAAGAATTAATCACAAATTTAAGCGTAAAATAATGCACGATTTACATTACTTTTTATTAATTTTGCGGTCGGAAAGCTAAAAGTACGAGATTTACGGTCTTTTTAACCGATAGCAATCCCAAAAAGCAAGGGCTGCGACCAGGTGCCGCCTACCCTAACAAGAAATTTATAAACACTTAAATAAAAAATTGTAGTTATGGAATTTTTAACAAATGACAAGCTCGTTATCGTCGGTGCAGGCGGTATGATTGGTTCTAACATGGTTCAGAGCGCTTTGATGCTCGGTCTTACTCCTAATATTTGTCTCTACGACATCTTCGAGCCAGGTGTTCACGGTGTATTCGATGAGATTCAGCAGTGCGCATTCCCTGGTGTTAACGTTACTTATACAGTAAATCCAGAGGAAGCTTTCACTGGTGCTAAGTACATCATCTCTTCTGGTGGTGCTCCTCGTAAGGAGGGTATGACTCGTGAGGACCTTCTCAAGGGTAACTGCAAGATCGCTGCTGAGTTCGGTGACAATATCAAGAAGTACTGCCCAGAGGTTGAGCACGTAGTTGTTATCTTCAACCCAGCTGACGTTACAGCTTTGACAGCTCTTATCCACTCTGGTTTGAAGCCAAATCAGTTGACTTCACTCGCAGCTCTCGACTCTACTCGTTTGCAGCAGGCTTTGGCTCTCGAGTTCGGTGTACAGCAGGATAAGGTTACTGGCGCTCACACTTACGGTGGTCACGGCGAGCAGATGGCAGTATTTGCTTCTCAGGTTAAGGTTGACGGCAAGCCATTGGCAGAGATGGGTCTTT
>USRA01000104.1 GCA_900557035.1 uncultured Prevotella sp. | reverse complement strand
CTTAATATAAGTTATTGATTTACAGACGATTAAATATTAATTTAACGCAGTATTGTTCTAAAGGTTTATCCGAAAAATGTGGTGACCTCCATCTTATGAACCCCACCAACTTTCCCCATTCCGAAAAGAATGCGGATGGTTGGTGGGATTTTCATTTTTATAAAAGGAAGAGTTTCATATTATAAAAAGGAAGAGTTTCATTTTTATAAAAAAGGAGAAAAGTTTTGTATAATTCAGATTTTTTTTCTACCTTTGCGGCAACAACGCCCTGCTTGAAAACCTTCAACAGGCATCTTGCCTGGTTCGACCATCTGCTTGACTATCAACCAGGATGCAAAAAACAGGCAATAAATATATACAGAAATGAACAAGATACGCTGCGTGGTAGAAAGAATTACCTACCAGAACCAGGAAAACGGATATTCCGTGATGAAAGTCAAGGTTAAAGGATATTCCGATCTGGTTACACTGGTGGGCAACCTGCTGGATGTTCCAGTGGGGGCGGTATTGTTGTGCAATGGCGAATGGAAGATGGACAAGCGATACGGACAGCAGTTTGCCTGCGAAACCTGGGAAGAGGTAATGCCCGCCACGGCGTATGGAATAGAAAAATATCTGGGCAGCGGATTGGTGAAAGGCATCGGGCCGAAGTACGCTCACCTGATAGTGGAGAGGTTCGGAACGGAAACCATCGAGGTGATTGAAGACAACATCGAAAGACTCTACGAAGTGCCGGGAATCGGCAAGAAACGTGTAGAGAAAATTCGCGACAGTTGGAAAAAGCAGAAAGACATCAAGAACGTGATGATCTTCCTGCAACAGTATGGCGTAAGCACAGCCTATGCCGCCAAAATCTACCGGCAGTATGGCAAGGATAGCATCGACAATGTGAAGGAGAATCCCTACCGGCTGGCAGACGACATCTGGGGCATCGGTTTCAAGACTGCCGACAGCATAGCCAGCAAGATGGGCTACGAGAAAAACGACCTGAGACGCTGCAAGAGCGGCATCAGTTATACGCTAAATGAACTGTCCAACGAAGGACACGTATATGCTGTAGAAGAGCAACTTACAGAAGCCGCCAAGAAACTGCTCGAAGCTGACGAAGAGCCGGTTACGCAAGCCATCACAGAGATGATAGTCTCCGAAAATCTCATCCGTGAGAACGAAGCCATCTATCTGCCACCCTTCTATTATTCAGAACGGGGAACGGCCAAGAAACTGCTCGCCCTGATGCATGAACAGAACCCTAACCTCTTCAATATGCAGGCCGACATCAAGGCGATGGAAAAGGCTTCGGGCATTACGTATGATGAGGTGCAGATTGCCGCCATAGAGCAGGCAGTACGCTCTAAGGTGATGGTGCTCACGGGTGGCCCGGGTACAGGAAAAACCACGACAACACAAGGTATCATCACCGCCTACAAGACGGCAGGAATGAAGATTCTGCTGGCGGCTCCTACGGGCAGAGCTTCCAAGCGAATGAGCGAGGCCACGGGCATGGAAGCCAAGACCATCCACCGCCTGCTGGAGTTCAATCCGCAGGACGGATACAAGCGTAACGAGGAGAACCCGCTCGAGGGCGATGCGCTGATAGTAGACGAGTGTTCGATGATAGACATCATCCTGATGTATAACCTGATGAAGGCGATTCCGGAGCACATGCGCCTGGTGCTGGTGGGCGATATAGACCAGTTGCCGAGTGTGGGAGCTGGAAACGTTTTGCGCGACATCATCGACTCTGGGAAAATTCCGGTCGTCCGACTCACCCGCATCTTCCGGCAGGCACAGTCGAGCCGGATTGTGATGAGTGCCCACGCCATCAACCAGGGGCGTTATCCTGACACGAGCAACGGCAAGCAGACCGACTTCTTCTTTATCAAAAACGAAGACCCGGAGCAGGTGGCCACGGAAATCGTGAATCTCGTAAAACACCGTCTGCCCAAGGCCTACAACCAGCCCCTCAGCAACATCCAGGTGCTCACGCCGATGCAGCGCAGCGTGGTGGGGGCAGCCCATCTGAACATGATGCTGCAACAGGCACTCAACACATCTACCCTCGGTATCAGCCGTGGCGGAACCACCTACAAACAGGGCGACCGGGTGATGCAGATAAGGAATAATTACGACAAGAACGTATTCAATGGCGACATAGGAACCGTGGAGAAGGTAAATATGGAAGACCGCACCATCTCCGTTTTTTTCGATGACCATTTGGTAGAATACGAGACCACGGAGCTGGATGAATTAACCTTGGCCTATGCCACCACCATCCACAAGAGTCAAGGTTCGGAATACCCCATCGTGGTCATCCCCGTATTGATGACCCATTTCGTGATGCTTCAGCGCAACCTCATCTACACGGGCATTACGAGAGCCAAGAAAATCTGCGTGCTCATCGGTCAGCCCAAAGCCCTCGCCTATGCGGTAAGGAATCTGACGGTAAGCAAAAGAAACACGAAATTAAAAGAACGATTGCGTGGGGAAATAGAAGCAACAACCCCTTCTCCACTCCACACCAGCAAGCCGTATGTTCTGCCAGAAGAGGACCTGCCTATGATGGCTGCAGAAGCGGAAATAAAAAGATAATAACAAGAAGATTATTTTAAAGATAATAATAATGCAATCATTTATGGAGAATAACATAGCAATAAAGGAAACTGGAATGCAGAGCCGCACGGAACTGCTCCTGGGGAAAGATAATCTTGAAAAAATTCAGGCAGCACGAGTGCTCATCTTCGGAGTCGGAGGTGTAGGATCATGGTGTGTCGAGGGACTGCTGCGCAGCGGCATTCGCAACATCACCATGGTAGATTGCGACCATGTATGCGTAACCAACTGCAACCGGCAGCTGATGGCTACAAGCCGTACCATCGGACAGGTGAAAGTAGATGCGCTGCGCGAACGCCTGCTGGAAATCAACCCAGATGCCAACATCACGGCTTATCAGAAAACCTACCTTGCGGAAACAGCCGATGAGTTCCACATGGAGGAATACGACTTCATCATCGACGCCATCGACTCGCTGAAAGACAAGGCGGATCTGATTCTCCGTGCCACAGCCCTTCCAAAGGAAATCACCTTCATTTCTTCGATGGGAGCAGCCCTTCGAAGCGACCCCTTCATGGTAAGAAAGGCAGAATTCTGGAAGGTGGATGGCGACCCGCTGGCTAGAGCACTGCGCAAGAAATTAAAGAAAAACAAAACGTTCCCTCGACGTAAATTCCAGTGCGTTTACAGCGAGGAAAAGCCGATGCAGAACCAGGGCGTGAACAGCGAATACAGCCCTACAAAGGCACAGATCAACGGTTCGCTCTGCCACATCACCGCCACCTTCGGCATGGCCATAGCAGGAATGGTTATTAACCACATCATCGACAGATGAAACATAGAATGATGAAAATAGATTGATGAAACATATAAAGACTGCATTGATAGGATTCGGGTATCGGGGCAAACAATTGCTCCGGCTGCTAAGCACCATCGAGAGCTTCGAGATTGTCGGTATCGCAGACATCAAAGGCTGCGGCGATTCTGAATCGCCGGGCACATCCTTCTATCAGGGTGAGGAAGCCTACAAGATGATGCTCGATGCGCTGCACCCCGACCTCGTCTTCATCACCACACCCTGGCACCTGCACGTAATGCACGCCACAGAATGCATGCAGCGAAAATGCCACGTGGCCCTAGAAATTAAGGGCGGACTCTGCCAGGATGAATATGCCCCGCTACAGGAAATCTCCCAACAGAAAGGCGTAAAGGTTTTTCCATTGGAAAACACCCTGTTCATGCGAGAAATTCTTGCCGTAAAGAGAATGGTGGACGAAGGGGGCATGGGAGAAATAGTCTATATGAGAGGAGGCTATCGGCACGACCTGCGCCACCTGCTGCTCGATGACAACGGAGTGCTAGGTGGGCGAAAAGGCACGGAAAGCGTGTGGAGAAGCAGATTCTACTCGCAGCACAACGCAGACATCTATCCCACCCATGGACTCGGACCGCTCTGCATGATTCTAGGCATCGGAAAAAGAGACCATCTCGCCTGGCTCACATCCTTCGCCTCCAAGGCCGTGGGACTTCGCCAGCACATGTCAAAAGATGATACCACTCCCATCACCCTGGGCGACATCATCTCCACGCAGATTGAAACCCGAGGCGGAACACTCATCTCCCTCACCCACGATACCACCCTGCCTCGCCCCAGAAGTCTCGACTTTGAGATTCAAGGCTCGCTGGGCATCTGGGACGGCGTAAACCGACGCATCTACCTGGAAAAAATGAATACCGAAACCTGGGTAGCTGACGGCGCTATCCTGAGCCAATACGAAAGCCGTGAATGGCAACTCTGGGGCAAGGATGCACTGAAGCACGACAGCCATCACCAGGGAATGGATTATATTATGCTGAAAAGCGTTGCAGCCGATATATTGGCTGGCACCCAGCAGCCAGCAGAAGCAATGGCTGGCACCCACTATCCCGCCACGCTAGACGATCTCGCCCTCTGGACTTCAGTAACCCTTCTATCGGAAATATCCATCAGGGAACATCGCCGTGTAGCATTCGGAAATATAGGAAATATCAGAAATATCGGAAAAAATGATTTATTAATATAAAATAGAACAAGAAAAAAAAGGAAAAAATATGAACTATAATAATAAAAATGAATACGGTTAACGAAATTTAGCATAAATATG
>USRA01000103.1 GCA_900557035.1 uncultured Prevotella sp. | reverse complement strand
TATGCCATAAATTACACAAAAGAGGGCATGTCACAGGTTTATGACACACCCTCTTCTGCTTTTATTGCCTTTTGGCTTTTTTGTCTTATATCGAAATGCTGATTATGCCGATGCTCTCGTTCCCATACGTGCCTCGGCTACATTTACAACATAGTCGCCGAGCTTCTCGCACTCCTGAATGATATCCATATACAGGGTTCCTACACCATAGGTATAGAGATGGTTGTCCACATCATCCAGGTTCTGGTTTCTCAACTGAGTACGGAAGTTGTTGATTTCCGTCTCTATATTATAGGTATGGTTCATATTGACCGACTGGCGATCGTGAGCAAACAGGAAGTTCATCTGGGTAAGCGACTCATCTACCAACTTGAACATCTGATGGATATTCTCATTCTGCTTGGCAGTGAACTCTTCCTTGTTCTCTCCCTTGCGCTTGATGGTGCGGGCAAGGTTGTAGCAGCTGTCACCAATACTCTCAATCTCGGAAATCGCACGCAGCATCGCACGAATCTTTGCCTTGGTATCATCACTCAGATGGGCATCGCTCACCTGATCCAGATACTTGGCTATCTCAATCTCCATATTATCCGAAATGCCCTCATACTTCTCGATACGCTCATAGAGCTTGTCGAAACTCTTGGCATCCTGGGTATCCAGCAACTCTCTCACCATACCAAACATACGATGAATACGCTCGCCGAAACTGCCGATTTCCTGCTGTGCCTCGAAAACAGAAAGCTCCGGTGTCTTCATGATACCAGCCTGGATAAAGCGCAGGCGGAAATCCTCTTCCTCCTTGTCTGCCTTAGGCTTGATAAGCTTGCAGACCACCTTTTCCAACTGTGGAATAAACCAGATAAGTACGCCCGTATTGCAGACATTGAAGCAGGTGTGGAACATCGCCAGGACGATAGGCAGCAACTTCGCCTTCTGCGCAGCCGACATACCGCCATCAGGATCATAACCCACAATAGAGCAGACGAAATCCACAAAAGGATAGAACAGACAGAGAACCCAGATGACACCAAACACATTGAACACCAGATGAGCCAAAGCCGCACGACGAGCCTGGGCATTGGCACCCAAAGCTGCAAGGTTGGCAGTAGCTGTCGTTCCGATATTCTCACCCATCACCAGGGCGATACCCAGATAGATAGGAAGCACTCCCGTAGAACAGAGCAGGATGGTAATGGCCATCACCGCAGCAGAACTCTGTACGATGCAGGTAATAAGCGTACCTATCAAAAGGAAGACGACAATGGTGAAATGACTCTTCGTATCGAAGGAACCGAAGAAGTCGATAACTGCCGGATTATGCTCCAGATCGAGAGCCTTGCCTGCACTGCTCAACAGAACGAGCGAGAAGAAGAGAAAGGCGATACCGAAAAGGAAATCTCCAAAATACCGGCGCTTCTTACTATATATCAGCATAATGCCGAGGAAGAACGCAGGGAAAACCACGATGGTTAAATCTACATTATAACCCAGCGACATAATCCATGCCGTAAAGGTGGTACCAATGTTGGCACCCATAATCACGGAAATGGCTTGGGCCAGGGTGAGCAGACCTGCATTCACAAAAGAAACCGTCATCACGGTGGTTGCAGAGGAACTCTGAACTGCACAGGTAATAAAGGTACCTGTGAGCATTCCCGTAAATCGGTTAGTAGTCATAGCTCCTAAAATGTGGCGCAACTGAGATCCTGCCATCTTCTGCAAAGCCTCACTCATCACCTTCATACCATAGATGAGCAATGCCAAAGAACCGAGGATCTGAAAAAAAATCACAAGATATTGACTTGTATCCATAATTAATTGTTTTTGTGGAAATGTTTGTTACGTTTCGATTGCAAATATAATAAGAAATCCGCTTATTACGAAATATTAAGCAAGGATATTTCAAATTGTAACAGCATTGTAACATCCTAAACCAATGAACATCTTTAAAAAGAAACAAAGCGCTCTTTTCTATCTACTATATATATATACCGTTTTTCTACTCTTGATATAGAAAGAAAGGAGAAATAAGTGGCCTATTTTGTTACATATTTAATAAAAAACAAAAAAAGATGCCAAGAAACTTTGTATTCTCCGATTTTTTTTGTTTCTTTGCCTTATAAAACTATAAACAGTCATATAACAGTCGTAATTATGGGAAAAGGTAAAAAAGGCGGCAAAAGAATGAACAAGGCGCAGCTCACAGAGATTCTGCAGCAATTCTTTGCCGAAAGGCCGGGCGAAACGCTCAGCTTTAAAGAAATATTCCGTTCCCTCCGTCTCACCACGCATCCGCTCAAGATGCTGGCTATTGACATCATGGAGGAAATGGCATGGGATGACTATCTGGCAAAGGTAAGTGATAATTCGTATCGCCTGAACCAAAGCGTGCAGGTGATGGAGGGTAAGTTTGTTAGAAAGGCAAATGGTAAGAACTCCGTCATCCCTGATGGCGAAGAAAATCCTATCTTCGTTTCTGAGCGCAACTCTATGGGAGCGCTCAATGGCGACCGCGTGGAATTCACTTTCCTCGCCCGCCGAAAGAACCATATCAAGGAAGCACAGGTAAACAAAATCCTGGAACGGGCAAAGGATACCTTCGTTGGTAGATTGAAAGTGGATAAGGATCTCGCCTACCTAGTTACACCAAGCGATGTATTCGCCCACAACATCATCATTCCAAGAAGAAAGGTAAAGGGCGGAAAGACCGACGACAAGGCGGTGGTTCGCATCATCGAGTGGCCAGACGGAGAAAACAAGAGTCCTATCGGTGAGGTGGTAGATATCCTCGGACAGAAGGGCGACAACGATGTGGAAATGAATTCCATCCTCGCCCAATATGGATTACCTTACAAGTATCCAAAGAATGTGGAGGATGCTGCCAACAAGATTTCGGGCGAAATCACCGAACAGGATTACAAGGAACGTGAGGACTTCCGCAAGGTTTTCACCTGCACCATCGACCCGAAGGACGCCAAAGACTTCGACGATGCCCTGAGTATTCAGAGATTGGAGAACGGCAACTGGCAGGTGGGTGTTCACATCGCTGATGTTTCACACTACGTCACGGAGGGCAGCATCATCGACAAGGAAGCCGTGAAACGTGCCACATCTGTCTATCTCGTAGATCGCACCATACCGATGCTCCCTGAGCGTCTCTGCAACTTCATCTGTTCGCTTCGCCCTAACGAGGAAAAGTTGGCATACAGCGTCATCTTCGAACTCGACAACAATGCCGAAGTCAAGAACTACCGCATCGTGCACACCGTCATCGAGAGCGACCGCCGATATAAATATGAAGAGGTACAGGAACTCCTAGAAGCAAATGGCGTGATTGATGGTACCGGCAAACCTGCACCGGCAGAAACCAAAGAGCATCCATACCAGGGTGAAAATGCACTCCAGCTTATCACCCTTGATAGACTGGCAAAGAAACTTCGTGCTGCAAGATTCAAGAATGGAGCCGTGAAGTTCGACCGAGAGGAACTGCATTTCGATATCGACGAGAAGGGCAAGCCTATCAGCTGCTACTACAAGCGCTCTAAGGATGCCAACAAACTCGTAGAGGAGTTCATGCTCCTCGCCAACCGCACGGTGGCTGAGAGCATCGGAAAGGTGAAAAAGGGAAAGAAGCCAAAGACGCTTCCTTATCGTATTCACGACAATCCAGACCCACAGAAGCTGGAAACCCTACGTGAATTCGTTGTGAAGTTCGGCTATAAGATGAAGACCGAGGGCACCAAGGGCGCCACAGCCAGAAGTCTGAACAAGTTGATGGCTGACTGCGAAGGTAAGCCTGAGAACAACCTCATCCAGATGGTAGCTCTCCGTGCAATGATGAAGGCAAAGTATTCCGTTCACAACATTGGCCACTTCGGTCTGGCTTTCGAGTACTACACACACTTCACCTCTCCAATCCGCCGTTATCCGGATACAATGGTACACCGCTTGCTCACCAAGTATGCACAAGGCGGCAGAAGTGCCAACGAGAAGCATTACGAGGAACTCTGTGAGCATTGCTCCGACATGGAGCAGATTGCACAGAATGCAGAACGAGACAGTATCAAATACAAGATGGTAGAATTCATGGGCGATAAGCTAGGTGAGGAATTCGATGCCCACATCAGCGGCATTACTTCTTACGGTATCTATGCAACTATTGATGATAACCATTGTGAAGGTATGATTCCGATGCGAGACATCGCAGACGATTATTACGACTTTGACGAGAAGAACTTCTGTCTGATTGGTCGTCGTCATCACAACAAGTACCAATTAGGTGATGCTATCCGCATCAAGGTGGCGCAAGCCAACCTGGAGAAGAAACAGTTGGATTTCGCCCTAGCCGGCGATTCTGCTCCTGTACGCAAGGAAAAGCCTGCGGATAGTACTTCTTCCAAGAAAACAAAGAAGTCGAAACAGAAGACACGTAATCATCGTAAAAACAAATAATATCAAACTGGGCTTACCTTTAAGGTTGGTCCAGTTTTTTATTTTGATTCTGTGAAAAAGGAAAAGCAGAGAAAAAGATCTGCATCATTCCAGACCGAACAGGTCTAAAATCTGTGCACATCTGTGAAATCTGTGGGAAAAAGAAAAAACAGCGAAAAGAATCTGCGTCATCTGCGAAATCTGCGTGACAAAAAAACAATCTGCGTGAAAACAAAAAAGCCTCAGAAATCTTTCGAAATCTGAGGCTTTGATAAAAGAAGGCGGCTA
>USRA01000102.1 GCA_900557035.1 uncultured Prevotella sp. | reverse complement strand
TTGAATACGATGACCAAGACCTTCATCCTTCGTCCTAATTCGCAGGGCGGACTGGGATTGTCTCCGCAGGAATATGGCTTTGCCAATGGTACTGTTGGACTGATAGGTTTGCTGCTGGGTGGAATCATCGGTGGTATCCTGGTGAGTAGGGATGGTATGAAGAAATGGCTTTGGCCGATGGTTTGTGCCATCACCTTGCCTGATGTGGTTTACATCTATTTGAGCTACTCACTCAATAGTGACATCATCGTGGTTTCGAGCTGCCTCTTTATCGAGCAGTTCGGTTATGGTTTGGGCTTCACGGTTCTTACCCTCTACATGCTGTTCTATAGCCAGGGCAAGTTCAAGACATCCCATTATTCCATCTGCACAGGTATCTCTTATTTAGGTTTGATGTTGCCTGGTATGGTTTCGGGCTATCTGAAAGATATGGTAGGCTATCGCCTGTTCTTCATCATCGTGATGGCATGCTGCGCCATCACCTTCCTGGTTACCGCTTTCCTGAAGATAGATCCTGAGTTCGGAAAGAAAGAGAAGGAGATCAAGGAGGAAATAGAAGAGGAAGAAATGGAAGTGATAGAATAATATTTCTATAGAAGATAGGATCTATCTCTATTTGAAGATAGTATCAGTTTTCTATATATAAATAGGTGAAAATCTGAGAAAAGGTCGTTGGGTATCGTCCCAACGACCTTTTTCTGTTAAAGTATTTAAAATCTTTTTCTTCTGCCCTTGTGATATCATTTTAATATCGTATATTTGCGATATCAAAATGATATCAACATTATAACGTAATAAATAGAGTAAAATTATGGAGAATAAGGAATTTACGTATCAGGGAAAGACCTTGAATGGCATCCTGATGTTAGTGTTAAACATCATCTGCTTCCTGGCAGGAGTTGGCTTGTTTATATTTGCCTGCGTTTCACGAGAAGGCTGGCTGGCAAATGTCTGTGGTGTTTGTGGCGTACTGCTTCTCATCTTGAGCATCATCTGCGTTTGCGGTTTCATTCTGGTAGAGCCGGGGCAGGCTCGCATATTGCTTTTCTTTGGTAAGTATCGTGGCACTTTTACAGAGCCGGGTTACTATTGGCTGAATCCGTTTATCAGTCAGAAGAAGCTTTCGCTTCGTGTGCGCAACCTCGATGCCGAACCTATCAAGGTGAATGACAAGACGGGTAATCCGATTATGATTGGTATGGTGCTGGTATGGAAACTGAAGGATACCTACAAGGCTATCTTCGAGATTGATACCCAGACCATGGCTGAGGGGTCTACGGGTCAGACTGGCATCGGTGCTTCTGCTGCACAGATCATGAACATGCTGGGCCGCTTTGTCCAGATTCAGGCAGATGCTGCTCTCCGACAGGTAGCCGGACAGTATGCCTACGATGATGACGAGGGTGGAAAGTCGAATCAGATTACGCTTCGTGATGGAAGTGATGAGATTAACAAGGAGCTGGAGACTCGTATCGATGAGCGATTGGCAATGGCAGGTATCGAGGTAGTAGAGGCTCGCATCAACTATCTGGCTTATGCGCCGGAGATTGCCGCCGTGATGCTTCGTCGCCAGCAGGCTTCAGCCATCATCTCTGCTAGAGAGAAGATAGTAGAGGGTGCCGTGTCAATGGTGAAGATGGCATTGCAGAAGTTGAGCGATGAAGATGTGGTAGAGCTTGATGACGACAAGAAGGCTGCCATGGTCAGCAATCTGCTCGTAGTGCTCTGTGGTGATGATACAGCCCAGCCTGTAGTAAATACGGGAACATTGAATCATTAAAAAAAGTATGGCAAAAAAGGAGACAAATATAAAAAGTTTTATATTGCGCATCGATTCGGATACGATGAGTGCCATTGAGGCATGGGCGGAGGATGAGTTCCGCTCAACCAACGGTCAGCTGCAATGGATCATCGCCGAAGCGCTGCGTAAGGCTGGCAGACTGCCGAAGAAAAAGAAGGCTGCATCAAAGAAAACTAAGGATGAAGTCGATTCAAATCAAATAGAAGAGAACGATTTAAATCAAATAGGAGGGGAAAAGAAAGATGAAGAATAGAATATTTAATTTTGTGCTTGATTTATTTAAGGATAGCGATGAGGAAGAGCAGGCTGGCATCTTTGCGCAAGTCAAGATCTATCGAACTACAAATGCCAGGGTCTTTGAAATTATTGTTGGAATCCTGGTTCTTGCCATGTGGCTGCTCACCATCAGGAATGTCATTCATGCCACATCTGATGATTTGCCTTATCTTCTTCTGTTGGCTGGAATGGGTACTTTTTTCCCTATTGCTTGTTTGCTTCACAGCTATCATCCAAAGGCCAATGGCTTTCCTTTCGTCAAGATAGTCAATGCCCGACAGGTATATTATCTGTCCCTGTTGGGTCGCTATGCAGCTTTATGGTTAGCCCTCTTCTGGTTATGGTTAAGCTGTTACGATTTGATAGGAAGTGAGCCTGTAATTGTGGGAGGAATGATAGCTTGCTGTGTGCTTTTATGTCTGAACTGTATATTCTTTTTTTATAAGATATACCAGTTGAGAAACCAGGTAGAAGTAGAGGATCCAGAGCCAGCTATCAAAAACGAGAAGCTCCTGACCATCGGTGTATTGGTATTGACGGCGGTTTTAGGTTTTGCGTTTCATCTCCTGCCGATTTGGGATTGTATGCCAAAGATATTAAGTGGAATTTTAAGAGGAATCCTCGTCATAGCAATGGTAGTAGGTATCGTCTGGGTATGCAAGAGATACTTCGGCCTTTTCCGTGAAATAGATAAAGACGCCTCCGATTCATCCAGGAAATAGAGGCGTCTCCGATTCGTCGCAACAGTTATTTATTCCCCGATAATCGTTGCGATGAGGTGTCGGCTTCCGCCTCCCTCTCTGAATTCGCAGAGGTAAATCCCCTGCCATGTACCAAGGTTCAATCTGCCATTGGTAATAGGAATGGTGAGCGATACACCTACCATGCTCGATTTGGCATGCGCCGACATATCCGTAGGCCCTTCATCCTGATGCAGATACCTTGGGTCGCCATCCGGAACCAGTCTTTCGAAGATACCCTTTAAATCATGTCTCACATCAGGGTCGAAGTTCTCGTTCAGCGACAATCCGCAACTGGTATGTCTTACGAAGAGGTTCAGAATCCCCGTCTTAGGTAGCGCCGGCAAGTTCCTCATCACATCGTTGGTTACGAGGTGAAAACCGCGAGGAAGCGGGCGCAATGAAAATTCTACTTGCTGTATCATATTCTTCTTTTTGTTTATATTCTTATTCTTTATAATAATATCAGTATTCTTTATAATTCCTTTTTCAGCCATTTACCGAAGAACTTATCGTACAGTTCGTAAGTTCCATCCGTCTCTGTAACAAAATCTTTCTCTAATAATCCCTTGATTCCACCTTGTACAAAACTGGCGGAAGGAAGATTGTGCTTCTTGATGAATGCCGATGACATGATGTTTTGAGCCTTGCCAGCGTTGCAGATGGCAAAGAGAAGTTCCTTTTGCTTAGCTGGCAATTGAAAGAGGAGTGCTTCGTATGCAAAAGCACTCTCGTCTATAATCGAGTTGAGTGCCAGTTCCATTATCTTATCATCAGCCAGTTCCCTCGTCTTGTCATCAGCCTTTTCCATCATCTTGTCATTAGCCTTTTCCGTGAGCGAGAAAATCTTATTGAGCATCCTCTGCAGATACCAGGTGATGCCGTCAAAACGGTCGTATATTCGATAAATGTTTTCTCGTTTGATATGCTTCTGTCTTTCCTCGAAAAGACGAGTAGCGAAGTCGGCATATACCTCTTTATCAATAGCTTTTAGTGTTTTTATGGAGGTGCTTTGGTAGAAAGGACGGGCATGGATCAAGAACATTTCCGACATCATATTGCGCTGAGATCCGGCAAAGATGAAGCTGGCATTATGGCAGTGCTGGATGTAGGTGCGCAGTATGGCTTCCACATTAGCTTCTCTATAGCTGCTGATGGTTTGGAATTCATCAATGGCCACGATGCAAGGCTTATCTGCGCTCTCCAGATAAAGGAAAATTTCATCGAGCGTTGTGGTTGGACTGGTGATTTCTCCCAAATCTACTCCCCACGAAGGCACGCCATTCATGTCGAAGCTGATGGATGAACGGAGTGAGTGGAGGCAGTTAAGAAAATGTTCCACTACTTTGGTGCCTTTAGGTTTCAGACTTTGCAGAATACTTCTGCCTAGCTCCTGAATGAAATCGGCTAGGTTTTTCGTGGCATAAATATCTACAAGAAATGTATAGTATTTATCCTTGATTTCTTCCTGGGCATAGACGTGTTGCACCAACCCTGTTTTGCCGATTCTTCTAGGTGCAATCAGGGTGATATTATTGCCATTCTTGATTTCTCTTATCAAATCGATGGTTTCCTTTTCTCTATCACAGAAGTAAGCGTCGGATATGTATCCTCGCAGAATAAACGGATTCTCTATCATTATATTATCTTCTTTATTATTTTTGAATAGTCCTATATCTTTCTGATAATCATGGTGCAAAGATAATTATAATTTTATTATTATGATACTATTATAATGCAAATATAGGAAAGTTTAACCATTTAAGGAATTCTCTTCCTTGCTATCTGCTACCCCGAAGAATCTTCTTCTTAGAAGAAGGAAAAAAAGAAGAAAAATAGTTTCGAAAAAATTTGGTGGTTTCAAAATAATGATGTACTTTTGCATCCGAAATCAAGCATTAAGAGTTGCCCAGTTGCGGCACACCAACCGAGTTTCGCAT
>USRA01000101.1 GCA_900557035.1 uncultured Prevotella sp. | reverse complement strand
GTATCTCATTGAAAGTTCTTCCTTACACCTTCACCAAGAATGTGAAAGCTACCAAAGATCATCCTTTCATCAAGGCGGGTACTACCACGTGGTTTTCACCTGTAGATAAGTTGCCACAGGCCGTGGAGCAGCAGCATGCGCTCTATATCAGGAATGTATTCTCCCTGCTGAATGGCGATGTAAAGGCAGGAAATATCAGCCGTGTAAACGAGTTCTTCGTCAAGATGAAGAAATATCAGGAGGTTAGTAGCGGTAATTCGCTGCCAACAGCTACACAGTATAAGGCAGAACGCATCAATAATGCCTTTCCTTTTGCAACCATTCTCTTCATGGCAAACCTCACACTAGGCTTCATTGCCCTCTTCTACACCATCTATCGCATGACGAAGAAGAAAGAAATCAAGGTATTGAACATCGCTTTGCCTGTCCTGCTTGGCGTATCCTTCCTTGCCTTAACCTTCGGATTGGCATTGAGATGGATTATCAGCGGCAACATACCTATGTCTAACGGATATGAAAGTATGTTGACTGTAGCCTGGTTCGTGATGCTTATCAGTATTCTGATGCAGTTGCGCATCCGCATCGTCATGGTATTCGGCTTCCTGATTTCAGGATTCTTCCTTCTGGTAAGCCATATCAACCAGATGGATCCTGCTATCGGACAGATGATGCCGGTATTGAACAGTCCGTTACTCAGCATCCATGTCAGCATCATCATGATGAGCTACGCCCTATTATCCTTGACTTTCATCTGCGGCATCATGGGCATCTGCATGCGCTCTCATGGCGAAGAACTCCAGGCATTGAGCCGTGTGTTCCTCTACCCTGCCCTCACCTGCATGGGATTTGGTATCTTTATCGGTGCTATCTGGGCTAACGTGAGCTGGGGCAACTACTGGAGTTGGGACAGCAAGGAGACTTGGGCGCTCATCACCTTTATGATTTATGCCGTAGTAGTGCATACGCAGAGTCTGCCGGTTTTCCGCAAGCCGCTGGTGTATCACATCTACATCACCCTAGCCTTCCTGAGTATCGCCATGACCTACTTCGGTGTGAACTATTTCCTCACGGGCATGCACTCGTATGCATAGATAGAATCTATGATATAATAGCCAACATCTTTCGTTTATCTATCATAAAAGCCGTATCTTTGCAGCAAATTTCAAATAAACAAGATTAAAATGGAAACAAGAAAAGAAATTGCAGCAGAAAAGAAGCGTTGTGGATCTCATAACTGTACCCAGGCAGTGGTTTGTACCTATTATGATTATACAGGTATCAACGAAGATACCCTCAAGAATGTGGGCAATGCCTTTGCAGCGGGAATGGGAAATATGGAAGGAACCTGCGGTGCCCTCGTAGGAGCAGGTGTGGTATTGGGTCTTGCCACCAAGGATAAGGCAAAGTCTATCAAGACGATGCGACAGATTATGACCCAATTCCAGCAGCGCAACGGAGCTACCCAGTGCAGGCTTCTCAAGGGCGTAGGTACGGGAAAGGTCCTCAGAGAATGCCCGCTCTGCGTAGCCGATGCGGCAGAATTCCTGGAAGAGCAGTTGGATAAACTAACCAATCAGTAGAAAACGATGGCAAAATACAAGGCTCAAAGCGAGCACGACCGCTGCGTGGCATGTGGTGTTTGCGTAAAGGTGTGTCCCAAGGATGCCATCAGCATCTACCTGGGATGTTATGCAGTAGTGAATGAGGATCTGTGCATAGGTTGCGGTATCTGTGAAAGGAATTGTCCGGCAGGAGTCATGCACAAGGTATTGAGATAACAGATAAAAAGCATTTTTATGGCAAGACAAAAAAGCAAGAAGTGGAGTGATTATCTGTGGCTGGTATCCGCCACCTATTTCACCCTGGGATTCTTCAACATCGTGTTTGCGTGGCTGGGAGTCATCTGTTTTATGATTCCGCTGTTTATGGCAGTTTACGGAGGCGGCAAGGGATATTGCAACAACTATTGTGGACGAGGTCAGCTTTTCCTGCTGATAGGAAATACCCTGGGATGGTCGCGCAGGAAGGTAGCGCCAAGATGGTTATCATCCAAATGGTTCCGTCATGGATTCCTGCTGTTCTTCATGTTCTTCTTCATCCAGATGATCATCCTCACAGTGATGGTGGCAAAGGGAGCAGAGAATCTCCATCAGACCATTCATCTGCTCTGGACCTTTGATGTTCCCTGGCACTGGGCATATCCTGTAGAGATAGAACCCTGGAAGGCTCAGTTTGCCTTCGGTCTCTATGGCATCATGCTCACTTCCCTGATAGTGGGTGTGCTTCTCACCATCTTCTACCGTCCGAGAACCTGGTGTGTTTTCTGTCCGATGGGCAACATGACTCAACTCATCTGCAAGCTCAAGGCAAGATAAGCCCTGTACTTGGCTGATATAAATAGAATAACGATATGAATGTACAGCAACTGAAATATATTGTGGCACTCAACCGCTTTCGCAATTTTGCGAGAGCGGCAGAGGCTTGCCAGGTTTCGCAGCCCACGCTCAGTGCTATGCTTGTGAAACTGGAGGAAGAACTGGATACCCGTATCTTCGAACGAAGCAATAAGTCTGTATCTCCCACTGCATCAGGCAAGAAGATTATCCGTCAGGCAGAAACGGCATTGCAGGAGATAGAACGCATCTCGGAAATCGTGATGGAAGATAAGGGAGAGATAGGCGGAAAGCTATCGCTCGCCGTGGGACCAACCATTGCCCCCTACATTCTGCCCAAGTTCATCAGACTCTATCGGGAAAACTATCCATCGGTGGATCTCAACATCCAGGAACTGAAGGCTGATTTCATGCTCGATTCCCTGCTTCGTGGTGAGACGGATGCCGGCATAGCTATCTCCGACAATATCCGTGAAGGCATTCTGGAGATACCGCTCTACACGGAGAAGTTCTATGTATATCTTGCCGAGAGCTGCTGGCGCAAGCTTCCTGTTTTCAAGCCTGAGAATCTGGAGTATGAGAACATGTGGATTATGAAGGAGGCACAGTGTCTGCGCAACAGTGCCTTTTCGTTCTGCAAGGAGCGCAGCAAG
Organism: uncultured Prevotella sp.; assembly: GCA_900557035.1. Classification (GTDB taxonomy): domain Bacteria; phylum Bacteroidota; class Bacteroidia; order Bacteroidales; family Bacteroidaceae; genus Prevotella. The sequence continues at coordinate 1,776 of USRA01000101.1, read as the reverse complement.
GGTCATCATATCTATGAGGCAGGCAGCATCGAGACCCTGATAAGGATTGTGGATGAGAATGGTGGCTTCACCATCATTCCAGAGATGCACCTCCCCTTCCTGAGTGAGGAGCAGAAGAGGAATGTAAGAAAGATAGAAGGAGATTATCTGTCGCAGCGGCGCATATCGCTCTATATCAGGGAGGATTACATCCGTGAGCGGATGCTGAACACCCTAGTCAATACCCTCAAGATATTCATTCCGGAGGAGATGATGGGAGAAGGCATCAGGAAATACGGCATCAGGCTGTAACCCTTACTACATCCTGGTTGCTGGGGATAACATATCCCCTGAACATAAAGAGGTTAGGACATTTTTTGACGGCGGATTGCAAATCCGCCGGAACGCCTAACGGAGGAAAGACATATCCGACGCATCAGAAACATTAAAATATGCAAATATTTATATGTTTCCTCCGAAGAAGTTCTCTATTTCGAGAACTTTTCACTATATTTGCAGCAAAAAAGAGATTATGAAGATATTAAAGTTCAAATTGCTCAAAGATTTTGCAAGGAAACATCCAGATTCCGCAGACGCACTCATGCGCTGGGCAGAATATGTTGAAAAGACAGAATGGAAAAGCCATGCAGAATTGAAACAAGCATTTCCTTCAGCAGATTATGTCGGGAATGACAGATATGTCTTCAATATTTCAGGCAATAAATTTAGACTTGTAACAATCGTTGTGTTCTTTCAAGGCTTTCTACATATAAGATTTGTCGGAACACATGCTGAATATGACAAGATTAAGGACATCAAAAATATATAATTATGACTATCAAAGACGAAAAGACCTATAATGAGATAGAAGAGAGAATGGAGGCTCTGCTTGCGAAGGGCACCCAATTGGGCGGTATGGATTTTCTCAGCGAAGTGGAAAAGGAAGAATTGAAGATTCTCAGCGAAGCTGCTTACGATTGGGAATGTGAAGTGGATCCCCATCCATGGCGAGTGAAACCCTCCCTTATTGCAGCCATCAAGGTTGCATTCCGCCAAAAAGGCTACAAACAGAAGGAGGCAGCAAAAGCTATCGGCGTTTCAACTACAGCATTAAGTGACATTCTCCATGGTCGTCGCGCTATCAATTTTGATGTTGCAAGAAACATATACCACAACCTTGGTGTTCCTGCCAACGTTGTATTGGGATAAAAGAATTACCCCCATCCTACTTTCGCAAGCGGGCTGGGGGTTTTGCTTATGTAATAAGGGTTGTCTTCTACTAGGCGTCGCGACGGATGACGGTCATATCCGATGCTACGTCAATAGACTTCATCTATCACCGCATAGATGGAGTGATTTGGTGGATTGCAGAAATCTTTTTATCTTTGCACCGATAAAAACAAGTAATAACTTTTAAATATCAATAATGATGGAAAAATTCAATGAAATGATTAACGGCGAACAGCTGACATTGGTAGATTTCTTCGCTACCTGGTGCGGACCTTGCAAGATGATGCACCCTATCCTGGAACAGCTGAAGGAGAAGATGGGCGATGACATCAGAATCCTGAAAGTAGATGTAGACAAGAACGAGGCACTGTCCATGCAGTACCGCATTCAGTCGGTTCCTACCCTCATGCTCTTCAAGAAGGGAGAAATGCTCTGGCGACAGAGCGGAGCCATGAGCATGAATGATTTGATGCAGAAAATTTCGCAGCAGCAATAATAGCCCTGCTGAAAACGAAATCCATTCCCCCACACTCTTTTTATGTTTTTTTAATATCCTACGGTCACAAT
>USRA01000100.1 GCA_900557035.1 uncultured Prevotella sp. | reverse complement strand
TGGCCATGATGTTGGCTTTGGTTTCTATGTGTGTAGCATTCAGCTCTTGCAGCAGCGATGATGATAATGATACTGTGGCAGCTGCCAAGGAGATAGCTGGTTCATACACCAGCACTCTGGATATGACCGTAATGGGCGAGGCTTCTACATACGATAATCTTACCATGAAGATCGAGGCAGTTGATGATGCTACAGTCAAGGTTACATTGCCAGCTTGTGGCACGGGCATGATGGCTCTTCCTGCCCTGGAGGTTCCAGCTGTGAAGGTTTCCGGTTCTAACGGTGCTTATGCTTTCTCTCAGGAAAGCTATGTCGGTACCATTACCGTAAATGGTGCAGAGAAGAAGTATACCGTTACTTTGCAGGGTACATTCAAGGACAACACTCTGACCGTCAACTATTCCGTGCAGTATGGCAAGATGCCTGCGGCGATGATTGGTAAGTTTGTTTGTAAGAAGTAAGCTGATTGTTTCAGGATAAACTTTGATATAATTCGATGAAACAAAAGATATTCGCACTATTCCTAATCCTTTGCGGATTGTGCCTGAATCTGAAAGCTGAAACCCAGGGAGATATCGTGGGTAGAGTGCTCGATGATTCGGGCGCACCTTTGGTGGGTGCCACCGTCCAGATGGTGAATGCCAAGGGAGGAGTAACCACTGATGAAGATGGATATTTCCGCATTCCTTACAGCAGGGTAGGGACGGTGAAGGTAAAGGTGAGCTATGTGGGTTTCCAGACTCAGACCTTTATCCTGAAGACTGATGACAAGAAGGGCGATCAGCATGTTCTTCGTCTTCAGCCGGATGCTACAGCCCTCGACCAGGTGGTGGTTACCGCTACCCGAACTCCAAAGGCTTTGAAGGATGCTCCGGTGGTAACCCGTCTGATTACAGCCAATGACATCAAGATAGCCGATGCTACCAATATCCAGGACCTCCTCACCGAGCAGATGCCGGGTCTGGAATTCGGCTATGCCATGAACCAGGAGACTTCGCTCAACATGAATGGTTTCGGTGGAAACGCCGTGCTCTTCCTCGTAGATGGCGAGCGATTGGCTGGCGAGACGATGGATAATGTTGATTACTCTCGCTTGAATCTCGACAATGTGGGTCGTATCGAGATTGTGAAGGGTGCTGCTTCAGCACTCTATGGTGCCAGTGCCGTAGCCGGAGTCATCAATATCATCTCCCGTGAAAACAGCGAACCTTGGACTGCCAATGTCAACACCCGCTACAACGATTTCAACAAGGAGTGGCGTCACGGCGGAAGCTACAGCTTCAATGCCGGAAAGTGGAATTCGCAGACCAGCATCCAGCGCACTACATCGGATGAGGTGCAGCTTACCAGTCCCTTCGATACAGAATCCAACATCCTACATATTTATGGTGGCGAGACCTTCAATGTGAAAGAGCGACTTACCTACAAGCTCTCTAACAAGGTGAAGCTGATAGGTCGTGGCGGCTATTTCGCCCGTATCAGCAATCGAAACAACTACGATGACCACTATAAGGATTATTCTGCCGGACTGAAGACCGTGATGAATCTCTCGGAGAATGATAATCTGGAGATTTCATACGGCTTCGACCAGTATGACAAGACCCGATTCGTGAACAATGAGCGCACTCACGATCACGATTATACCAATCGTCAGAACACCGTCCGTGCCCTCTATTCCCATATCTTCGGCAAGAACACATTGACGGCAGGTGCTGATTTCCTGAACGATTATCTCACCACCTATCAGTTTGAGGATAATGCATCAAAGAATCAGAATTCATGTGATGCCTTCGCCCAGTTCGATTACAATCCTTTGCAGTGGTTGAACATCGTGGCAAGTCTTCGTCATGATTACTTCTCCGCATCTAGCCAGCATGCTACTACCGGTCGTCTGGCTCTGATGACCAAGTGGAAGGGTTTCTCTATCCGTGCCAACTATGCCGGCGGATTCCGTGCCCCAACCCTCAAGGAGATGTATATGAACTTTGATATGGCAGGCATGCAGATGATTTATGGCAATCCGGATCTGAAGCCGGAGAAGAGCAACAACTTCAACCTGGCGCTGGAGCATACCGGCAGGGTGAAGAATGCAGGTTTCTTGACCGGTCAGTATAGTCTTACTCTCATGGGCTATTATAATAAGTATGATAAGCGCATCACTACCGAGGATTATGCCGATTATATCCCGGGAACCGGTCAGCCGGATGTGGCTTCCCGTTATTGCAACGAGGATGGAGTAGAGGTGAGCGGCATCGACTTCAGTGCCCAGTACCGTTCGGATATGGGTCTCGGTGTGAAACTCGACTACAGCTATCTCCATGTAGGTGGCAGAAGTGTAGATTCTCAGTTCTCCCAGCCTCGTCCTCATACCGCCACCTGGCGTCTCGACTACGATTGCCAGCTCTGTTCGTTCTATCGCATCAATGCCGCTCTGTCAGGCAGATACCTGTCCTCTCCAGATACGAACATCGATAAGCATGACCAGGCATATCAGTTGTGGAAGTTCACTCTTCAGCAGCGATTCCTGGATGCTGTCAATCTGAACTTCACGGTAGATAATCTCTTCGATTATACACCAGAGAAGTATTATTGGAGTTCGGCGATGACCACCGGTCGCACCTTCTCAGTGGGACTTTCCGTTGACATCGACCGCATCGTGAATCTCTTCTAGAAACCGCCATCTGGCAGTCTCCAGACCCAAAATAGGTTAAAAAAGCCATAGTGAAGGATGCTTTTCTTCAAATTATGCCGTACTTTCGGTATAAAATCGTAATTTTGCAGTGATTTAAAACCTATTCATTCAAAATTATGATACGAAGAATCATTCTAACTATGGCTTTTTTGGCTAGCCTTTCATTATCAGCCAAGGATGTGAACATGGGCAGTTGGCAGATTGTTCCATTGCCTCAGCAAGTCAAGGAGATGAGCAGCGCTCCTTTCCGCATCACAGCCAAAACTACAATCTATTATGCTGCTGGAGATGAGAAGCAGAAGAAGGACGCCGAGTTCCTGGCATCTCATATCAAGGAGGTAACCGGTATCGAGGTAAAGACTACCGACAAGCAGGCGAAGGGTCAGATCCGTCTGGCGCTGAATGCTGGCGATACCCAGTCTGAGGCTTATTCTCTGTTGGTCAACAAGAATGGCATCACCATTTCTGCCACCTCTCATGTAGGTATCTTCTATGGCATCCAGAGTGTGATGAAGGCTTTGCCTATTGCCAAGGATGTGAAGAGCGTTTCCCTGCCAGCCGTTGAGGTGAAGGATGCGCCTCGCTTTGCCTACCGTGCGTTTATGATAGATGTGGGCCGTCATTATTTCAGCGTACCTTATCTCAAGAAGTTGATTGATGTCTTTGCGATGCACAACATCAATTATTTCCACTGGCATCTTACCGAGGATCAGGGCTGGCGTCTTGAAATCAAGAAGTATCCTATGCTTACCCAGATTGGTTCCAAGCGCAAGGAGACCATCCTGCCAACCAACAAGAACGAGTTTGATGGTGTTCCTGTATCTGGTTATTATACCCAGGATGAGGCTCGCGAAATCGTGAAGTATGCTGCCGACAGATACATCACCGTGATTCCGGAGGTGGATATGCCGGGCCACATGCTGGCAGCCCTGGCATCTTATCCTGAGTTGGGTTGTACTGGTGGTCCTTACGAGGTAGCTACCCGTTTTGGAGTCTTCGAAGATGTATTGTGTGCAGGCAAGGCCCAAACCCTTCAGTTTGCCAAGGATGTGATGGATGAGATCATGGATATTTTCCCATCAGAGTATATTCACATTGGTGGTGATGAGTGTCCTAAGAACCGTTGGAAGGTTTGCGAGAACTGCCAGAAGAAGATTGCAGAGCTCGGCATCCAGGAGCTTCCTAAGCATAGCAAGGAGGAGCAGCTCCAGACCTGGTTTATGGGTGAGATAGAGAAGCAGATCAGAAACCGTGGCAGAAAGATGATGGGGTGGGATGAGATTCTGGAAGGAACTCCATCCAAGGACATCACCGTTTGCGGTTGGACCAGTGTGAATGCCAGCATCCGTTCAGCCCGTGAAGGTCATCCTACCATCGTGGCTCCTATTTCGAATTTCTATTTCAGCAATCCTCGCATCAACAAGATAGAGGGTATTCCTAGCATTCAGCGAGTATATGATCTCGATCCTTGCTCTGATAAGTTGACTCCTGCCGAGCAGCAGAACATCATCGGTGCCGAGGGTTGTATCTGGACCGAGTGGGTAAAGGATGCCGGGAAGATGGAGTGGGAGTTGTTGCCAAGACTTGCCGCCCTTTCTGAAGTTCAGTGGACTGCCAAGGATAAGCGCAACCTGGAGAACTTCTTCCCAAGAATGCTCCACATGCAGGATCTCTACCGTCTCTACGGCTTGAATTACAAGGCTGATATCGAGGATGCCGTGAAGAAGCATCTGGAAGAAAAAAAGTAATATTTGTAGATAGCACCGCCCTAACTATATAAAAATAGGTAGTTAGGGCGGTATTATCGCTTATAGGTCCGCCCTAACTATGTTAAAAATGATAGTTAGGGCGGTGCTATCGCATTTTTTAATGTCCGTTTTCAAAACTGATACTGCCCCCATGAGATAGGGGCGATTTTCCTTATTTTGCCTAGAACTATCTTCAGTGTCAGGAAATCACCCATTCCAGGGTGTTCACCTCATCTTTGACAGAGAAGTTCAAGCCTACCTTTACAATCTCCTTATTCTTCAAGGCAAAGGCTTGGGTATAATGCTTGTCATTGATTTGGTCTAATGCCTCTTGCGCACTCTTATTGAATTTCAGTTCCATCACATAGATGGTGTCGGCTGTCTCCAGTGTGATGTCGATTCTGCCCTTCGCCGTATGCTGCTCCACTATGATGCAATAGTTGGTGAGCAGGGCGAACATGATGTAGAGCGTCTGCTGCCAATGCCCCTCGTAGTTGGTATTGTCGCAATAAGGCACCGTCTCCAGAAAGTCGTTCAGCATGCAGAAGGCAGCATCCATATCCCCCTTCTTTACCAATACCGACATCTTGGCGATG
>USRA01000099.1 GCA_900557035.1 uncultured Prevotella sp. | reverse complement strand
ACTCACAAGGAGTTATCATCATCTTTTTGCCCCCTCCTCTTGCCCCGAGGTGGAGGAGTTCGCTTTTTTACCTTATATTATATAAGGGTCTGTAAGTCTAAAACTTACTTAATTTTAAAGAATATTTTTAATCGGGTGCAAAATTAAGCATTATTTAGGAAACCACCAAATTTTTTCAGAAAAAGTTGCACTTCACCCTGCATTTTGTTATAAAAATCCAGTTTTTATGCACTTTTTCTTATAAAATGTAAAGAAACGGGCGACAGTTCATTTAAAAACCATCGCCCGTTCAGGATTTTAGCTTTCAGTTTCCAGCTCCTTACCGAGAACAAAGAGCATATAGAGAGGAATATCCAGTATCTTGGAATCCTCATTTCTCTCGTATGGCAGGAATCTGGTTCGGAGAGATTGCTTGGGGGAGTTTAAAGGGAGTTTCCTTTATAGAGGAAAGTTTTTCTGGAAAAGTTTCCCTTATAAAGGAAAAATCTTATGGTTTTTCTTCCTTTATAAAGGAAAATGTTGTATCTTTGCACCCAGATTAACATAAAACGGAAGATATGGACAAGAGAATAGCAAAACTGCTGATAGCGGAGAACCAAAGGATGATTCAGAATGTGGAGATGGTGAAAAGAAACATCAGCTTCGAATCTCATTCTAATTATGTGCTGGTAGGACTAAGAAGAGCTGGTAAGTCTTACTTGCTATATCAGCGTGCCCAAGAGATGATAGCTCAGGGACATCTGCCAGAGGAAATCCTTTACTTCAATTTTGAGGACGACCGATTGGAAAATCTCCAGCTTTCCGACCTGGATGCCATCAAGCAGGCTTACGAGGAGATGTATGGGCATCAGCCTATCTTCATGCTCGACGAGATACAAATCATTGATGGGTGGGAGAAATTTGCACGCAGACTTGCTGACCAGAAATATAGAGTGTATATCACTGGTAGCAACGCCAAGATGCTGAGTAGCGAGATTTCTACTACGCTTGGTGGCAGATATATGGTGCAGCCCGTCTTTCCTTTCTCCTTTCAGGAATACTTGACAGCCCAGCATATCTCCTTGCCTGCGCAGTGGGAGTATCTGCAAAATTCTGACCTCAAGAGGGCTTTTCTGGAGTATTTTCATATTGGTGGTTTGCCAGAATTGGTGATTGTTGATAATCAGTTTAAGCGAGAGTGGTTGGGCAATCTATACAACAAGATTTACTTTGGAGATTTAATTACCAGATACGGCATCCGCAACCCTCTGGCGATGAAGACTTTGATACGTAAACTTTCTGAGAGCGTAAAGCAGCCACAGTCTTATAACAGACTGGCTAATCTGGTTTCTACTGTGGCTGGAAAGGTAAAGCAAGAGACGATAGTGGACTATCTGAGATACATCAAGGACACTTGCCTGGTCTTCTCCATAGAAAACATTTGCGCAAAATTGCAAGATAGAATGTCGAACCAGAAGTATTACTTTATAGATAATGGTTTTCTGAGTCTATTCCTCTTTGATCCAGAAACATCTCTCTTGGAGAATCTGGTAGCCATTCACCTGCATGAGAAGTATGGGGAAGATCTCTTCTATTATCATGATAATGTGGAGGTGGACTTTTGTCTCTTTGAGCATCAATGTGCTTTCCAAGTGTCGTATAGTATCAAGGATGCTGCTACTCGTGAGCGAGAATTGGGGGCTTTGAATGCTTATCAGAAGAGGTATCCAGGATCTAAACTTTTTGTTATTACGATGGATGAAGAGGAGACGATAGAACTGGATGACTTGAAGATTGAAGCGATACCAATATGGAAGTGGTTGCTCACTTCGTAGTTGTAGATTGTTCCTCACTAGGGCATCAGAGGCCGTCAGTAAGGGCACTTTGGTGTCCTAGTGAAGCTTGTCTTTTTAGCATTTTTAGATTTTAGCTTTCAGTTTCCAGTTCCTTTCCGAGAACAAAGAGCATATAGAGGGGAATATTCAGCATCTTGGAATCCTCATTTCGCTCGTATGGCAAGAGGCTGGTACGGATAGCCCATTTGGGAGAGTATTTCTCCACATAGAGCTTGAGGCTCTTGGCATTCATCGTAACGCCTGCTTTTACCTCTAATGGATAGACATCAAGGCCATCAGAGATGATAAAGTCTACTTCAGAGGTGGCAGAGGACGTCCAATAATAATTGGTTTGGAGGGTATCAGAAAATTGCTGAAGCTCCTGACAGACAAATTGTTCTGTCAATGCGCCCTTAAATTCCTCAAAGATTCTGCTGCCGTCTAAGATAACCTTAGGCGACACTCCGCTCATGGCTCTCAGCAAGCCAACATCCAGCAGGAATACCTTGAATGATTTCAAATCAACATATGCGGATATTGGAACGTCTGGTTTGCTAACATTGTGGGTGCGGATAGTTTCGCCTGCGTCGCATAGCCACATGATGGCATCCTCATATTCTCTTGCCCTGGCTCCTTCTCTTACCAAGCCGTAGACAAACTTTTTGTTTTCCTTGGCAAGTTGGGAGGTGATGCTGTTCCACACATATCTTATTTTCTCGACCATTTGATGAGGTGCATGTTTGGAAAAGTCTTTTTGGTATGCAGCAATCAGTTGTTTCTGAATTTTCTCTACCTTCGTAAAATCCTTGGTGTCAAGCCATTCGTTAACAACAGCAGGCATTCCTCCTACTATCATGTATCTCTTGAGATAATCAATGAGTCGCGGTTCGAAAGCTTTTACGTTTCTGTTGCCTTGCTGTATATAGTCAACTAACATCTGCTCGCCATTGGCAAGAAGAAACTCCTTGAAAGTTAGAGGATATAGATGCAGAAAGTCAGTTTTTCCAACGGGGAAAGATGTGCCTTCATGCAATGCTATGCCCAGCAGAGAGCCCGCACAACAAATGGCGTATTCGGGTGCTTCCTCACAAAAATACTTTAGTGATGTAAGGGCACGAGGCATTTCTTGCACTTCATCAAATACGATGAGTGTGGTTTGTGGTTTTATTGGCTTTCCATGATAGATGGATAGTTGCTCAATGATGAATTGGGGCGAAAGGTCGCCCGCAAAGATGCTTTCCAACCTGTCTTTTTGCTCAAAGTTGATATAGCAAACATCTTTGAAATGCTTTTTGCCGAATTCTCTTAACAACCAGGTTTTGCCTACCTGTCTTGCTCCTTCTAAGACAAGCGGTTTTCGATGGGTGCTCTCTTTCCATTTTAACAATTGGTGAATTAGAAGTCTTTCCATACGCTTTTTATTTGTTTTTTGCAAAAGTACTAAAAATCATGGTATTAAGCAAGAAAAATCACATATTTCGAAGGAGTTTTAAATATATTTATCACATTTTACAAAGGAGTTTTATGTTAAATACTCACATTTTTCGAAGGAGTTTTGCGGTAATCTCTCACATTTTCCGAAGGAGTTTGGCTGAGTTTGATGAATAGAGAGCTACTTTCAAAAACACTCTTCACCCTTCACGAACACAACATAACTAACTGTATATAAGAAGATTGCGCGTGTGAAGAGTAACAAGGCACTCTTCACCACTCTTCACCACTCTTCACCCTGTATTTTTTGAGACTCCGAGATCATTCCTTACTCCCTGCTTCAGCCATCATTGAAGACCAGCGCTAGTCATCATTGATGGCTGAGCTTCGTGATAAGTAAGCGGCTCAGCGTTTATCCTCTTGCCTAAGGTGAAGAGTGGTGAAGAGTGGTGAAGAGTGGAGCGTCACTCTTCACCTCTCGCAACCTCTGTGTTTATCGGGGTTTCAGACGATTTGGTGAAGAGTGAAGAGTAAAATAGAGAGTAGGATTTTTACCAGCAAAACGGCTCTGGCAGCAAACCATATTCCAAATCACAGATGGCAGCTCTGAAGAATTCTTCCTCCCGACGTATCGTTTCGTGCCTGGCAATGGCACAAAATTGCCCTGCCAAAGGGCAATATCTTGCCGTAACCAGGCAATAAACGAAAGGAGGCTACTTGCCGGCTGGACTATAACCCCAGATCTTCCATCAAAGTCTGGTTTGCTTCGAACAAGTCGGAATCAAAAAGGCTTTTTATATAGATAAAGGTGGTTGAAGATTTGGTATGTCCCAAAGCCTTGCTTATCAAACTGATGTCCAGATGATGAAGATAAGCTATGCTTGCCCACGAATGACGAACCACGTAAGAGGATAAGGGTTGAGCCAGCCCCAACATCTTAGACAACTGATGCAGATTGTAGTTGTACTGGCGCAATCGAGCTGTATATTGACGATGCAGTCGGGCAGAAACTGATGGTGAGGAAACAGAATCTTCTACCTTGTCTGAAAGTATCGGAAAGACAAATTCTGAATCTCTTTGTTCATATCGCATAATGATTTCAAGCATCGCAGGCAATAGTGCTACCTGTATCTGCTGTCCTGTCTTATGCCGGGCATAATAAATACATCCGTTTCTCAGTTGGCTTTTCTTGAGATAGGCAATATCAACAAAAGGCATTCCCATCGCATAAAAAGAAAATAGGAAGATATCGCGAGCGAAGGAAAGAGAACTTCCAGGCTGTAGCGGCAAGGCTTTGAGCTGCAGGATTTCTGATTGTGAGACACAACGCTTCTTGGTCTTGGTTCTACCCGTAAATACTTTACTGAATGGAGTTGTATTGAGAGACGGCAACGCTCTATGATGCATAGCCCGCAAAGCCCGCATATAAGCAGAACATGTGTTCAGACTGACATTGCGTGCCTGCAGCCATCGCTGATAGCTTTCCAGCTTTTCTGTCGTCATACCAGAAAAAAGCCAACTGTCACTACCAATGAACTTTGTAAAGGAACGAGCTGCAGTAAGATAATTACTGGCAACTTTAAAACGTCCTTCCTTTTTTGCCCTTTCCACTTCAGCATTCACGAAGTCCCATCCAGGAATTTCCAACACAGCCTGCTCATCTGCCTGATTCGCAGAATCAGAAATCTTACCCTCACTCTTACTTCTTCCGAAACCGAATTCTAACTTGAAATACGCCATAACTTAAATGTTTAAATGATTAAAAATAAAGAATTTACGAAAATATACCCAAAGGTATGATACATCCTGCTAATTCCAATAGCTTTATAGTGAAAAATCGCCGCTTTTCCCCGTAAATCTCCACCTCGGGGCAAGAGGAGGGGGCAAAAAGATGATGATAACTCCTTGTGAGT
>USRA01000098.1 GCA_900557035.1 uncultured Prevotella sp. | reverse complement strand
TCCCTGCCCCTAACAGTCTCACCAAGGAACTGCGTATCTATGCACTGATGCGACTAGGAATTACAGATGGTCAGGAACTGGCCACCCTCCTGTTCTATTCTACGCAAACCATCTATAATTACAAGACTGCCATCAGAAAGCGAGCCAAAGACCTCACCACTTTTGATGCAGCCATCAACCAACTATGCAATGTGATAGGCTAATTTGCGAACTGCACGCACACAGGTTTTCCAACCTTTATATCCTGCTTCGTATCAACCATCATTCCTGTTTTCTTATTGAGCTTGAAAACTTGAATCACATGGCTGTCACGGCACGCCACAAGCATGAACTGACCGTTAGGCGTAATGGCGAAGTTGCGAGGATGGGCAGCTGTGGGTTGGAATCCTATCTTTGTGAGCAGCCCCGATTTCTTATCTACGGCAAATACCGAGATGCCCTCATCGGTTAACCGATGGGAAGCATAAAGGAAGCGACCGTCAGGAGACAGATGAATATCAGCACTTCCAAGTGTACGGGTCTTTGAAGCCTGTATGCGCTGCAACTCCTGCAATATGCCCTTGTTATATTCCAATACGGTTACCGTGCCATCCAGTTCGCCTATAAGGTAAGCCACATTGCCTTTTGGGTTGAACACAAGATGGCGTGGTCCCGTTCCTTTGGGTGCCTGATAGGCAAGAATAGGATTGGATAAGAATTCCTTGCCATCATTTACTTGGAAGCGCCAGATACAGTCGTTCCCCAAATCATTGGCAAGCAAATATTGATGATCAGGAGTCATCTGGCAGCAATGGATATGCGATACCACGCCGCTCCCCTCTCGATGCATATCGAAATATTGCGATTCAGGCGCCACACTTCCATCTTCCTTGATTGGGAATACGGAAATATCACCCCCATTGTAATTGGATGTCACCACATGTCCGCCATACAGCATCACATTGCATGGTGCAGCACCAGGCATCTTGTTTTCCTGTCGAGTAGCCTTCGTTCCACACTTCTGATACCCAAGCGGAGTCATCGCTCCCTCTTTTCTGTTGAGAACGAAAGCCCCGAGTCCTTGTCGCCCATCATCATATTCGCTCACGGCATAAAGTCGATTTGCATCATGATTCATCATGAGGAACGAAGGATTGCCTGCCTGCACATCGCCCAGCAATTGCGATTTCCCTGTACGTTGGTTGAAACGATAAACATACATTCCATCCGAAGTACTCTGGTCGGTATAGGTACCTACCACCATTGTAAGTTCATCACTCGCCACTGCCGGCATCCCCACAGCCATCGTCAAGGACAAGCCTGCCAATATCGTCTTTATATTGCACATAAGTCGTATCATTTTATCAAGTTAATTGTATATATAATGTTTAGAGGGGCAAAAATACAAAAAGAAAATGAAACGGGCAAATGAAATGGCAGAAAATTGAGAATAATCCTCAACTTTCTGCCTTTTTCTTTTGCATATTCAATAAATAGTTGTATCTTTGCCATTACAATAAAGTTGTAACACAAAAAATGTAATGGCGTATGAAACTAGGCAACAAGAAATTAGTGAATCCTTTCATCTATCAAGGGTATGAAAGTCCTGAGTATTTCTGCGATCGAGAAGCAGAGACTGCTACCCTTTTATCTCATCTGAAGAATGGCAGGAACGTAACACTTATCTCTCCTCGTAGAATTGGCAAGACGGGACTCATCAAGAATACCTTCTTCTATCTCCAGGAAGAAGAGAGGGATGCCGTATGCCTATACCTAGACATTTTCGCTACTAAGAATTTGCACGATTTTGTGGAGCAGCTGGGAGTCATGGTCATCAACGATATCGTTCGCAAAAATGCTTCTTTTATAGAGAAGACCATAGCTTTCTTCAGTGCCTTACGCCCTGTGCTCAGCATGGATCCATTGACAGGCGAACCAAGTGTTTCCATCACTGTCGAACCAACCCAAGAGGAGATAACCATGCGTAGCATCTTCAATTACCTGAATGAGAGTGGCAAGGAGATATACATCGCCATTGACGAGTTCCAGCAGATTGCCGAATACCCAGAGAAAGGCACGGAGGCTTTACTACGTTCCTATATTCAGTTTGCCCAGCATGTACACTTCATCTTCTCGGGCAGCAAGTTCCACCTGATGGCAGAGATATTCGGTTCCCCCAAGCATCCTTTCTACCAAAGCACAGAGATGTTGGGCTTGAAGCCTTTAAATAAAGACGTATATTATAAGTTCTGCTCACATTTCTTCAAAGAGAAAGATGGAAATATTTCTGAAGAAATCTTCGAACATATCTACAATCTGTTCGAGGGACATACTTGGTATGTTCAGTGTATAATGAACCGCCTCTATGAAACAGAGGAAACCGTTGAGAGCATCGAACAGGTTAATGCCGCCCTTCTCTCGATTCTCCAAGGTCGTGAGCCACAGTTCGAAAGTCTAGTCCAATTCTTCACAGAGAATCAATTCAGCCTATTAAAAGCCATCGCCAAGGAAGGCATCGTTGCCCAACCGACATCAGGCAAGTTTATCAGAGAGCATCATCTGAGTGGCGCCAGCAGTGCCAAAGCCGCCCTCAAAGTCTTGGAAGAAAAGGAACTCGTATATAGAACGAATGAAGGCTACATCATCTACGACAGGTTCATGGATCTGTGGCTAAAGAGACTATAACGCCCTATTTTATGCTATAAATTTGCATAACTATCCATTTGTAAGCAAAGATGGCGGTTTTAGCTGCATAAATTTGCTTTTATCAAGAATATTGTTTATCTTTGCAGAAGATAAGCTGCACTCGGCAATTTGAAAGCAAGCTTTCATTGCGCTCGTTTGCATTATCTTTGCAACATCATTAAGCCATGCCTCGCATTTAGTAGGATATGGGGCATGGCATATTTATCTTATAAGAAAGAAAGGATAAGCAATGGAACTGAAAGAAACTTTCCAACAGGTGAAGACGGCTAGCAAGACGCTCGGATTGCTGACCGATGAACAACGTAACGAAGTGCTAAAGGCGGTGGCGGATGCCATCATCGCTGAGACTCCTGCGCTCTTGAAAGCGAATGCGGAGGACTTGGCTAAGATGGACAAGGCGAACCCGCTCTATGACCGACTGCAACTCACGGAGCAGCGACTCCAAGACATCGCAGCCGATATGAGACACGTCAGTACCCTACCCTCACCGCTCGGAAGGATTCTCAAGGACAAGACCCTGGACAATGGTTTGCACCTACAAAGAGTGGCAGTACCTTTCGGAGTCATCGGCATGATCTACGAGGCCCGCCCTAACGTAACCTTCGATGTATTCTCACTCTGTTTCAAGAGCGGAAACGCTTGCGTATTGAAGGGCGGAAAGGATGCAAACTACTCTAACACAGCAAGTATCGAACTTATCCACAAGGTGTTGATAACTTTTGGTATCAATCCAGTCGTGGCAACCCTTCTTCCTGCTACCCATGAGGCAACAGGCGAGATGCTCAATGCCGTAGGCTATATCGACCTCTGTATTCCACGAGGAGGCAAGAAACTCATCCAGTTCGTGAGAGATACCGCCAAGGTGCCAGTCATTGAGACGGGAGCCGGCGTGGTACATTGCTACTTCGACAAGGATGGCGACCTGGAGATGGGCAAGCGCATCATCACGAATGCCAAGTGCAGAAGAGTGAGCGTATGCAATGCCCTCGACACCCTCATCATCCACAAAGACCGCCTGAACGACCTTCCTGCGCTCTGCGAAGACCTTGCGAAGCAATCAGTCAAGATTCATGCAGATAACCTGGCTTACGAGGCTTTAAAGGGCAAGTATCCCGACACCTTATTATATATGGTAAGCGATGAGACCCCATGCCCTAACGCTGATGGCAACGTGTGGAACACGGAATGGCTCAGCATGCAGATGGGTATCAAGACCGTGGCTTCGGAAGATGAGGCGCTCGACCATATCGCCACTTACGGCAGCGGACACAGCGAGAGCATTGTTTCCAATAATGAAGCTGCACAGAAGAAATTCCAGGCGATGGTAGATGCAGCCTGCGTTTATGTAAACGCTCCAACCAGCTTTACCGATGGCGCACAATTCGGACTGGGTGCAGAGATTGGCATCAGTACCCAGAAACTTGGAGCCCGCGGACCAATGGCACTCGAAGAGATCACCACCTACAAGTGGTTGATTACAGGTCAGGGACAAATAAGGAAGTGAAGAACGAAGAGTGAAGAACGAAGAGTGAATAATTCAATAGCAATATATATCAGAAATAACAAACAAAAAAAACAAAATAACAATGAAGACATTCTTTAATGTTGAAGACCTTGGCGACTTGAAAGCAGCACTCGCCGAGGCACAGGAAGTGAAAGCAAACCGTTTCGGTTATCAGGAGTTGGGCAAGAACAAAACCTTGCTGATGATATTCTTCAATAACAGCCTCCGTACCCGATTGAGTACACAGAAGGCTGCGATGAACCTGGGCATGAATGTTATCGTGCTCGATGTGAATGCCGGTGCATGGAAACTGGAGACAGAGCGTGGCGTTATCATGGATGGCGACAAGAGCGAGCACCTGCTGGAGGCTATCCCTGTGATGGGTAGCTTCTGCGACCTTATCGGTGTGCGTAGCTTTGCCGGTCTGAAAGACCGTGACTACGATTATGCCGAGACCATCGTCAACCAGTTCGTGAAGTACAGCGGTCGCCCAGTCTTCGCTATGGAGACAGCCACCGTTCACCCACTCCAGGCATTCGCCGACCTCATCACCATAGAGGAGCATAAGAAGGTGGCTCGTCCTAAGGTAGTCCTGACCTGGGCTCCTCATTGCCGTGCCTTGCCTCAGGCTGTTCCGAACTCATTCGCCCAGTGGATGAACGCAGCCGATGTTGATTTCGTGGTTACTCACCCTGAGGGCTATGAACTCGACCCTAAGTTTGTGGGCAATGCCAAGGTGGAGTACGACCAGAAGAAGGCGCTGGAAGGTGCAGACTTCGTTTACGCCAAGAACTGGAGCTGTCCGGGTGTGAAAGACCCAGCACAGTATGGTGAGATTCTGAGCAAGGATATGAGCTGGACCATCGACGAGGAGCACATGAGCTGGACCAATGATGGCTGCTTCATGCACTGTCTGCCTGTTCGCCGCGGTCTGATTGTTACCGATGATGTCATCGAGAGCAAGAACAGTCTGGTGATTCCAGAGGCAGCCAACCGTGAGATTTCAGCCGAGGTTGTCATCAAGCGTATGCTCGAATCACTCTAAAGCAGGAAATATGCTCAAATCACTCCAAAGCAGGAAATAAGAAAAAGATAGGGGGGG
>USRA01000097.1 GCA_900557035.1 uncultured Prevotella sp. | reverse complement strand
CCAAAACTCTCAAACAAGTGAGTTAATATTGGAACATAGAACTGGACACCCTAGTAAATAAGTATAAAGGTATTAAGATTGTAGGGATTCTCAACCTTCGTCCGTATTCTTTGTATGGACGAGGGAAGAATCTCTTTTTCGTAAAGTTCAAAGTAAAAATGGCTAGTTTAAAGGAAAAAGTTGCTTATGCTTTGGGCGATGCCGCTGCCGGTGGTATCGTTTGGAAGGTGATGTCTATCGCTTTCCCTCTGTTTTTTACCAATGTCTTCGGACTCTCTTTTGCCGATGCTGCCGTGCCGATGCTGCCGTGCTGATGTTGGTGGCTCGTATGTTTGATGTGGTGACCGACCCGCTGATGGGTAGTCTTGCCGACCGTACACAGAGCCGCTTCGGTACCTATCGTCCCTGGTTGATTTATGGAGCCGTTCCTTTCGGATTGGTTTTCGCGCTCCTGCTCTATACGCCAGATTTCGGTCCGGTGGGCAAGCGTATCTATGCCTATGCCCTCTATCTTCTGATGATGGCGGTATATACGATGGTGAATGTACCTTATGGTTCCCTGCTCGGTGTGATGACCGAGGATGATGACGAGAAAAACCAGTTCTCGTCCTTCCGTATGGTGGGTGCCTATGCGATGGGATTCGCCACATTGCTCTCTTTCCCATATCTTCAGGAGATGGTGGGCGGTACTGCTACCCATCAGTATGCCGTTATCGGTGCCATCCTGGGTGTCGTTGCAGCCGTGATGACCCTGGCTTGCGGTCTTCTTACCAAGGAGCGGCTGAAGCCGAAGAGAGCAGAGAAGTTCTCCTTCCACCAGTTTGCCGACCTGGTACACAACAAGGCTTGGCTCTATATGACCGCCATTGCCGTATGTACCAACTTCTTCAATGGTTTCCGCTATGCAGTAGCGGGTTATATGTTCGATTACTGTCTGCATGGCAATGTCACCATCGAGGGATTGATCATCAACTACACGGTGTTCATGGCATTCGGTGAGGTAACCTGTATGATTTTCGGAGGAGTTTCACCTTGGTTCACCCGCTTGGTAGGCAGCAAGCGGATGGCATTCTTCTGGGCAACAACCCTCTGTCTGATACTTTCATTGGCATTCTTCTTTATCCCGATGGATCCTGCATATATCTGGGTGATGATAGCCCTCGTGGTGTTGACCTCTGTAGGTATCGGTATCTATTCACCACTGTTGTGGTCTATGTATGCCGATGTAGCCGATTATCATACCGATCATTTCGGAACCTCAGCTACCGGTCTCATCTTCTCCTCAGGTACCATGAACCAGAAGTTTGGTACCGCCATTTCCGGTTCGCTCATCGCCCTTTTTCTGGGTTGGGCGGGTGCCAATATGATTACCGACAAGATGGGGAATACCATGATAGATCCAGCCAGTGTCACCGATTCTGTGCTCACCATGGTGTGGTCTTTGTTCTGTCTTTTCCCAGCATTCATCGCATTTCTGTTGATGGTTCTTGCTTGGAAGTTCCCTATAAAAAAGTAATAATATGGAAAATCTGAAAAAAGCAATGAAGGATGTGTTGGAAAACAACATCCTCAACTATTGGATTCACAAGGTAAAGGATGAAGAGAATGGTGGCTTCTATGAACGTGTCGATGGCAACGACCGGGTACATCCTGAAGCCGAGAAAGGTGCAGTAATGAATGCCCGTATCCTGTGGGCCTTTTCTGCAGCCTACCGGGTATTGAAGAAGCCAGAGTATCTGGAGGCTGCAACCCGTGCCAAGGAGTATGTGCGTGATCATTTCCTGGATAAGGAATATGGTGGCATCTACTGGAGTGTTGATTACAAGGGCAATCCGCTTGATACCAAGAAGCAGACCTATGCTATCGGCTTTGCCATTTACGGATTCTCCGAGTATGCGCGTGCTACAGGTGACAAGGAAACGCTGGATATTGCCATCTCGCTCTATCACGACATCGAAAAGCATGCCTTTGATGCCAATAACAATGGATATATTGAGGCGCTGACCCGTGAATGGCAGCCTATCGCTGATATGCGACTCTCTGATAAGGATGAGAATGGTTCCCGTACTATGAATACCCATCTGCATATCATTGAGCCATATACCAATCTCTATCGTGTGTGGAAGACCGAAGAGCTGGAAAAGAGCATCCGCAATCTCCTGGATATCTTTACCGATAAGTTGCTCAATCAGGAGACTTGTCATCTCGACCTCTTCTTCAATGATGAGTGGGAAGGTAAGAGAAACATTGAGAGTTACGGTCACGATATCGAGGCATCCTGGCTGCTCCACGAAACTGCGCTCGTCTTGGGCGATAAGAAAGTACTCCATAGGATAGAGCGCATCATCCGCCGCATTGCTGATGCTGCTGATGAGGGCTTGCGTCCTGATGGCAGTATGGTATATGAGCATTGGAAGGATGGTGATCGGTTTGATCTCCAGCGCCAGTGGTGGGTACAGTGCGAGAATATCATCGGCCATATCGATCTCTATCAGTATTTCCGTACGGATGAAAATCTCGAAGTGGCCATTCGTTGCTGGAACTATGTGGCAAAGCATCTCCTGGATCTGCAGAACGGAGAGTGGCACTGGGCTATCCTCGAAGATGGTACGGTGAATAAGGAAGATGATAAGGCGGGCTTCTGGAAGTGCCCTTATCACAACTCTAGAATGTGTCTCGAACTGATAGAGCGTGAATATTAGAATATTCATAGGTATAGTTGATTGTTAGGTTGAGTCTTGCAGCTTTCACTGCTTACGCGGTTTTTCTTCTTTCCGGAGAATAATTTGCGTAATTTGTGAAAACTGTGAGACTTTTTTTGTTTATTCCGAATAAATATTGTATATTTGCAGTCTGTAGAAATGGGACTTGCCTGGAGCCAGCCTCATTCTGTATTCAAGATTCAATACTCAATATAAGAAAAAATGTACATAGCAGTAGCAGGAAATATCGGTAGTGGAAAGACCACGCTTACCAAGATGCTCTCCAAGCATTACGGCTGGAAGCAGTACTTGGAGCCAGTGGCAGAGAATCCCTACATCGATGACTATTACAAGGACATCCCCCGATGGGCTCTCAATATGGAGGTCTTCTATCTGAAGCAGCGATTCAAGAATCTGCTTGAGATTCAGCATTGTAAGGAGACTGTCATTCAAGATCGTACCATCTTTGAGGGAGTGTATGTCTTTGCAGTCAATAATAGAAAGATGGGCAATATGGACCAGCGCGACTTCGATACCTATATGGAACTCTTCGAGTCGATGATGGAAGTGGTTGAGATGCCGGAACTGATGATTTATCTCCGTTCTTCTGTACCTCATCTTGTGAAGAATATTCAGAAACGAGGCCGTGACTACGAGCAGAAGATGCCTATCGATTATCTCGAGGGAATCAATCTTCTCTATGATGATTTCATCATGAACAAGTATAAGGGTAGGGTGCTGGTAGTAGAGGTGGATAACCTCGACTTCGAGCATAATCCCAAGCAGTTTGGAGATATCATCGACAAGATTGATGCCAAGCTCTTCGGCTTCTTCTCTTAAAAGTAAAAACGTAAAAAAGTAATAAAATGCATATAGCAATAGCTGGAAATATAGGAAGCGGCAAGACTACCTTGACCAAGATGCTTGCCAAGAGATATGGCTGGAAGGCAAACTTCGAGCCGGTAGATAACAATCCATACCTTGCCGATTATTACAAGGATATGGAGCGATGGTCGTTCAATCTTCAGATTTACTTTCTGAACAAGCGATTCCACGATGTGGTGGAGATTTCCCGTTCGGAGCAGACCATCGTGCAGGATAGAACCATCTTCGAGGATGCGCGCATCTTTGCCCCAAATCTTCACGATATCGGCATGATGAGCGACAGGGATTTCAAGAACTATACCGATCTCTTCGATCTGATGATCAGTCTGGTGAAGCTTCCAGACCTGATGATTTACATCAAGAGCAGTATCCCGACCCTCGTGAAGCACATCGAGAAGCGAGGCAGAGATTTCGAAAAGAGCATCCGCATCGACTATCTCCAGGGCTTGAACAACCGTTACGAGGAATGGATCAAGGATTACAAGGGCCGACTCATCATCATCGATGGCGATACCTTGGAGTTTGCTGATAATCCTGAGGATTTCCGCAAGGTTACCGATCTCATCGACGCCGAATTGTTTGGCTTATTCAAATAATAGTTTGGCTTATTCAATAACAGAAAATAACGTATGTTCGCCAGTGTCGGATGTCTGTCCGCCACTGGCGAATGTGTATCCATATACAGTCGGATACATACCCGATACAACCTATTTTAGCATCTAATAACCTTTTTTTTGCCCGATATTTAACATTTAACATTAAAAATTATATTCTTTCAGAAATATTTGCTACCTTTGCAGCCGCTTAGAAGCAATTAGACAAAAATAACGTTATAACAATTTTTATGAACTTTACACTATTTATCACCGTTTTGCTGACGGCTGTAACCTTGGTGGTGGCTGCTTATGTCATCGCAAAGTTGATCGGTCCTCGTTCATACAATCCGGTAAAGGGTGAACCTTTTGAGTGCGGTATTCCGACACGTGGCAGCTCTTGGTTGCCATCACACATCGGCTACTATCTCTTCGCCATCCTTTTCCTGATGTTTGATATCGAGACAGTAATGCTTTACCCATGGGCAGTTGTAGTTAAGCAGTTTGGACCAATGGCTCTCGTGAGCATCGGGTTCTTCCTGTTGGTATTGGTATTTGGCCTTGCATACGCTTGGCGGAAAGGAGCATTGGAATGGAAGTAAACAAAAGAGCCTCTATCAAGAGTATTCCTTACGACGAGTTTAAGGACAATGATACCCTCGAAAAGATTGCGCAGGAGCTCAATGAGGGTGGTGCTAACGTGGTAGTCGGTTCACTCGATGCTGCCATCAACTGGGGACGTAGTAACTCACTCTGGTCACTGACCTTCGGTACTTCTTGCTGTGGTATCGAGTTCATGGCTGTAGGTTGTGCCCGTTACGACTTCTCCCGTTTCGGTTTCGAGGTAACCCGTAACTCTCCACGCCAGGCTGACTTGATCATGTGTGCTGGTACTATCACCAATAAGATGGCACCAGTGTTCAAGCGTTTGTATGATGAAATGGCTGAGCCTAAGTATGTGGTAGCTGTGGGTGGATGCGCCATCTCTGGTGGTCCGTTCAAGAAGAGCTACAACGTAGTTCGTGGTATCAGCGAGTTGGTTCCTGTGGATGTTTATATCCCTGGATGTCCTCCACGCCCTGAGGCAATCCTTTATGGTATGATGCAGTTGCAGCGTAAGGTAAAGGTTGAGAAATTCTTCGGTGGTGCTA
>USRA01000096.1 GCA_900557035.1 uncultured Prevotella sp. | reverse complement strand
CCCTGATGTTGAATTTCTATGCAAAGATAATAAAAAAAAGTAATATACAATGAAAGTAATACAAAGTTCATTATTTCGAGCCTTATGCGCCATCATTACAGGTGCTCTACTCATACAATACAGAGAACAGACAGTCACCTGGATTACCATTGCCATCGGTGTATTGTTTTTCCTCTCGGGCGTATTCTCGTTACTCAGTTATATGAGTGCCAAGCGAAGTGCAGAGAAAATGAAGGGACAGTATCTCTATGATGCACAAGGCAACCAAATCATAGGTATGCGCCCTAACTTTCCTCTTGTAGGATTCGGTTCACTCATCTTCGGCCTGGTACTGGCACTGATGCCAAATGTATTCATCGCCTGGCTGATGTTCATCCTCTCGGCAATACTGATTATGGGAGCCCTTACCCAAATGGCAAATCTGGTATCTGCTGCCAAGATGGGCAGAGTGGGTATCGTATATTGGCTGATGCCTACACTCCTGCTGCTATTGGGATTGTTCACCCTCTTCAAGCCATCTTCCATTGCCTCTGCCCCATTACTCGTTATCGGATGGGCAATGCTGGTATATGGCGTAGTAGAAGCCGTCAATGCCCTGAAGGTTTCCAACAACCGACGCAGATGGCAGAAGACACAGGAAATACAAAAGAGATAATACGAAAAAAGAGATAATACGAAAAAAGCTTCTATCATGGGATTCATATCCGAATGATAGAAGCTTTTATGTTTTTAATCTACCAATCCCTCTACATATCTGCAGAGAATACCAATACCGGTAGCATTCTCTCCTCCCTGAGGAATAATGATGTCTGCATAGCGCTTGGTAGGTTCGATAAACTGTTCGTGCATTGGCTTGAGCACCTTCAGATAACGATCTACCACCATGGAAACCGTACGCCCCCGATCGATGGTATCACGCTGGATGTTACGGATCAGGCGCTCATCGGCATCTGTATCCACAAACACCTTCAAGTCCATCAAATCACGCAATTGCTTATCCACCAAAGTCATGATTCCCTCGATGATGATCACGGGCTTAGGTTCTACATGAATCGTTTCCTTCTCGCGGTTACACTTCAGATAACTATAGGTAGGTTGCTCGATCGCCTTACCAGCACGAAGGTCGGCAAGCTGCTGATGAAGCAACTTCCAATCAAAGGCATCTGGATGATCGAAGTTGATGGCTCTACGCTCTTCCTCTGTCATGTGGGTCGTATCATTATAATAAGAATCCAGAGGAACAACTGCCACGAAATGAGGAGGCAAAGCTTCCACCAATCTCTTGACTACGGTAGTCTTACCGCATCCGGTACCACCAGCGATACCGATCACTGTTACTTTATTTTCTGCCATATCTCTTATTTTTCCAATATATCATTAAACATTTTCCGATAATATTCCGCTTTCTTCTCTACAGCCATCGGATAAGCCCTACTGCTGCTAGGCATACGATAGAGACGGAACTTGCGGTTTTCGAATTCAAACTCCACAAATCCTCCCATCTCCGGTTTTTCCCTGATGCCGAAGTGATCGGAGAAGACTTTGGTTGCCAGCTGTCCGGCAGTAAGTACCGCCGTGCAATCAGGCAGGGAACGAAGCATGCCATCCAGGTCGGAAGGCTGAACCACCTGCAAGTCTTTGTCAGATGCCGTATTCTTGGTACGGATCACCTGCTGGGCAGTATCATAGATAGCCACCCCCTTCTGCATCAGGAACTCCTTGATGGCATCCAGGCGATAAGTCTTGTGCTCCACATCTACAAAGTGAAACTTGTCATCAAAGTAGATGATGCCGAAGATTCGCCACATATCATTCTGGAAATTAGGATAATACCAGGGCATACACCAGCGCTTTTCTGCCGGCGGAAAGGTTCCGAGCATCAGCAACTTGGCATTGCCCGGCAACCATGGTTCAAAAGGATGAGACTCTAACATTTCTACTTCTTTTTTACCAGATACAGTACTACCGGCAAGTGGTCGCTATATCCATTCAGCCACTTACCGCCAGCCTTGGTACGCAACGGTGCACCCTTATAACGCCCCTCCTGCTGGATGAGATAATCTCTGCGGAACACCTGATGATTCCAGTACTTCAGACTGAGATAGCCTTTCTTCTTTCCATCCTTGTTCAGAAGATTAGGAGTCAGCACAATCTGGTCGAAGAGATTCCATTTTCCTCTGTAGTAAAGAGTTCCCTCTGCTTCCTTTGCCAGGATGTTATACCAAGGGTTATACACATCCCCCTCACCTACTTCTGAGATTTCCGGCTTGGCACGGAGGACCTCATACATGCTCTTGCTGGTAGGATCATCGTTCATATCTCCCATCACAAACACCTTCATCTCAGGATTCAGACGAAGCAGGGAGTCTTTTACCGCTTTGGTCTGACGGGCACCGCTCTCACGATAGAATGAACCGGAGAACTGACTTGGCCAGTGACAAACGATGACCGCCACATCATCCCCCGCCATCTCACCTCTTACCGTAAGAAAGCCACGGGTATAAAAGGCAGAATCCTTTGCCAACTCCTGCACATAAGGAACCAGCTTCACATTCTTCACCGTAAAAAGAGCCGGATTATAAAGCAGAGCACAATCGATGCCTCGCTTATCCGGACCTTCGATATGACAGAACTGCATATTGCGAGCCTTCAAAGGCGGCTGAGCAGTAAGGTCTCTCAATACATTGGCATTCTCAACCTCGGCAAGACCGATGAAGGCGCAACCTGCATCAGGCAGCACATCCGTCCCCATATCAGCCAAGGCACGAGACATATTCTTCAACTTACTCGTATATTTCTCGCTATTCCATCCCTTAGCAGGCATATACTCATAATCATTCTTGCCGGCATCATGACAGGTATCAAAGAGATTCTCCTGATTATAGAATCCAACGGCATAAACCTGGAACTTTTTAGGTTTGAAATTCAGCTCCGCTTTCTGCGCCCAAGCACCCAAGCCAACCATGAGCAGGGCTGCCAATAATAGCATTTGTCTTTTCATTCTTTATCTCGCTTTAAAGTTATAACTCTATGATATATCATCTGATGTTCTCAAACTAATATGCAAAGATACCGCATTAATTACAATTATCATCATAAATGGGAATAAAATTTTGAGTTTTCATTCATTTTTAACACATCCATCCCCTTTTTACCACTCTAAAAGATCATTTTCCACCTTATTTATATATACACAGATACCTAAATCCCCAATATTTCTAAAAAACATCGGGAAATATTTGGTGATTTCAGGAAAAAGCAGTAACTTTGCACCCTGAATTAGGTAAAGGCTATAATGGGCATGCCCTGAAGAGGGACATGAAATGATGTGAAAGCGTCCCCATAACGTCTATTTTTTAACAAATTAATAATAAATAAAAGAAAAATGAAAAAAGGTATTCATCCAGAGAACTATCGTCCTGTAGTATTTAAGGATATGTCTAACGGCGATATGTTCCTCTCTCAGTCAACATGCAAGACTAACGACACTGTAGAGTTCGAGGGCGAGACTTATCCAGTTGTTAAGATTGAAATCTCTAGCACCTCTCACCCATTCTACACAGGTAAGAGCAAGCTCGTTGATACTGCTGGTCGCGTTGACCGCTTCATGAGCCGTTACGCTAAGTTGAAGAAGTAATATATATACCTTTTTTAATAAGGATATATAATATCGAAAGATAGAAAGTGCATTCCAACGTAGTTGCATATACGTAGGAATGCACTTTTTTTTGTGAAATAAAAGCTTTCTATAAAACTATCTTCTCTTGTTCAATTGCTTCACCGTGCCAGCCATTGGCTTCATAGTTGCTCCACTGCCGAATGAAGTTGCAGCTGATGCTGAACGTGTAAGCTTCTTGGCATGAGCGGTAGTAGAAACCTCAGATAAATCGAAATAGATGATATCACCCTTTACCTTACCGGTACCTATCATATAACCACGGAAGGTATTATAATTCTTGCCCTTCTCGGCACCGAGATGGAAACCATACTGGCTAGCACCAGCATCCAACACGAAGGTGGCACCACTGGCATACTTCAGGTAGATATCGCCATTGTTATCAATATACCAGGAGAATTTCAGCGTCTGCTGATCGGTAACATTTCCCTGATTATCATAAACCTCATCTATCTCCACACCACTTCCACTCAGGGCATCGCTCTGGTTTCCGCTCTGATAGAATATCATATTGGCATAAAACTCGTCATAGCCTCTTGACATACCATCATCCTGGATATAGGAATACTTCACCGGACCATACCACTCACCAACCAGAGTCATCGCCTCATCGACCAGATCGTCATCATGTGAGCCCTGTGAACCTTCATACCAATAATCCTGGTTCCATCCCCAACCGCCATGATTGTAATCATCGTACCATCCATAAGGATCGTCCCAATAATCATCATCCCAAGGATCATCATCGCAACTGGTAAACGTAAAGGATACCGCAGCTATCGCCATCAGCATCACGAAAAGTCTCATTTTTCTCATATCGTAAGATTTTATTTTATTGCTAATATCCGTATTAGAACCCAGCCCCTTTACAGACCAGGTTTCTTGAATGACGGTGCAAAGATAAGGCAATTTTTACACCTTACAAAGGGAAAAGAGGAATAATTTAGGGGAAAATCCCTATTATACAACAGTTTTTCCCTACAAAACCTTGTCATTCTCAAAAAAATACACTATCTTTGCATCAATATAAACGCATATTTACCTTCAAAGAAAGACAAACAGAATGTCAAAAACAGATAATATGATTAAGAGAGCCATATATAGCATACTCCTCATACTCATAACCTCACTGAAGGTTATGGGAATCCCCTACTTCGATGTTCGCAAATTCTCCATCACCGACGGACTTGCCGCCAACACGATTTCCGGCATAGCGCAGACACCCGACCGCCTGATGTGGTTCAGCACCTGGAATGGAATCTCCTATTATGATGGAAACTCCTTCCATACCTTCCGTGATGAGGCAGACAACATCGATTTTCTTTCTACCAACCGCTTCATGGATATTTATGCCACAAGCAAGAACAACGTGTGGTGTATCACCGCAGACAGACAGCCCTATATCTATGAAACCCGATTGTGTACCTTTATTCCCGTAGGTGACAATATCAAAAAATTATACAACATCGACCTACGAGTAGATAAGATTTACTCTATCGAACAAGGCATCAACTGGCTAATTTCCACGTCTGGCGATTATCTGATACGAACCAAGGAATAAAGGTTGCCCAAGCCTTGGGCATCGTATGCCCACCCTTTGGGCATTGGTTCCCCAACCATTGGGTGACTTTTCCTGATTTCAGTAGACACTTTTTTACTTTATAAACTAGAAAGGTAGA
>USRA01000095.1 GCA_900557035.1 uncultured Prevotella sp. | reverse complement strand
TCCGCCAACGAATCAAATCTACCCCTATCATCTCCATGAGTCAAGAAGATGGAGAGGTAAGAATCGTGAAGCATCCATACGAGATTCAGAAGAAAAAGGTTTATATGTATCAGCCTATTCTTGAAGATGTTACGCGATTACTAAGAAGTAACGCTTCAAAAAAAGCCGATGCTTCTTCCCGCAAGAAGAACGAAACCATCAGCATCCTCACGCAGACCAATGAAGAGGCAGTCATCATGCTGGCTCTTCTTCACAGCCATGGCATCAAGGCCAAGCTGGTGCAATCAATGGATGGCTTGCGCTTCTGGAATCTGGCAGAGGTAAGATATTTCTTAAAGAAGATAGACCAAGGCATCAAGGAAACGAAATCCCCTATCATCCCTGATGATATTTGGGAAGCAGCCAAACAGCAGACATTCCAAAAGTATGCCACCAGCCAGGCATTGCCATACCTGCGCCGCAGCCTTCAGATATTTGAGCAGACCAATCGTGCCAAGTACTACAGCGACCTGAGGGAGTTCGTGTTCGAATCATCTGTAGAAGACTTCTGTGATATATCGAAATCAGACATCGTGGTCAGCACCATCCACAAGGCAAAAGGCCATGAGTTCGACCATGTACTGATGCTCATTACCCATCCCGAGCATCCTACAGATGACATACTGCGCCGATACTATGTAGGTATGACCCGTGCCAAGCGTACGCTTGCCATCCACACCAACGGCAATCTCTTCGACAGTCTGAAAAGTGCCCAGCATCTCTATGATGCCCAAGCCTACGATGAGCCCAATGAAATAGTACTTCAGCTCTCACACAAGGATGTAAACCTGGGCTTCTCCAAGCCTCACAAGGATGCTATCCTTTGCCTGAGAAGTGGCATGCCGCTAACCTATCACGACCATTGCCTCTGTCTCCAATCAACAGGCAGAGACATAGCCCAGCTCTCCATCAAGATGAAAGAGAAACTAGGCAAATGGGAGTTGAAAGGCTACAAGGTAACCGCTGCCCGAATCCGCTTCATCGTGGCATGGAAGTCAAAGGATGCACCGAGGGATGAGAAGGAATCCGCCATCGTGCTCGCAGATTTGGTGATGAAAAAATAAGGTAAATTCATCAAAAATCTATCACCAAACGCTATTTATCCTTTCTTTTTATACACAAAAGTGTAATTCTTAAGCCGCACTCTTGAGAAATACACTTTTGTGTCAAAGGCTTTTTCCTATAAAGCTATACTTTTGCAACAGAAAAATAAAAAAAAACAAGCAAAACTGTAGCAATATGAAGGAAAAAGTAATTTTTACCACAGCGTTGTGCCTCTCGGCTATGACTCCGATGATGGCGCAGAATATCATCGGCAAGGTGGTGAATACCAAGGGAGAACCTTTGGCGTTTGCCAATGTAGTTTTATTGAATAGAACAGACTCGGCTTTCATCAAGGGCGCGGTGAGTGGAGAGGATGGCAGCTTTGTCATCGACTCTTCCTGCAACGGCGGAATCATCAAGGTGACATCCGTAGGTTATAAGACTATCTGCATGGATTGCACTGGCGAGAATGTGGGCATTATCAAGATGGAAGAAGACAGCAAGATGCTCGGCGAAGTTGTCGTGAAGTCATCCCTGCCTAAGACTATCCTGAAGAATGGCGGAATGACGACAACCGTTGTCGGATCCGTACTTGAGAAGGCAGGAACCATGGAGAACCTGCTCGACCGCATCCCTAACGTTTCTGCCCAAAATGGCAGCATCAAGGTATTCGGTCGCGGTGAGCCTGTTATCTATATCAATGGACGACAGATGAGAGACAAGAGCGAGCTGGACCGTTTGCATTCCGACAACATCAAGTCGGTGGAAGTCATCACTAACCCTGGTGCCCGTTACGCAGCCAGCACCAAGGCGGTCATCCGTATCACAACGAAGAAGATACAGGGCGAAGGATTCGGATTCGATGCGAAGACTACTGGTGAATATGATGAGAAGAAAAACTTCGGTGGATTTGGCCAATTGAATATGAACTATCGCAAGAATGGCTTAGAGCTGGGCGCATACGCTTTTGGAGCAAGACAATACCAGCCAGACAATAAAGACTTACAGCAGAAGACTTATCTTGACAAGACGTGGAACCAGAAAAGTGAGATAAGACAAGTAGGTATTATCGAAGCCATGAACTTTCGATTGGATGCCAGCTACCAGTTGGATGCCAATAACTCTATAGGAACCAACTTTGGTTTTCTAAGAAATCCAAAACAAACATGGAACGGCGATATGAGTTCTTCTATATTGCAAGACGAAGAATTGTCTGAAAGTTCTGATAGTCATGCTGATTTCTTTTGGCAGAAGAATAATCTTTCAAGCAACATTTACTATGTGGGAAAGATTGGCAAACTCGGCATCGACTTCAATACCGACTGGCTATGGTCGAAGGAATACCAGAACGATGTTACCAAAGAGCAATACCAGGAAGTGGGGATGAATGCACAAAGCCAAACGGCTCATAGCTTGACTAACAAGGATTATCATTTGCTTGCTTCCAAGCTGGTTCTTTCTTATCCTCTGTTGGGCGGCGACTTATCTTTGGGTGGTGAATATTCAAATACCCATCGTACCTCAAAGTATCAAGTGGTGCCAACCAACTTGGTATCGGATGACGACAGCCGTATTACAGAAAGCATGACATCTTCATTCTTGACCTATTCAAGAGATTTCGGAAACGTAAGCATGGAGGCAGGACTGAGATACGAGTACATCGACTTCAACTACTATGAATACGGCAAGTATATGCCAGGACAAAGCAAGTCGTATGGCAATTGGTTCCCATCGCTCAGCTTATCGATGCCTGTGGGCAAGGTACAGATGCAGCTGAGCTATTCTGCCGACATCGATCGTCCTTCCTATCATTTCCTGCGCAGCGGCATTCAGTATGACAACCGCTACACGTATGAAACAGGAAACCCATTCTTGGTGTCTGAGATAAGCAGAAATCTCAACTACGAGTTGGCTTACAAATGGTTGACATTCGATATGACCTACAGTCATACTTCACATCCAATTATGTCAACAGTGGAGACTTATAAGGATAATCCTGCAATAGGCTTGATGAAGCCTGTGAATGGGAATTCGTATAATGACGTAGCTGCATCCATTAATTTGCGCCCTTCGTTTGGCATCTGGTATCCTTCGCTTACTGCATCCATTGACAAGCAATGGTTTGATATGGAGACGCACGATGGGAAATCGCTCAATAAGCCAATGGCTTCTTTCCGTTTTGACAATACCCTCAACACCAAATTAGGAATGTTTACGTTGATGATGTCGTATATTACAAAAGGCCATGAGAAGAACCAGTATCTGTACAAGCCAATGTTTTGCACGAATGTTTCCGCATATAAGGCTTTCTTGAAGGATCGTTTGTCGTTTCAGCTCTTCATCTATGATTTGTTCGGGACAAACGATAGCCACATGATTGCTCATTTTGGCAAAATAAAGGAAATGGTGTATGATGGACTGTCAACAAGCAAAGTGTCGCTTACTGTACGGTATAAGTTCAACACTACAAGAAGCAAATATAAGGGTACGGGTGCTGGAGAAAGCCAGAAGAACAGAATATAATCTGTCTGCAGCATCCGGTAATGGTGTAATGACAATAAATCTCTCTATAAATGAACAACCCAATAAAATTGTTGATTAGTGGCGCAGACATGGGAGGCTTGATAGCTTCCTGTGCCTTGCGCTATGACTTCCATGAAAGCCATCGGCAGGAAGATAGATTTCAAATCTATCGCATAGAAAAGGATACGCTGACGATGGAAGATGTGGATGCATGCGACTTGTCGGGCATCCGGTATGCGGTGAATGCAACCTTGCATGACAACGAAGCCTCTTTCGCTTTCGATGAGAAATGTAAGGAGCAGGGCATCACCGTTATCCATGCCGTCAATCTTGGCAAGGCTGCCTTTCTCGCTGTAGAGAAACCGAAAGGCTATCCATTCAGCGAAGTAGTGAAAAAAGGAACGGATGATTTCCGTTGCTCACTGGGCAAGTATATCTCGCAGTACGGTATGTTCTGGCAGATGCCCGTGCCTTGGATAGATGAAGCCATCAGGCATTATTCTGAGGAGTCTTTCCCGCAACTGGGCATCGGGGCATATATTGCCGCCGGCTATTGTGCCAACATTCTCGCAAACCTTGTGGAAGGCAAGGAGGTGAAATACTTCCCCAAGTTCTATCTCTCGCCATTGTTGGAAGAGGTATGATTGCGATTATATCATCTGATAGTTCGTGGCATGAAACAGCGCCTCGGCAATGTTCCTCACGCCCATCTTGGCGAAAAGGTTGCGCTTGCAAGCCTTTATCGTATCCACCGACTTGCATAGTCGGTCGGCAATATCATTCATCGTGTAACCTTGGGCAGACAATCTCAAAACATCTCTCTCAGTCTCGCTCAAGGTTATGCCTTCTTTCTTTTCCCACTTGTGGCGCAATGTGGAATATTCAAAATAGCTACGCTCACCATTCTTCTGCATGATGATATGTCCCGGTTCATCGGTTGCTGCCAATGATACGGTGCAGAGGGCAAGCCAGATTCTTCCATCATCAGAAAGAAGTATCGGAGTGAGTTGATGATGAATCAATCGGCTATGCCTGCCATTGGTAAGATGAAAGTCGTACGAGATGGTATAGTCCAGACGGTCGCCCACAGGCAATTCATTGAAAAGATCAAAACCTTTCTTATTCACTTCGAGCAACATCTGAAGGTCAGCATTCGGAACATGGTCGATATACATCTGATAGCCTGCGTCCATCAACTGCTCCGGTTCCAATCCGCAGAGATAAGCGAGGTTGTCTGATGCATAGATGAAGTCCTGATGAAAATAGTCGATGATATAGACACACTGGTAGGTGCTGCGTGCAAAAGCCTTTGCCGCATTCACCAATAATTCAATCTTCTCGTAATCTTCTCTGTTGATATGATTCACCTCGTTGGAATGGAGGAAGAAATCTTCTTTTTCTTTATTCATAAGCTATTCTGAATATTACTCTTTATATCTGTTCTCCGATTCATTAAGCCATCGGATCTCTTTTTAAATACGCTATTCGGATACAAAAGTACATATTTTTATTTGATTACAACTCTATCGTATTGTTTAATTACAGATAATTAACCATGAAAGCAGATAAAGCCACAGACACCACAGATATAAAAAACTCACCAAACACTTATTTTAAGATATTCAGAACATCTTAAAATGAGCGATTTATGAGAGTTTTACATCAATAGAGGTAATAATTTAGCAACGGTTCTAATTTCTGCAATGTACATATGTTTGCTTGTCAAACAACTCTTTTCGTTTGCAAAAATATAACAATTTATTGGATACACTATAAAATGTATGTTTTTTAACGATTGATATTGATAAGTGAAAATTCTGTGGATGA
>USRA01000094.1 GCA_900557035.1 uncultured Prevotella sp. | reverse complement strand
GGAAAAGGAGAAAAAACGAAAAGGGTGCGCCATAGACTTATGACACACCCCCTTTTATGTAGTTTTCACGCTGAGTGATAAATTCAGACCATATATTTGTAAGTTGTTTGTATTTAAAAGAGTATTAACTTAATGTCTTGAATCTGAATTCTCTAGCCTCTCTTCTTACTTCTTCCATGCGTTGCGGAAGAGAAAACCTACTGTGGTGTTAGAAGAGTTGGTTGAATTCTGGATGAAGTTGGTCTGGTTGCCATCCACCCAGATCTGATAGAGTGCGAACTGGAAGCCCAGCTGTCTTGGCTCCTTGAGTGTGCAGTAGCCGTAATACATCTGGCTAGGGATGAAAACAAGCACTACCTTGTGACTCTTGTTGTCTGTGCCATAAGCCAGATTCAACTCGACAGCATTAGGGCAAGCAATGAAGTAAGCTGTTTCCGAAGTACTGTTTGGCATAACATTATACTTGCACTTGATGGTTCTTGGAGCCTCCTTAGCGATGGCAGCAGCCAAATCCTTGTTATTGATGTGCTCTGCGAGTGCAGCCACAGGGAAGTTGGTCATTGTCATAGTGCTGTCGCCGTACATGCTGATGCTGCAAGATGATGCAACAGAGTCAACCTGATTTTTTACGTTGGCATCATTCTTCTTTTCGTAGAGAATGGCCATGTTGTTGTATGAACCCAATGACATAGCCTGCTGGAAGCTCTTCTGCTGCTCAAGGGTCAGGAAGTTCATACCACTGTCACCGTCAGTATTACAAGAGGTGAATGACATAGCTGCAAAGAGTACAGCCAGGATTGAGAATAATGTAATTTTCTTCATTGTCTTATGAAATTTTATTTTTGTCTTATGAATTTTTATTTTTGTCTTATGAATTTTAAATTTTGCCTTATGTTATTCTAATTTTTTTTGTTTTTATGGGGGAATCTTTCCGGCACCTTTTGGTGTCCGATGGCTTTTTGCCCTAAATTCCATTATATAAAACGCAGAAAAGCAAAAATCTTGCATCTGTTTTTAGTTAATGAGAGTTAAAAGAATCCACTTTCCAAACCCACATACGAAAAAAGGACTTCCCTTAGTGGAAAGTCCTTTTCTGAGATTGTGACTCGCATGGGGCTCGAACCCATGACCCCAACATTAAAAGTGTTGTGCTCTACCTGCTGAGCTAGCGAGTCAATCTCCAACCTTTGTTCAAAAGCGAGTGCAAAGGTACGACTATTTTTTGAAATCACCAAATATTTAGTCGTTTTTTTATTATTTTTCTTCGATTTTGCCCGTTTCAGAGGCTGTTTCCGGTGGTTCCTGCCCTAAATTCTCTTCATATTGCGGCTTTTCTCTCGTTACATACCGCTGCCAATAAGCTATGAGAAGGGTGGTGAGCGGAAGGGCTACAATCAAGCCCAGGAAGCCCAGCAGAGCGCCCCAAATCGAAAGACTCAGGAGCAGGATGGCTGGGTTCAAGCCCATCGCCTTGCCCATGATCTTCGGCGTAACCACCATATCTGTAATCACCTGCACCACGCAGAATACCAATACCGCCAGTCCGAAGACTACCCAGAAGTTCTGTCCCGTATCTGCCGCCTTGAGCATTGCCAGGAAGGCCGTAGGAATGAGGGCAAAGGTATGAAGATACGGTACCAGGTCCATAATGCCGATCAGAATGCCCAGACCTATCGCCATCGGGAAACCTATGATGGTGAAGCCGATGCAGAACATAATGCCCATACAGAGCGCCACCATTCCCTGGCCTCGGATATAGTTGTTGAGCTCGCGCTCTACATCCTTCATCAGTGCCGACCAGAACGGACGGTTCTTCTTCGGGAAGATGCGCACCCAGTTGGCTGTCAGGGTTTCGTAATCGAGCAGGATGAAGAACATATATAATAAGGTAATCATGGATGCCACGATACTCATCAGCACGGTTGCCGTCTGGCTCACTACCGAGAAAACCTTCGGCATCGTAGTCTTCAGGGCATCGCTGAAGTCCTTGCTCTTCAAGAATCGTTCTATGGTGGTCTGGTTGTCCTGCAGCCACTCCTTGATCAGCATCGTGAGATTGTTGGTATGGGTAGTTTGGTGAACCCATCGGGTCAACACTTCTCCCAGTTTATCAAACTGGTCGATCATCGGTGGGATGATGAGCCAGATGACACCACCCACGATGGCAATCGCAGCTCCCATTGCCAGAAGAATGGAGATGGCACGAACCTTTACATGGAGTTTATTCTCGATGAACTTCACGACGGGATAGAGCAGGTATGCGAAAAACCATGCTATAAAGAAAGGAAGCAGTACCTCACTCAGATAGTTGGTGATGTAGAGTACTGCAATGACGAGGGTAACGATACCAGCCCATCTGATGAACTTATCGAATGTAATCTCCTTACTCATTTACTTTGAACTTTGAATTTTGAACTTTGAACTTGATGATTAGCAAAGTTGTAGAATTGGCTTTCCCTTCGGCCGCCGAACGTTGTTTCTTCACTTTTCACTCTTCGTTCTTCACTTTCTTCTATTTCTCCTGGCTGATGGCTTTCTGGTAGCAGTCTCTGCAGAGCGGCTCGTATTCATCCTTCTCACCCAGGAGCACACGCTTGTCGTTAGCTACCAGTCGATGGCTAACGTATGCCAGTGCACCGCACTTCACGCAGATGGCGTGCACCTTGGTCACCTCGTCGGCGATGGCACAGAGCGCAGGAATTGGACCGAAGGGAACACCCTTGAAATCCATATCCAGCCCTGCCACGATGACGCGTACGCCGCGGTTGGCGAGTTCGTTGCAGACTTCCACCAATCCATTGTCCAGGAACTGAGCCTCGTCGATACCGACCACGTCGATATCCGAAGCCAATAGCAATATCGATCCGGAAGATTCAATAGGAGTAGATCGGATAGAATTCTGGTCATGGCTCACTACATTGTCTTCGGAGTAGCGTGTATCTATCGCCGGCTTGAAGATTTCCACCTTCTGCCTGGCGAAGTTGGCACGCTTCATTCTTCGGATCAGTTCCTCGGTTTTTCCGGAGAACATCGATCCGCACACCACTTCAATTCTTCCGGGACGGTGTGCCTCCCCATTCAGTATTTCAGTCATTTCGGGGACAAAATTACTAATAAGGTTTTAAAAAATGCAAAGATACGCAGTTTTTTTTTGCTATGAAAGATTAATTAACTACATTTGTACCCACTTATGGGCATATTATATATCGTACCGACTCCAGTAGGCAATATGGAGGACATGACAATGCGAGCCATCCGGGTCTTGAAAGAGGCAGATATGGTGCTCGCTGAGGACACTCGTACATCGAGCGTCCTGCTTAAGCATTTCGATATTAAAAATCGATTAGTGGCGCATCATAAGTTTAATGAGCATGGCACATCGGCTGGCATCGTAGAGCGATTGAAGGCTGGTGAGACCATCGCCTTGATCAGTGATGCAGGAACCCCAGGCATCAGCGACCCTGGTTTCTATCTGGCTCGTGAGGCTGCGAAAGCAGGCATCACCGTGCAGACCCTTCCGGGACCTACGGCTTGTATCCCAGCCATCGTGTCGTCCGGATTACCTTGTGACAGATTCTGCTTCGAGGGATTCATCCCGCAGAAGAAGGGCAGGCAAACCTATCTGGAATCGCTCAAGGACGAGGTGCGCACCATGATCTTCTACGAGTCACCCTATAGAGTGGTGAAGACCTTGCAGCAGTTTGCCGAGGTTTTTGGAGAAGACAGACAGGTGAGCTGCTGCCGTGAAATCTCGAAGTTGCACGAGGAAAGTGTGCGTGGAAGCCTTGCCGAGGTGATCGCCCACTTTCAGGAGACAGAGCCGCGCGGTGAGTTCGTCATCGTTCTGGCGGGTAAGGATCCCAAGCAACTGAAGGAGGAATTGAAGGAAAAGCGACGCGAAGAGCGTAAGAATAATAAATAAAAAAAAGTATTAATCATAAAATTAACAAAAAGGAGAAGGATTATGAAAAAGCTATTAATGATGGCATGCCTCGCAGCCTTTGTTTTAACTGGATGTAACGACGGCAAGAACAATGCCGCTAACAGTGCGGCTCAAGCAGATTCGCTCAACAGCATCATTGCGCAGAAGGATAGCGAACTGAATGATATGCTGGGCACTCTGAATGAGATTGAGGATGGTCTCAACCAGATCAATGAGGCTGAGAACCGTGTGGTGCTCTTGAAAAATGGCGAGGGTGCCACCAAGAGACAGAAACTCAAGGAGGATGTGCAGTTCATTGCTACTCGCATGAAGCAGAACAAGGAGCTCCTCGCTAAGTTGCAGAAGCAGTTGGCTAACAGTTCTATCCAGGGCGACCAGCTCAAGAAGACCATCGAGAACCTGCAGAAGCAGCTGGCTGAGAAAGATAAGCAGCTCCAGGCACTTCGTGAGGAGTTGGATAGCAAGGATATCCACATCGCTGCTCTTGATGAGACTATCAACAACTTGAACACCAAGACCAGCAACCTTACCAAGGAAAGCAGTAAGAAGACAGAGGTGATCAATGCACAGGATAAGCAGCTCAACACTGCATGGTATGTATTCGGTACCAAGAAGGAGCTGAAGAACCAGCACATCATGGAGAATGGCAAGGTAATGACTGGTAACTTCAACAAGAGCTACTTTACAAAGGTAGATATCCGTGAGGTTTCTGAGATCAAGCTCTACTCTAAGTCTGCCAAGTTGCTCACTACTCATCCATCAAGCTCTTATACTCTGGTTCGTGATGCCAACAAGCAATATACTCTCCGCATCACCAACTCTCAGATCTTCTGGAGCACCAGCAAGTATCTGGTTGTTCTCGTGAAGTAACGGAGTATTGGGTTAGAAACGAATGTTGATGCACTGAAACAGTGCATCAAGGCTGAAATATAAAAAAGATGATACATTGAAACGGTGCATCATCTTTTTTTGTGTATAGTTTGATACTGTCTTATCTTTTCCTGGCAAAGAATTGCTGCATGAGTGCGCGGCACTCATCTTCCAGCACGCCCGATGTAACCAGGGTCTTAGGATGCAGGGCATGGGGCGCATATTTTGTATAGCCCCTTTTTTCATCTCCTGCACCATACACCACGCGGCTGATCTGCGACCATCCCAAGGCTCCAGCGCACATCACGCACGGCTCTACGGTGACATAGAGGGTACAGTCTTTCAGGTATTTTCCGCCCAGCATGTTCGCTCCGGATGTTATCGCCTGCATCTCGGCATGGGCGGTAACATCGGTAAGCATCTCTGTAAGATTGTGGGCTCTCGAGATGATACGGTCCCTGCAAACGATGACGGCACCTATCGGAATCTCGTCTTCTTCGAATGCCGCCTGCGCCTCCATCAGCGCACGGCGCATATATTCTTCGTCTTTTTTCAGATTGTCTTCCATTGTATATTACTTTTTTTTATTATCTTTGCATAGAAATTCAACATCAGGGTGT
>USRA01000093.1 GCA_900557035.1 uncultured Prevotella sp. | reverse complement strand
TGGCGATGCGCTTGCTGCTGTTCTTCTTGTTCTTCAGATTCACATAGCCCTGCACGCTCTCTACGAAACTCTCCATTCTGTCTGGGATGCCGTAAACCTCCTGCAAGCCCTCCTTGTTGATGCGCTGTCCAAAAACCACGTATGGACGGATGGCACCATCAATCTCCGGAGTCACGATGCTCTGCGACATGAAACCGCCGTTCATTCCCTGCTTGTCGTTCTCCCAATCGGTGGTCAAGCGGTTGATATTAAGAGGTGAGAACAGTGGAATATTCTTCTGCTTCAGGAACTCTACGAAGTAATCGCCCAGTCTGCCGTGCGCCATATTCACTACGGCATTTGCCTGAATACTGTCGGCATGATGACCAGCAATAAAGCTCTGAAGCTTATTGATGCGATACACCATGAATCCCTTCTTCTCGAAAGCTTTTTCCATGTCAGGAGCCACACCCATAAAACCAGTAAGCATGATGGTAGGAGCACCTTCTTTATATAAACCGTTCTTTGCCAGGAAGGCATTGTACTCGCGGATGCTGTTGAAGCCCAGTTCATCGCCCTTTTCATCCTTCGGGTCGAAATGAGTCAGGAGATAATCTGGTCGCTCATTCACACGTTCCGGCTCTGGAGCCATGAACTTCTTTCCGTCGATAAACTTACGGATGTAAGCGAGCATACTCTGATAGTTCTTCTTGCCGCCGTTCTCGATGTACTGCATCAGATAATCGGCATCGAAGTTATCCACTGATACGATATTGTTGGCTGGGTTGGTAGCAGCATGAGTCAGGGTTGGCACCTTGTAGGAAGCCTCTTCCAACTGCTTGCGCTGGTTCTCGTCAATTCGGAGTCCCATACCATTCACGATAATCATATCGTAATCATCCAGATGATCGAAATCATCGGTTGTGATTTCACTCAGTTTAATCATCGCATTGTCGTTGGCATGCGAAATCTGTCCCAGCGCAATAGCCTGATAGTTGAGGAATGCGATATGGGTAGTACCCACCCAGGCAGAGTAAGCCTTCGCCAGACCTCCCAGAACAATCACGGCCAATAAAGCCAGGAAGATGTGTTTCTTTTTAATCTTTCTGTTTTTTCCTAATCCTTTTTTCATATCTATTCCTTTTTTCGGGTGCAAAGGTATGGCTTATTTAGAAATTGCACAATACCGAGAAATTGTGATTTTCACATTTTTTATACTTAGAAGTTGGTATCAGATTGATAGGCTCAGATTCCCATATCCTAATAAATGAGTAGTCTTTTCGTGGTTTTACGGAATTTAGTTTGGTAGTTTCACATAAAAGCCGTAACTTTGCAACATAAATTAAACAGAACCATAATAATAATGAAGAAACTGATTCTTAGTGCTGCTCTTCTGGCAGCATCTCTGGCATCCCAGGCCCAGCAGGGTCCGCTGTGGATGCGCTACCCTGCCATCTCACCGGATGGCTCTACCATCGCCTTTGCCTATAAAGGCGATCTCTATTGCGTTCCAGCCACAGGTGGCGAGGCACGCCAGTTGACGACCCACGCTGCTTACGACTCACAGCCTATCTGGAGTCCTGACGGCAAGAAGATTGCCTTTACTTCCAACCGAGAAGGTAGCCTGGATGTTTACGTCATCTCTGCCAAGGGCGGTGCGCCAACCCGACTCACCACTCACAGCGGCAAGGAGACTCCTATCGCCTTCAAGGACAACGACCATGTGCTCTTCTCTGCCAACATCATGCCTACAGCCCAGAGCAATCTCTTTGCTGCCAATGAATTCTCACAGGTTTACGAGGTAAGCACTGAGGGCGGTCGTCCTAAGTTGTATTCTGTTCTTCCAATGGAGAACATCAGCATCAACAAGAACGGTCAGGTGCTCTATCACGACAAGAAGGGTTATGAGGATGCATGGCGCAAGCACCATACTTCTCCTATCACCCGAGATATCTGGATGCTCGACAACGGAAAGTATCAGAAGCTTACTACCTTCAAGGGCGAAGACCGCAACCCGGTATGGGCTGCCGACAACCAGAGCTTCTACTATCTCAGCGAGCAGGATGGTTCCTTCAATATCTACCGCCGCAACATCGCAAGCGGAAAGGATACCCAGATTACCCAGCAGAAGAAGAATCCTATACGATTCCTCACCTCTTCCGATAATGGTTTGCTCTGCTATGGTTTCGATGGCGAAATCTATACCGTAAAGGAAGGTGGACAGCCGCAGAAGGTCAACATCTCCATCACAACAGACAACGATGAACCAAGCCTCATCCGCAAGGTGCAGTCTTGGGGTGCTACCGAGATTGCGCTTTCTCCAGATGCCAAGGAGGTGGCTTTCGTGATGCACGGCGATGTATATGTTACATCTACAGAATACAAGACCACCAAGCGAATCACCGATACTCCTCAGCAGGAGCGCAACCTGAGCTTTGCTCCTGATGGCAGAAGTCTGGTCTATGCTTCTGAGCGCAATGGCGTATGGCAGATTTTCCAGGCTAAGATCAAGAACGAGAAGGAGAAGAACTTTACTTACTGCACCGAGGTAGAAGAGGAGCAGCTCACCAAGACCAATGTTACTTCTCAGTATCCTGCCTACAGTCCTGATGGCAAGGAGGTGGCTTTCTATGAGGATCGTGCTACCCTCCGCATCATCAATCTGAAATCAAAGGAAGTACGCACCGTACTCGACGGCAAGTACAACTATTCTTACTCTGATGGCGACATCTGGTTTGAATGGAGCCCAGACAGCAAGTGGCTCATGTGCAGCTACATCGGTAATGGCGGATGGAACAACACTGATATCGCCGTAGTAAAGGCTGATGGAAAGGAAGTGCACAATATTACCGACAGCGGTTACAGCGACAGCAACGGCAAGTGGGTACTCGGAGGAAAGGCTATTCTCTTCGAGAGCGACCGTGCCGGTTATCGCAGTCATGGTTCATGGGGTGCAGAATATGATGCCTATCTCATGTTCCTCGACCTCGAAGCCTACGACCGCTTCCGCATGTCTAAGGAGGAACTCGAATTAGCCGAGGCCAACAAGGACGAGAAGGAGAAGAAGGCTGACGAGAAGGAGGAGAAGAAGAAGGAAAACAAGAAGAAGAAAGAGGAGAAGACCGGAAAGATTGAGGTGGATAAGGTGAAACCTCTCGAACTCGACTTCGAGAACTGCCGTGACCGTGTGGTCCGTCTTACCGTCAACTCATCCAATATGGGTGATGCCATCATCGACAGCAAGGGAGAGAAGGTTTATTACCAGGCTGCCTTCGAAGGTGGCTACGACCTCTGGTGTCACGACCTGAAGGAAGGCAGCACTACCCTGATGATGAAGGGTATCGGTGGCGGCGGCTTCGTTGCCGACAAGGATATCAAGAACCTCTTCCTCTGCAATGGCAGCAGCATCAAGAAGATTGACCTGGGCAGCAAGGCTACTACCAACATCGACTTTGAGGCTCCATTCAACTACAAGCCTGCCGAGGAGCGCCAGTATCTCTTCGACCATGTATGGCGCCAGGTAGCTGACAAGTTCTATGATCCTAAGATGCAGGGTGTGGATTGGGAGTACTATCGCAAGGTATATGAGAAGTTCTTACCTTATATTAACAATAACTTCGACTTCGCTGAGATGTTGAGCGAGATGCTGGGTGAGCTGAATGCCAGCCATACCGGTTGCCGTTATTATGCTGGCGGCGCTTCTCTTTCTACCGCAGCTCTCGGTGCCTTCTTCGATCCTAACTACGAGGGTGACGGCTTGAAGATTCAGGAAGTCATCAAGCGTGGTCCGTTCGCAGTGAAGAAGAACGAGGTTACTGCCGGCTGCATCATCGAGAAGATTGATGGCGAGGCTATCAAGGCGGGTAAGGATTACAACGCATTGCTCGATGGAAAGGCTGGCAAGAATGTACGTCTCACCATCAAGAACACCAAGGGCAAGACTTTCGACCTCACCATCAAGGCGATTTCACAGGGTGCTCAGCAGGAGCTTCTCTACAAGCGCTGGGTGGATAGAAACCGTGCCATCGTGGACAGTGTATCAAAGGGCAGAATCGCCTATGTTCACGTAAAGGCAATGGACAGCGAGAGTTTCCGCACCGTATATAGTGAACTCTTGAGCGACAAGAACCGCAACAAGGATGCCGTAATCGTGGATGAGCGCCACAATGGTGGTGGCTGGTTGCACGATGACCTCTGCACCTTGCTCAGCGGCAAGCAGTATCAGGAGTTTGTGCCTCATGGAAAGGTTGTGGGCAAGGATCCATTCAACAAGTGGACCAAGCCATCCTGCGTTCTGATCTGCGAGGACGACTACAGCAACGGTCATGGTTTCCCATGGGTATATAAGGAGTTGGGCATCGGTAAGCTGATTGGTGCCCCGGTGGCTGGAACAATGACTGCCGTATGGTGGGAGACCTTGATGGACCGCAGTCTGGTATTCGGTATCCCTCAGGTAGGATGCCGCGACATGCGTGGTACCTTCGGCGAGAACACCACCCTCTATCCAGACATCGAGGTATATAATTCTCCAGAGGATTACATCAATGGTCATGATACTCAGCTCATCAGAGCCGTAGAGGAAATGATGAAGAAGTAAGGAAAGGAATTATTCCGAAAAATCATCTTATACATCAAAAGAGCGTGATTGCCAAATGAGGCTATCACGCTCTTTCTTTGTTAACATTAAAATATTCGAAGATGAAAGAAATCTAGCAAACTTTCTTCTTTCGCTCACAATAGCGTTCACATTGGGCACAGATATCATATCCCAGCATGGCACCCAGAATGAAATCCTCCTCCGGCGTAAGCTGGCATAAGGGTTTGGTAACAATCATGCGGATAGCATCCAGGCATTCCTTCTTACCAAAGAAGAGATTCAGACGGTCGTTGCCAACCGGCTGGATGATATAATCAATGTTCTGACGCTCTAATCTAGTTATGGCAAAAGACTCATATTTCTTGTTGAAGGTGTAGAGCACCAGGCGGCGCACGCCCTTCTTATATTCATATATATGATTCATCAGAACCTTCAAATCTACTGGTGTTGCGATTTCCTGCTGCATACTATCCGAATTAATCAAGTTTCTTATCAGGAATCAGAGAATTCTATGATTTAAAAATCTATGAACCCAAAATGACTCAAGATTCTATAGTCAGAGATTTCTATGACTCCTGAAAAATTATTTTTTAATACTAAAGCGCTGGTTTGATGGCCTCAATCCAGGCATCTATACGCTCCTCTGTCTTGTCATCCTCGTTCACCTCGTCGAGTGCCAGTCCCAGGAACTTGTCGCCATCAATCGCCTCACTGTCATCATAGCTGTATCCATCTGTAGAAACACCAGGCAATACGGTAGCGCCAGCCTCAACAGCAGCATCATAGAGTTCCTTCATGCCGCCGCAGAATGTATCAGGGTAAGACTCGCTGTCGCCACAACCAAACAGGGCCACGGTCTTGCCAGCCAAGCCGGCACTCTTCAGCGTCTTCACGCCGTCATACCAGTCATCCTGCATCTCGCCGGCACCCCATGTAGAAGTACCGAGAAGAAGATTCTCGTGACTTGCGATAGTAGCATCATCGATGTTAGCTACATCTACAGCTTCCACGCCCAACTTAGAGGCGATGGTTT
>USRA01000092.1 GCA_900557035.1 uncultured Prevotella sp. | reverse complement strand
TGATGACTTTAAGTTGAACATTCTCGTAGAGAAGAATTAAATAGTTAGGAGTTAGAAGTTAGGAGTTAGGAGTTTTTCCAAACTACTCGCTTCTAACTTCTATTCCTTAAAACTCTAGTCTAACTTTTATAACAAAACAACGTCTATGGCTAACGAAAAGGCACGTTATAGCGATGTGGAACTCGAGGAGTTCCGCGCTATCATTGAAGAGAAATTAAAGGTGGCAAAGCAGACCTACCGCGACTGTATGGCTCAGCTCAACCACTCAGATAGTAATGATGTGGTAGATACATCACCAACCTACAAGGCTCTTGAGGAGGGCAGCGAGGCACAGAGCAAGGAGGAAATTATCCAGATGGCTCAGCGCCAGCAGAAGTTCATCAAGGGTCTGG
Source organism: uncultured Prevotella sp. (assembly GCA_900557035.1). Classification (GTDB taxonomy): domain Bacteria; phylum Bacteroidota; class Bacteroidia; order Bacteroidales; family Bacteroidaceae; genus Prevotella. Next base: position 5,219 of record USRA01000092.1, on the reverse strand, counting down.
AGGCTGCGCTGGTTCGCATTCAGAACAAGACCTATGGCATCGACCGCGAGACGGGTGAGTTGATTCCTAAGGAGCGCTTGCGTGCCGTACCTCATGCCACATTGAGTGTAGCTTCGAAGGAGGCTAGAAAGAAATAATAAATGGAGAAAAAAAGGAATTTACATATCGGCTGGCTCGTCACGGCAATGGTGGTTGTGCTGCTTATCATCGACCAATGGATTAAGCTGTACATCAAGACCCACTTTTGCCTTGGCGAGTCTGTTCGTGTTACAGATTGGTTTTTTATCGATTTCATTGAGAACAACGGAATGGCGTGGGGCATGTCGTTTATCGGCAAGTTCTGGCTCAGCCTGCTGCGCTCTGTAGCCATCGTCGCTCTCATCGTCTATCTCTATCGCATCATCAGGAGGGGTACGCATCGTCTGCTCTACATCATCCTCGTAGCCCTGGTACTTACGGGTGCCATCGGCAATATGATCGATTCGATGTTCTATGGTCTGATGTTCACTGCATCCTCGCCTTATTACGTATCTTATATGGTACCGTTCGGCGATGGATATGCACCTTTCTTCATGGGTAAGGTAGTGGATATGTTCCGCTTCCCGTTCTTCAGCTATACCTGGCCGGAGTGGGTACCTTTCTGGGGTGGTCAGCAGGGAACATTCTTCGATCCTGTATTCAATTTTGCCGATGCCTGCGTCAGCGTGGGTATCATTTCCATGCTGCTCTTCTGCCGCAAGGAACTGGAGCAGCTCGGAGGAAATGACAAGAAGAAAGGGGAGAAGAAGGAGACTTCTACTCAGGCAGACAAGAAGGAGACTTCTGTTAACAAGAAAGGTAGTAAGGAAGATAACAAGGAAGAAAAGAAATAGAAAGGAGGCATGAGAATGAAGAAGTTAATGATTTGTCTTGTGGCAGTGATGGCTTTGCTTTTCAGCGTTTCATCTTGCAAGCCTTCCCTGCCAGGCGGCGTCTTGTCGAAGGGCAAGATGACGGATATTCTTTATGATTATCACCTGGCTCTTGCGATGGCACACATGGATGATAACGGCGACAAGGGACAGAGCCTGGCTTACCGCGAGGCGGTGCTCCGGAAACACGATGTCACCTCTGCCGAGTTCGATTCTTCCATGGTTTATTATATGCGTCATACCGAACTGCTGGAGGATGTGTATAAGGACCTGACCGACCGTTACAACAACGAGATTACAGCCATGGGCGGTAGTGCCAAGGGGGGAGGAGAGTTTGCTAATCTCTCTGCCACCGGCGATACGGCTAATGTATGGAATCTCGCTACATCGATGGTGTTTATGCCTGTAAAGCCGTTCAATAGTACCAGCTTCGATATCAAGGTGGATTCTACCTTCCATAAGGGCGACCGCCTGATGCTCGATTTCGATGCGCAGTTCATCTATCAGGATGGTATGCGCAATGGTGTTGCGATGCTCGCAGTACAGTTTGGTAACGATAGTATTGCCCAGCGTACCATCATGATTCAGAGCACCCAGCATTATTCGGTGGAACTCTCTGATGCTGATTCACTTGGCATCAAGAGCGTGAAGGGATACTTCATGCTGATGAATGGTGATAACAGCACGGGTGTTTCTTCCCAGACCACCTTGAAGCTGATGTTCCTGGAGCATATCAAACTGATTCGCATGCATCCGCAGAAGCCTGTGGCAGCACCGGCAGGAAGCTCTCCATCGGCATCATCCGATAGCCTCCGCAAGGATAGTGCTTCCTCAGCTTCATCCTCTTCAGCTTCATCCTCTTCATCATCATCAGGTGACAAACCGGGAGAGCAGACCTTCGAGATGTCATCCCAGAAGCCGGTTCATCCTATCAGAATGCCGGATGGCAAACCGCTGAAGCCGCTCAAGGAAATGAAGCCGATGAAGGCAGAACCTCTTAAGACGAGATAACGTTTCAAGCGCGATAATGATTTAAAACGACATTACGATGGAGGAGCTGAGAAGATGCGGTGCTCATACCGTGGTACTTCCCGATGGCACCATCCTGCAGCAGGCAGTGGTGGAGATAGCCGAGGGTAGGGTAGTCAACTACTATGAGTTCCGTGAGGAGCTGCCCATGACCGAATGGCTGGGCGGAGAAATCAGGGTAGAGCGTGATGAGGAAGGCATCCTCTGCGCCCTATGGAACGGGAAAAGATTAAACAATAAACATTAAAAACAATAAACATTAATAATATGTTAAGCGTAGATCAATTAGAAGACAAGTTGATAGACTTGGCATTTGCTGAGGATATCGGTGATGGCGACCACACAACCTTGTGTTGTATTCCTGAGGACGCCATGGGTAAGAGCCATTTGCTCATCAAGGAAGATGGCGTTTTGGCAGGTGTAGAATTGGCAAAGAAGGTATTCGCACGCTTCGATCCTACCATGAAGGTAGAGGTTCTGTTGCAGGACGGTACCCACGTGAAGAAGGGCGACATCGCTATGATCGTAGAGGGCAAGACCCGTTCGCTGCTCCAGACTGAGCGCCTCATGCTCAACATCATGCAGCGTATGAGTGGTATCGCTACTATGACAGCTAAGTATGTAAAGCGCCTTGAAGGTACCAAGACTCACATCCTCGACACCCGTAAGACTACTCCAGGTCTCCGTATGTTGGAGAAGCAGGCTGTGAAGATCGGTGGTGGTATGAACCATCGTATCGGTCTCTTCGATATGATTCTCCTCAAGGACAATCACATCGATTTCGCTGGCGGTATCGATAATGCCATCGACCGTTGCCACGCTTATCTCAAGGAGAAGGGTCTCGATCTGAAGATTGAAATCGAGGTTCGCAGCTTCGATGAACTCGACCAGGTATTGAAGCACGGCGGTGTCAACCGTATCATGCTCGATAACTTCTCAGTGCCTGATACCAAGAAGGCTGTAGATATCATCGCTGGCAAGTATGAGACTGAGTCATCTGGCGGTATCACCTACGATACCATCCGCGACTATGCAGAGCAGGGTGTTGACTTTATCTCTGTAGGTGCCTTGACACATAGTGTGAAGGGTTTGGATATGAGCTTCAAGGCTTGTGAGTAGTGAGTATATATAAATAAGGTATATTTTATGAATAAGTTTTTTGCTTCAGCCCTGATGGCTGTAGCTATGTTGGGCAGTGTCTCAGAGGCTGAGGCTTGCAGCAACTTCATTGTGGGCAAGAAGGCATCAGTAGATGGTTCTGTGATGTGTTCTTATAGTGCCGACGACTACGGAATGTTCCAGAACCTGTGCCATTATCCTGCGGCTAAACATGCCAAGGGCGAGATGCGTAAGATTTTCGACTGGGACAGTAACAAGTATTATGGGGAGATTCCTGAGGCTGCCGAGACCTACAGCGTTATCGGCAATATCAACGAGTGGCAGGTTACCATCGCCGAGACTACCTACGGCGGTCGTGAGGAGATGGTGGATTCTACCGGTATCATGGACTACGGTTCACTCATCTATGTAGCTCTCCAGCGCAGTAAGACGGCTCGCGAGGCTATCAAGGTGATGACCACCCTCGCCAATACTTATGGTTACAACTCTGGCGGTGAGACCTTCACCATCTGCGATCCTAACGAGGCTTGGATTATGGAAATGATGGGTAAGGGTGCTGGTTCCAAGGGAGCCGTATGGGTAGCTCTCCGCATTCCGGATGATGCTGTCTGTGCGCATGCCAACCAGAGCCGCATCGGCAAGTTCAACATGAAGGACAAGAAGAATGTGATGTATGCCAAGGATGTGGTATCTTTTGCCCGCAGCAAGGGTTGGTTCCAGGGCAAGGATGCTGATTTCTCCTGGAAGATGGCGTATGCAAAGCCTGATTTCTCGGGTCGTCGTTTCTGCGATGCCCGTGCCTGGGCGATGCTGAATCACTTCTATGATATGAGTCCTTATCTGGATTGGGCACTCGGCAAGAATCCTGATGCGCAGGATATGCCTCTCTGGGTGGTTCCTAACAAGAAGGTGAGTGTTCAGGATGTAGAGAATGTGATGCGCGACCATTACGAGGGTACTCCTCTTTCTGTAGCCGACGGTTCTGATATCGGCGGTGGTATCTGGGAGATGCCTTATCGTCCTACACCTTTGATGTACAAGGTGGATGGCAAGCAGTATTTCAACGAGCGTCCTGTCAGCACCCAGCAGAGTGGTTTCGTATTCGTGAGCCAGATGCGTTCATGGTTGCCAAGAGAGATTGGCGGCGTGTTCTGGTTTGCCAACGACGATGCCAACATGGCTGCGTTCACTCCTGTATATTGCTCTATGACCGAGCGTCCTGAGTGCTACAATACTCCTGGTGCTGATGCCTTGCATTTCAGCAAGAAGAACGCTTACTGGGTTTGCAACATGACCAGCAACATGGTTTATCCACGTTACAGCCTGATGTTCCCAACCTTGAAGGAGGTTCGTGATAGCTTGGACAACAGTTATTTCGCGGCTCAGGCAGGTGTTGAGAAGAAGGCTCAGGAGCTTTATGCCCAGAACCCACAGGCTGCTGTGAAGTACCTCAACGACTACAGTGTTGAGAAGGCTCAGCAGATGTTGGGTCGCTGGAACCAGCTTTTCGAGTTCCTGGTGGTGAAGTACAATGATATGATCATCAAGCCAACCGATAAGAATGGTACCTTCAAGAAGACTCCATACGGTTTGGGTGCTACTCCAGTTCGTCCTGGTTATCCAGAGAAGTTTGCCAAGCAGCTTGTAAAGCAGAGTGGCGATAAGTTCCTGGTTCCTGAGGAGAAGAAATAAAACAAGAATCTCCCTATAAGTTCAGGTGTCTATCACCTGGCTTATAGGGAGATTTTGTATATCGCTCCTTCAAACTTTACTTGGTGTCTAATGAGCTTTTCAATTTCTCAATATGCTCTATTGGCAACTGGGTGGCGGCTGATACCTGATCTGTAGATAAGCCCATAGCAAGAAGGCGTTGGGCTGTGGCAATATTAGCCTTGTTCTCACCCTCAGCTAATCCCTCAGCTAATCCTTCAGCTCGTCCTTCTTCTCGTCCATCGGCAAGACCTTTCTGCCAACCATCATCATAACCCGTCTTGATAACGCTGCGCTGATAGCGCAGATTCTCCATGTGACGGACATAATCATTCTTTTCCGCTACGGTCAACTTATCTATGTCCAGACATTTGCGGGCATCAGCCAAACCTGGTGCCTGGGCTGCCTCGCTGATCTCGCCGGTCTTGAGAAACTCGATCCATTCATCCA
>USRA01000091.1 GCA_900557035.1 uncultured Prevotella sp. | reverse complement strand
AGAAGGATGAACTCGTAAAAGAGGAAAACCAGGTTAAGCAGATGGATAAACTGGACGAAAAGGTTGCTGTCGGTACAGAAAACAAGGAAGGTGTGAAGGACCGTACAGTGGAAGCAGTGAGAAGTGAGATTGCGGTAGCAGCTCCACCTCCACCACCAGCTCCAAAACCTGAGGTTGCAACTAAGGTCTTCGATGTTGTAGAGGAGATGCCTTCATTCCCTGGAGGACAAGGCGCTTTGATGCAGTATCTGGCTAGCAACATCAAGTATCCTGTCGTAGCACAGGAGAACGGCGTACAGGGTCGTGTTATCGTTTCATTCGTGGTAGAGCGTGATGGTTCTATTTCTGATGTGAAGGTAGCTCGTTCTGTTGACCCTTCACTTGACCGTGAGGCACAGCGTGTCGTTAAGAGCATGCCTAGATGGTCTCCAGGTAAGCAGAATGGTTCTACTGTACGTGTTAAGTATACTGTACCAGTTGTATTTAGATTGCAGTAATAGAATGAAAAGAATATCTTATATTTATATAGGATTAACAGTACTATCAATGGCTTTCTTCTCGTCTTGTGGCGAGAAGAAAGCCAAAGATGGTAGAACTGATACTCCTACTTCGGGCACAATTGAGTTTGTGGCTGATGAGAGTTTGAGTCCTATCATTGACGAAGAAAGAAGTCAGTTTGAGTTCGAGTACCCAAAGGCCAAGCTCAAACCAAAATACACAGATGAAGTCACTGGACTTCAGATGATCAAGGATTTCAAGACAGCACTCCTCTTTACTACCCGTAATCTGAAAGATAGTGAGATTGCATACTTGAAGTCGAAGAGCAATGTGATTCCTTCCGTTTTCCCTATCGGATACGATGGTCTGGCATTCATTGTCAACAAGAACAATACCGATACTTGCATCACAGTGAATGACATCAAGCGTGTTCTTACAGGAAAGGCGACCCAATGGAGTGATATTGTTCCTGGATCCAAGAGAGGTGATATCGAGGTCATATTTGATAATACCCGCTCTGCAACCACCAACTTCGTAGTAGATTCTGTTCTACACGGCGAAAAGATGGGTGCGAAGATAATGGCTGCCAAAACAAGCAAGCAGGTCATTGACTTCGTTGACCAGAATCCAGGTTCTATCGGTGTTATCGGATCGAATTGGTTGAACGACCGACGCGATTCCACCAACACAACCTTTAAGAAGAATATTCATGTAATGCAGGTATCCATCAAGGAGAAAGCTACCCCTATGAACAGCTGGAAACCTTACCAGGCATACCTGTTGGATGGAAGATATCCATTCGTTAGAACTATATACGCTATCGTGGTTGACCCTCATAAGGCTTTGCCTTGGAGCTTTGCCAACTACATTTCCAATCCTAAGGGACAGCTTATCCTCTTCAAGACGGGCTTGCTTCCTTACAGAGGTGATATTACGATTAAGACAGTTAATGTTAAACGTTAAAAGTTTAGATAGAAAGTAGAATTATGAAAGCAGTTAAATATTTAGTAGCAGGTTTGCTCGTCATGGGTTTGGCAGCTCCTGCAATGGCACAGGACGTTAACTACAAGGATGCTCTGAAGCCAATAGAAGCAACATTAAAGGCTGGTAACGTAGATGCCAAGGCTTTTGCCAAGGTTCTCAAGGAGTATCAGAAGGAGTACAAGAAGGATCCTAAGGCACTCGTTGCTTTGGGTAATGCTCTCGTCATCAACAAGGACTACACCAATGCCCTGGCTGTAGCTGATGCTGTCATCGCTAAGTACAAGAGTTGTGGTGATGCTTATATCCTCAAGGGCGATATCTACGCTATGCAGGACAATGGTGGTGAGGCTGCTTCTTGGTATAAGAATTGTATGACTATGGACCCTAAGAATCCTCAGGGTTACATCAGCTATGCTAACGTTTACCGCAAGATTGACCCACAGGCTTCTGCAGAGGCTTTGAACAAGTTGAGAACTGTAGATCCGAACTACCCTATCGAGGCAGAAACTGGTCACAACTACTATTCTATTGGTAGCTACGACAAGGCTTATGAGAACTTCTCTAAGGCTAACCTGAATACAATGGAAGAGTACATCTTCTACGAGTACTGCTTCACTACATACGTATTGAACAAGAAGGATGAAACTCTCAACCTTTGCAAGAAGGGTATGCAGAAGTATCCTAAGGATACAGCTTTCTTGATTCTGGCTATGCGTGCATCTGTTGATACTCAGAACTTTACTGAGGCTCTCCAGTATGCTAACAGCATTATGGCTAACAACGATATCAAGAAGAACTCTAGTATCTACTCTTACTATGGTCTGGCACTCGCTGGCAACAAGCAGTTCGACCAGGCTTTGGAGCAGTACAACAAGGCTCTGGAGGTAAACAAGGAAGACTTCAAGCCATATCAGTACATCTCTGAGGCATACAAGGGTATGGGAAACGAGGATAAGGCTATCGAATTTGCACAGGCATATATGGATAAGAACCCTAACGTGTCACCATCAGACTATGTAAAGATGGCAGAGATCTACAATGCAAAGGCTCAGAAGGGTGGCGATCAGAAGGAGGCTAACGTTGATAAGGCTATCAACGTATATAACAGCTTCGCTGAGAAGTATCCACAGCTGAAGGCATACGCTAACCTCCAGGCTGCCAACATCGCATTCCAGAACGAGTTGGACGACAAGGCTCTTGCTAACTATGAATTGGTTATCAAGGAACTTGAGAGCAAGCAGTATGATGAGGATGAGAAGGGCTACCTGATGCAGGCTTACAAGAACGCCGGTTACATCTACTGGGGTTCTAAGAAGGACCTGACAACAGCTCAGCCATACTTCGAGAAGCTGATCAAGCTTGATCCAAACAACTCTCTCGCCAAGAAGGCTTTAGGTCTTGACGAGGAGCAGCAGGCACAGTAAAATTACGAAATAAGAACATAATTAAAGGGGTGATAGCTATGTGATATGGCTTTCACCCCTTCTTCTTTTGTAAGAAAGCCTACTTTTTGTGAAAAAGCCTTCCTTTTCACATATAACAACCCCCACCATAGCCATCTTACAAATCAGACCATAAACGAAAAGAGCGATTCCAAAGAAACCGCTCTCAATGTTTTATTGTAACTAAAAGTATCTTTCCATAATAAATTATGGAAGACTGATTGCCTCATTAGGACAAACATCAGCACAAGTACCGCACTCTGTGCAGAGATCTGGGTTGATTGAATACTTCTCGCCCTCAGAGATTGCACCTGATGGACACTCGTCAATACATGTACCGCAAGCGATACAATCGTCACCAATTACGTATGCCATAATTCTAAATATTTAAAATGTTAATAATGTCTCTGTATAAATGCTCATCTAGTAATAGGTACATTACCTACTTTTGATGGTGCAAAGATAACAATTATTTTCGAGATACCTACAAATAGGTATGACTTTTTTCTTGATTTTACTCAATTTATACATTATCGAAATAAATTAGTACAATAAGAAGCCCTCCTTGCCGTTTATTAATAATAACGAAGAACAAATAGCATATATGAAGAGAATCCTATTGATGGCTCTAATAGCCTTCTATACTGGTATCTGCAGCATGGCACAGCTTAGGACGGTAGAAAATCGCCCATATACAGATCTGCGCCCTTTCCATTTCGGTGTACTCATCGGAACACATGCGCAGGATATTGAGTTTCAGAATACCGGAATCACCCAATACATCGACGCCAACGGTATCGAGCAGCCTTCTCATGTCACTGTAGATCAAGACCGTTGGGATATGGGATTCACCGTTGGCGTACTAGGAGAATTCCGTCTCAACAGAAGCTTCCAGTTCCGTGTAGCCCCTGCCATGTACTTCGGTACTCGTCACCTCACCTTTTATAACCTCTTGGAGAAAGATGGTGCAGGAAACGCCATCGTACAGCATCAGGAGATGAAGACTGCCTACATTTCTTCCGCTATGGACCTGATTTTCGCAGCCGAGCGGTTCAATAATCACCGACCTTACGTGATGGCGGGCATCAATCCGATGATGAACCTCAACAGCAGCAAGTCAGACTACATCAAGCTCAAGAAATCGGAAATATTTCTCGAACTGGGCGTAGGCTGCGATTTCTACATGCCATTCTTCAAGCTTCGTCCAGAGCTCAAGTTTATGTATGGATTGACAGATTCCTTCGACAAGAAACATCCCGAACACATCAAAAACAAGAATGAGCTCCCTTATGCCTTGGCAGCAAAAGGAGCTCACAGTAAGATGATTGCATTGACTTTCTATTTCGAATAGCTTACTCTACTACTTCCCAAGAGAAGACACAGCCATTCTTCATACCGGCATCAGCGCCCTGGAAATCAGCAGAATAAGGACTGCCGTCGGTAGGATGCTTGCCCACATACCGCTGGGTCTTCAACGATAGAAGCATACAGCGGTTGTAAAGCATATCCTGCCATACAAACTCCTCAGCCTGAGAGGCATCAGAAGTAAGACGCACATCGCCCGACAAGCCAGCACCTGCAATATAGACATATCGTCCATCTGCTGTTTTCAGCACAATCTTGCCCAGTCCACGGTCTTCGACTATAAACTTCACTCCATTGCTCATCTCCTTTTTGTTCCAGGAGCTGTGCATGAGACCATGACCGGTAGCATTCATCAGGTTACCATCAGCAAGATTAAAGAGTCGGATAGTCTTTCCTATAGGCAGATTAGCTGTTCTGTCAGCCATCGGTTCCTCCACCTTGAAGTCATCAAAATCAGCCACGCCGCCGTTCACTCCCGCCTTGTTAAAGGCATACAGCGCTACACGCACACCCTGGAAGGTCTTCAACTGATAAGGAGAAAGCATTTGCTCTCCGATATTCTCCCAAGTCTTTCCATCAAGAGAGTAGGAATATTGCAGCAGACTCTTATCATAATCACCCCAAAGGCGCAACCATACCACCTTGTTCTTGGCAATCGGTTTCAGCACCTCCTTGTTGGTATTCTGGTCGTAGCATCTCAGGCTTAATCCCTTTTCCGTCTTCATCACGCCCAATGAAGCGTATGGCGTATTCATAGCACCGAGTCCAGCCTCATCCCCCATCTTCAGTCGGGATGCATCCAGCTTGACAGATGTATAAGATACAGGACCAATGGCACGTTGCGTCAACGAATTCTTTGCCCAGAGCAGCTGCTTGGCAGGCATAGAATGCAATCTGAGCCATCCTTTTCGCTCCTTGTTCAGCGACCACATCTTGTCGTTCGGATTATGATTCCACTGCCAAACCGGCTTGAAAGTCTTTCCCGAGAAATCATCACATCTATCGTATGGAGCCTGTGGTGTCTTCACCGCATCATTCGGTTTGAACCAGGTTCGAGGCGAGCGCCCCAGGTTCTTCTCCAATCCGAAGTAAGGCCAGCCATCCACCCATGTGACAGGCGAAAGGCATACCGTTCTACCCACGGCATTGAAATCCAGCATCGATACGCCCCACCATTTGCCATCAGGAGCCTGTACGATACCGCCTTGGTGAATGGTAGCACAACCCAGATTAACTCCATTAGGCTGGTTGTTTTGGAATCTGAAACCATCTTCCGGCAAAGAACGACCGATACCCACGTTACCTACGCTCCATCCAGCAGCATAACCATAGGATTCTCTCTCGCTGATTACGCAGGTTTCGTAAGGTCCCCAGATGCTCTTGCTTCGGGCGCACTGCATGCGGCCCATCGGCGAATAATCAGCAGAGAGGATGTAGTACATGCCGTTGATTTTATACACATGATGTCCCTCACCCATCGCATTGCCTTCAGGAATCACCACCTTGCTGCTGCCCTCTACCGGACCGCTCAAATCGGGCTTCAACTCCGTAACGGTCACGTTGCCATACTTGTGCACGGCATAAATCTTGC
>USRA01000090.1 GCA_900557035.1 uncultured Prevotella sp. | reverse complement strand
CCAAAACTCTCAAACAAGTGAGTTAATATTGGAACATAGAACTGGACACCCTAATTATATATGTAAGCAACAGTATGGCAAGAATGTAGTGGGGCACCAGCAAAAGCGTGTGGATGTGATAAACTAAATCGTGCTCTAAAGCTTTTGACCTTAGAGTGGAATGATTCTGAACTATTTTTCCTTACTGCTCCCCTTTCGTTTTCTTATCCGCCACATACATTCCTATCAGGATGCAGGCGGCACCAGCAAGGAAATAGGGGGTAATCTGCTCGCCAAGCACCCATGAGGCGAAAATCATCGTCGTTATCGGGTTGAAATAGACCCAGTTGGTGGCCTTGACCGTGCCCAGCTTTGAGATGCACCAGTTCCACGTGAGGAAGCAGATCATAGAGGCAAGGCAGCCCAGAAAGAGCAGATTGCCGAATACCTGAGGACGGGCGAATACCTCGAGCGGAGGAAAACCCGGGATGAAAATATAATAAGGCAAGATGGTGAGAACACCATAGAAAAACACCTTGCGGGTGATGAATGCAGGGCTGTAATCGCCCGTGGTTGACTTCATCAGCAGCGAATAAATCGCCCAGCACATACACGCCGTAAACGCCAATGCATCGCCCACAGGAGAAAGATGAAGCACAAACCTGCCGTTCAATACCACGATGATCATACCCACAAATGCCAGAAGAGAACCCAGCAGCTGGACAATATGGATGCGGTTGGAATCCTTATAGACCAAACGAACCAGCAGGGTGGCAAAGAGCGGACACGAACAGACTATGAGCGAGGTATTGGTGGTGGTGGTAAAGTTCATCGCCTCATTCTCGCTGCAGAAATAGAGCGAACCGCCCGTAATGCCCAGCAGCGCCATCTTAGCCTCATCCTGCCAGGAATCGGCAAAGAGACGGCGATGATTGAACGCCAGCATCAGCACGTAGGCGATGCTGAAACGCAGGGTGAAAATCTGAGCAGGAGAAAGCCCGTTCAGCATCAGCACCTTGGTGGAAACGAAGGTGGTTCCCCAGATCGCCACCGTCAGGAAGGCTACCAGATGATAGAATATATTGTTATTTTTCGTTTGCATATCTTAATTTATCTTTTAATGGTGCAAAAGTAAGATTTTTCTGTGGATAAACCAAGACTTCTGCATTTTTTTTGTAACTTTGCAGCATGATTTTCCATCCATTCCATCATACTTCAGAAAATATTCCTGCAAGGATGAACAATCCTTTGGATTACGAACCGCATCCGCTCTGCATCCAGGCGTGCAGGGAAGTGCAGGAGATGCTTGCCAGACGAGAAGACTGGCAGGAAGAGATTGCGCGCGGCAAAATGTTTGGCGTGCTCATCGTAGAAAATGTAAAAACAGATATCGATGTCCCGAAATGGGGATACCCAGCTGCCGATAGCGAGGCTCCGAAATGGGGATACCTGGCAGCCTACAGCGGACAGATTGGCGGAAGAAGCGACTGGGAGGACTTCGTGCCTGCCGTATTCGACTATCTGCAGCCCGACGGCTACTTCAAGACCCACGAGGCGGAAATCTCACGTATCAACCAGAGCATCAGCCACCTGGAGAAGGATGAAAGGATGAAGGAAGCCAGAACCCTGATCCGGCAACTGCAGGAGGAGCGGAAGCGTACCATCGCCGCCTATCAGGAGAAGATGAAGGAAGCGAAGGCAAAGCGTGACAGCTGCAGAGAGGCAGGAAACCTATCAGAAGCGGAAGAGGCGGAGATGATCAGGGAAAGCCAGTTTATGAAGGCTGAACTGCGCCGACTGAAGAAATCACTCTCGGAAAAGACAGCCCTGGAAACGGAATTTGAGGATTATCAGGAGAATATACTGAGGCTGAAACAGCTGCGCAAGCAACTCTCTGATGCCCTGCAGCAATGGCTTTTCTCGCAGTTCAGAATGCAGAACCAGGAGGGAGAAAGCAAGGATCTGCTGGAGATTTTCAGAGATGAAGCCATGAAGGAGTATCCGCAGGCGGCGATAGCTACGAGCAGGATTACAGCCCTGAAGATGGTGCCGCCAGCCGGAAGCGGCGAGTGCTGCGAACCGAAACTGCTGCAATATGCCTACCAGCATGGTTACAAACCGCTGCAGATGGCTATGTTCTGGTGGGGAGAAAGCCCGAAGGAGGAAATCCGTCACCACCTGCAGTTCTATCCAGCCTGCAACGGCAAGTGCAAGCCGATACTGCATTGGATGCTGCCTGCTTCAACCTTCGAACCGGAAGCCATCAACCTATCAATATATAATAAGGTGGAAACACTTTATGAGGATAGAGAAATTGCGGTCATCCATAAGCCCGAAGGTTTGCTGTCTGTACCGGGGAAAGACGCTGCCCAGCCGTCCGTCTATGCGCTGATGCGCAGCAAATATCCTGAGGCTACCGGTCCGCTCATCGTTCACCGGCTGGACATGGCGACCAGCGGCGTGCTGCTGATTGCCAAGACCGATTTTGCCTATCATCGCCTGCAGCAAGCGTTTCTGAATCATCAGATACAGAAGAAGTACGTTGCCATCATTGGGTGTAAGGACCAGGAAGCCTGCGATAAGATTTGGGAAGAAGCAAAGAAGCTGAAAGAAGAGCAGAAAGAACGAGGAGCGTCTTCTAGTGCCGCAGTAAAGCAGAAGATTTCCCTTCCCTTGCTGCCCGATTATCTGAACCGCCCCCGCCAGATAGTGAATCATACTCAGGGCAAGGAAGCCATCACGGAGTATGAAATCCTGGAGCGCATCGACGGCTTCCATCTCCGCATCACCCTCTATCCCAAGACGGGCAGAACCCACCAGCTGCGCGTGCATTGTGCCCATCAGGAGGGCTTGAATGCTCCCATCCTAGGCGATCCGCTCTACGGCAACGAGAAGGCTGCCCGACTGCATCTACATGCCGAGGAGATTACCTTCGAACATCCCCTGACGGGTAAGAAAATAACGATAAAGAGAAAGGCTGATTTCTAAATGAAACCAGCCTTTTTTCTGTCTATTTTTATTCAAGTTTTTCAAGTTAAGCCCTTCAGACGAAGAACATGATGATGACCTGGGCGATGATGACTCGGATAAACATGCCGAGCGGATAAACCGTAGCATAGCTGATGCTAGGCGTATCGCCATCCAGGGTCTCGTTGGCATAGGTAAGCGCCATCGGATTCGCCATACTGCCGCAGAGAATGCCGCAGATGCTGCCGAAATCGTACTTCTTGGTCTTCAGGATGATGAAGCCCACTATGATAACCGGAACCACCGTGATGAGGAAACCGATGCCTACCCACATCAAACCCTCGGGACGAACCACCGTCTCGAAGAACTGTCCACCAGCCGACAGACCCAGACAGCCCAGATACAGGGCAAGACCCAGCTCGCGGAGCATCAGTCCCGCACTACGCGTCATATAAGAGATGAACTGCACTCTAGGGCCCAGCGCACCTATCAGAATACCCATTACGATAGGACCACCGGCAATACCCAGACGTACGGGAGCCGTCATTCCCGGAATATTCAGCGGAATGGTTCCCACGGCGAGTCCCAGGATGATACCCAGGAAGATGGCGCCCAGGTTAGGCTCATTGAGCGTCTTCACGGCATTGCCCAGGAACTGCTCCACATGGTCGATGCTCGTAGGGTCGCCCACCACCGTCAGGCGGTCGCCATACTGCAGACGGAGGTCGTCGGTAGCCAGCAGTCGGATATCACCACGCAGCACTCGGCTCACATTCACGCCATAGGTATTGCGCATCTGCAGGCTTCCCAGTCGCTTGCCGTTGAGTCCCGGACGGGTCATCACGATGATTCTGCTCTCCAGTTTGGCATCGATGGCGTTCCAGTCCACCTTATCATTATTCCACTCCTTATCCACCTTCTTTCCGAAGAGTATCTGCATGGCAGCTGCCTCATCCTTATTGGTAACCACGAGCACATTATCGTTGGTATGGAGCACGGTATCAGCCTCCGGAATGATGACCTGCTCGCCTCGCCATACACGGGAGATGATGAACTTGCGATGGGTCATCATCGAGATTTCGGCGATGGTACTGCCGTTGAGAGCCGGGTTTACGATGACGTACTGTCCGATGGATGTATGGTCATCCTCATCGGCACGTCGGATTTCCAGGTCCTCAGGCTTTACGAAGAGCTTTCGCAGGAACATCATCGCCAGGATGACGCCCACAACGCCCAGAGGATAGGTTACCGCACAGCCCAGGGCTGCTCCGCCGCTAGGCAATCCCAGCTGCTGCAGCGCCTGCTGGGCAGCACCCAGAGCCGGAGTATTGGTGGTGGCGCCGCAGAGAATGCCCACCATATCGGGCAGGCTCACGGGCAGCACCAGGCACAGGGCAAGCGAGAATACGGTTCCCACGACGATGACAGCCAGGCTCCAGAGATTGAGCGAGATGCCCTCGTGGCGCATCGAACCGAAGAAGTTGGGACCCACATAGAGACCCAGCACATACACGAACATGGTGAGTCCGAAGCTCTCGGCAAACTCCAGCATGTTCTCGTCGATGGAGAGTCCGAGATGGCCCGCCACGATGCCCACAAAGAATACGAAGGCTATGCCGAGGGAGATTCCCTTGACATGAATCTTGCCCAGGGCAAGACCTAGGGTACAAATCAATGAAAGAATGACGATGCCTTGCACCGCCGAATGCACGTTGATTAAATGATCAAACCACATAATATAAGTTTCAATCTTTTCTCGTGATAATGTTCAGTTTACTAAATTCAGCTGCAAAGGTACATTAAATTAAGAACATCACAAAAGAAAAACGCCCTTTTCTTCTAAATATTTGCAATAAAAGCTGAATTTAAAGCAAAAAACCAAATCTAACTCAAAGTTTTTTTGTACCTTTGCACCCGTTTAAAATAGAAATAAATGAAAGATATTTGTTGTATAGGGCACGTAACCAAAGATAAGATAGTTACCCTAAACAGAACTGTTTACATGGCTGGCGGCACATCGTTCTACTTCGCCTACGCCATCAACCAACTGCCCAAGGATGTGAGCTTTTCGCTCATCACGGCAATGGACCCAACAGAAACTGAGCCTGTAGAAAAGATGCGCCAGGCGGGCATAGAAGTAACCCTCAATCCTTCGCGCAATACCGTCTTCTTCGAGAATATCTACGGAGAAAACCAGAACGAGCGCAAGCAGCGTGTGCTTGCCAAGGCTGATCCATTCACCATCAGACAGCTGGAGCACGTGGAGGCGAAGGTCTATCACCTGGGAAGTCTGCTGAGCGATGATTTCTCGCCGGAGGTAGTAGAATTCCTCTCGCGCAGCGGAAGGGTTTCCATCGACGTGCAGGGCTATCTGCGCGAGGTGAGAGACGAGAAGGTGTATCCGATAGACTGGAAGGATAAGCTGGAAGTGCTGAAGCACACTTACTATCTGAAGGTGAACGAGACGGAGATGAAGACCATCACGGGGCTGAAGGAGCCACGCGAGGCTGCGAAGCTAATACATTCGTGGGGTGTTACCGAGGTAATCATCACGCTGGGCAGCGAGGGTTCGCTCGTCTATGTGGATGATACCTTCTATGAGATTCCTGCCTATCCGCCTCACGAGGTGGTGGATGCTACCGGATGCGGCGACACCTATTCTGCCGGTTATCTCTACAAGCGTCTGCAGGGTGCCACTCCTACCGAGGCTGGTAAGTTTGCGGCTGCCATGTGCACCATCAAGCTGGAGCACAATGGTCCGTTCAACCGCACCATCCAGGACGTAGAACGCATCATGAAATAAATTTTAGATAATTTATCCTATTATCTTCTTATTTTTGCCTGAATTGGTGTAACTTTGCATCCTATATGGAACAGATTTCACCAATTCAGGCATTATTGCAACAACGCACCCTGCTCCAGCTGGAGTATTACACCGAGAAGGAAGCCTTCCGCAAGCTCACCGAACAGATGGGTATGCAGCGCAAGGTGAAACGAGGTGATGCCTGGTTCCCGCTCCGTGTGGGAAAAAGCTTTTATAATTCGCTGAACCAAACAGCCATTGAGGTCTTCCGTACCTCTGACCAGGATATCGAGCACAATTTTGAGTTCGGTCGCCCCGTCATGTTCT
>USRA01000089.1 GCA_900557035.1 uncultured Prevotella sp. | reverse complement strand
ATATAAAGATTTTCACCTCTTTATTTTTCCAAGTGCAAATATAATAGTAAGGGCAAAAGCCTTCAACATCAGCCTTGGTTCCGATATGCCAGCGGCGTCATTCCCGCTCTCATCTTAAAGAAATTTGTCATAGCACTCTGATCGCTGAAATGAAGATGATTTGCTATTTCTCCCATAGTCATATCCGATTGCTTCAGGAGATTGCAGATTTCCTTATAAAGCAGGGAGGTGATGTGGTCATTCACGGTGGTTCCCGAAATATCCTTGATCATCCTGGAAAGATAAGGTGCCGAGACATTCAACTTGTCGGCATAGAACCTGATCTGCCGCTCGGTCTTGAAATGACGATACAGAAGATGAAGGAAAATCTCATAAACTTCCTTCTTGTGGCGCAAATCGCGAGTCACCGATACATTCTCGTAAGGAAGTTCCGAAACCAGAAGCTTCAAAACATTCACCATCGACTGGATCATCTCTACCTTGTAGATGTGCTGATGACGCACGATATCACGAATCATGTGAAAGATATCGATGGCAGCTTTCTGCTTGTCATCCGATAACTGATACACCACATCGGCCGTAATCTCCTCATCCACCAGGATGCACTCTGCCTCAAAATCCGCCGACATCTCGGAAAAAGCAATGACATGCTTGGGCGAAACGACCAGCAATTCA
Source organism: uncultured Prevotella sp. (assembly GCA_900557035.1). Classification (GTDB taxonomy): domain Bacteria; phylum Bacteroidota; class Bacteroidia; order Bacteroidales; family Bacteroidaceae; genus Prevotella. Next base: position 5,584 of record USRA01000089.1, on the reverse strand, counting down.
CCTGCCGAAAACGTCCTGTCGGAATCATTGGCTTCAGTACCTTGCTGAAGTACCCCCATATTGATGTTTCCCTTGGTCACCAACACGAGTTTCGTGAATAGGGTGCGCTCTTGAGCCATCTCTATAAAATCCTTTTCGCATAGATCGTCTATATAAATATGTACGGCATAAGCCCCAAAGATACTTTCAAGATGGTGTCGAGCGGCAAACTCTTTCAAATTATAAACTTGTTGCTGCTTCATAAAGACCCAAATTTTTAGTTGAGGGCAAAATTACTATTTATTTTTGAAAAATGCAAGAAATGTATGGATAAAAAATGTGAAGAACTTCTAGCAGATTTGGTTATCAACAATCGTTATCCGAACAAGGCTAAACTGATTATCAAGCACTTATATTTCTTTTCCACAGTTATCAACACCCCTGTGGAAAACTTTATCAAGACTTTTGTGGAAAAATGTGGAAAAGTTTGGCGCACAAAAAAGACACTAACTAAAAAGTTAGTGTCTCAATGTAGCGGGAGGGGGCCACGATCCCTCGACCTCCGGATTATGAATCCGACGCTCTAACCAGCTGAGCTATCCCGCCATCCTTACAAGTCATTTCTGATTTGCGGGTGCAAAGGTACAACAATTATTTGATTCCACCAAATTTTTTCGGAGAATTTTTCAAAAAAAGTTTGTTTTTTCTTTTTTTTGCTCAAATTCCGACCTATTTACACCTATTATATATATAAAAAAAGCGAAAAAGAAAGGATTTCTAATTTTTTTGTGTAACTTTGCAGGCTGAAACGATAGCTGTTCACCTCGAAATGATGAGAAAACAGCTTACTAGAAAAAAAGAAATGCTTAGAATTAAGAAATTAGACATATTTATAGCCAAGCAATTTGGACTTCTCTTCATGGGAACCTTCTTCATCTGCCAGTTTGTGCTGATGATGCAGTTCCTGTGGCGATATATCGACGATCTCATCGGAAAGGGAATCTCGATGGACGTGATGGCGCAGTTCTTCTGGTACATGGGCCTGATGCTCGTACCGCAGGCTTTGCCGCTTGCCATCCTCCTCTCCTCACTGATGACTTTCGGTAATCTCGGCGAAAGTTCAGAGCTCACTGCCATCAAGGCTGCCGGCATCTCTCTGATGCAGGCTTTCCGCTCGCTTATCGTCATCACCGTCATCATCATGTTCGGTTCCTTCTACTTCCAGAACAATGTTGGTCCACACTCCAACCAAAAGCTGGCTCAGCTCCTCATCTCCATGAAGCAGAAGAGTCCGGAACTGGAAATCCCGGAAGGCATCTTCTACGACGGAATCCCAAACTGCAATCTCTACGTGCAGAAGAAGGACCTGAATACAGGAAAGCTCTACGGCATCATGATCTATCGCATGACAGACAGCTACGAAGATGCCGCCATCATCCTTGCCGACTCGGGAATGCTGCAAAGTACAGCCGAGAAGAAGCACCTCGTGCTGAGTCTTTACAGCGGAGAATGGTTTGAGAATATGAAGAGCAGTGAATTCGGCAACAGCGCTGCCGTTCCATACAGAAGAGAAACCTTCGTTTCCAAGAAGATCGTGCTCGACTTTGATGCCGACTTCAACCTTACCGATGCCTCGTCGCTTGCCAACAATGCCAAGGGAAAAGGTCTGTCGGAGATCTTCCACTCCATCGACTCCATCAACGGACTGTATGATTCCATAGGAAAGAACTATCTTTCGGAGGCAAATGCCCGATTCTACCGCACGACGCAGGTAAACAAGGCAGATTCGCTGAAAGAAATCAAGAAGGGACAAACGGAGAATTTTGACACCTTATATAATAAGCTCTCGAACGACAAGAAACTCCGGGCACTCAATGATGCACAGATGACAGCACAGCAGGAGCTCACCGACCTTAACTTCAAGGCAATGGTTACGAGTGATGCCGACTATATCATCAGGCAACACAAGATAGAAGCAATCAAGAAGTTCACGCTGGCACTCTCCTGCCTGATCTTCTTCTTCATCGGAGCCCCACTAGGTGCCATCATCAGAAAGGGTGGATTGGGATTCCCGGTCATCATCTCCGTATTCGTGTTCATTATCTTCTACATCCTTGATAATACGGGCTACCGAATGTCGAGATTGGGAACCTGGACCATCTGGTTCGGTCAAGGACTGGCTCCAGCCGTACTGGCACCAATCGCCATATTCGTCACCTACAAGGCTACCAACGACTCTACGGTGTTCAATATGGAGATGTATAAGATGTTCTTCATGAAACTGCTCGGTCTCCGTATCAAACGCCACGTCTTCGGCAAGGAGGTCATCATCGAAGAGCCGAAATATGCAGAAGATGCACAGCGACTGGAAAAGCTCAACAGCGACATCTATATATATAATAAGGTACACGAGCTGAAGAAGCTTCCAAACTTCATCAATGTGTTCTTCAAATACCAGCCCGACAACGAGATTGAGCGCATTAGCAATGAGCTTGAAAACGTGATAGAGGATCTGACCAATACCAAGAACAAGGTCATCCTTCACAACCTCAACCTCTACCCTATTCTTGCGACGAAGGCTCATACCCGCCCATTAGAACGTCAGTGGCTCAACATCCTTGCAGCCATCATCGTACCTGTGGGCATCGCACTCTACCTGAGAATGTGGCGATTCAGAATCCGACTCTACCGAGACCTGAACACCATCAGGCAGAGTAACGCAAACATCATCAGTCAGATAAAGGAAATGTAACTATAAAAAGTATCAAACAAATGGCAGATATTAAACTCAATAGCATCGAAGATGCAGTAAAGGACTTCCAGGAAGGTAAGTTTGTCATCGTTGTAGATGACGAAGATCGCGAAAACGAGGGCGACCTCATCATCGCCGCTGAGAAAATCGACGCAGAGAAGGTAAACTTCATGCTCAAGAACGCAAGAGGTGTGCTCTGTGCCCCTATCACCCTGAGCCGATGCGAGGAACTCGACTTGCCTCACCAGGTATCAGACAACACATCTATGCTCGGCACCCCATTCACTATTACTGTGGATAAGCTGGAGGGTTGCTCAACAGGAGTATCAGCCCACGACCGTGCAGAGACTATCAAGGCACTCGCCGATCCGGCATCTACCCCACAGACATTCGGCCGCCCAGGTCACATCAATCCTCTCTATGCCCAGGACAACGGTGTATTGAGAAGAAGCGGACATACCGAGGCTGCCATCGACCTCTGCAGAATGGCAGGACTCTATCCAGCAGGCGCCCTTATGGAGATTATGAACGAAGATGGAACCATGGCACGCCTACCACAGTTGATGGAGATGGCAAAGGAATGGAACCTCAAGATTATCTCTATCAAGGATATGATTGAGTACCGACTCAAGAAAGAATCGCTCATCGAGGTGGGCGAAGAGGTAGATATGCCTACAGAAGACGGACACTTCCGTCTGATTCCTTTCCGCCAGGCAAGCAACGGACTTGAGCACATGGCACTCATCAAGGGTGAATGGAAGGAAGATGAGCCCATCATGGTCCGCGTACATTCATCTTGCGCCACAGGCGACATTCTCGGAAGCAAGCGATGCGACTGCGGACAGCAGCTGCACAAGGCGATGCAGATGATCGAGAAAACAGGCAAGGGTGTAGTCATCTATATGCAGCAGGAAGGCCGAGGCATCGGATTGATGAACAAGATAGCAGCCTACAAGTTGCAGGAAGAAGGATACGATACCGTAGATGCCAACGTACACCTCGGTTTCAAGCCAGACGAGCGCGACTACGGATGTGGGGCACAGATGCTCCGCCACCTCGGCGTACACAAGATGCGCCTGCTCACCAACAACCCTGTAAAGCGTGTTGGGCTGGAGGCTTACGGACTCGAAATCACAGAGAATGTTCCTATAGAAGTAGTACCAAATGAGTACAATGAGCGCTATCTCAAGACCAAGAGAGACCGCATGGGGCACACTTTGCACCTCGGATAATGTAAATTATGTTATTATTTTGCATCAAACTGCGAAATAATGAATAATTTTCTTCCGAAAAAGAAATAAAATGCTTAATTTTGCACTCGATTAATTAACAATAAAATAGAATTATGGCACAATTATCTGATCGTCTTAACAGATTGGCACCATCAGCAACGCTGGCGATGTCACAGAAGAGTAGTGAAATGAAAGCTCAGGGTATCGATGTAATTAACATGAGTGTAGGTGAACCAGACTTCAACACGCCAGACAATATCAAGGAGGCTGCGAAGAAGGCTATTGATGAGAACTTCTCACGTTACTCACCAGTTCCTGGTTATCCTGACTTGCGAAAAGCTATTGTTGCCAAATTGAAAAAAGAAAACGGACTTGACTACACAGTCAACGAGGTAATCGTGGGCACCGGTGGCAAGCAGTGCGTATGCAACGCTGTACTGGCACTCGTAAACCCTGGCGACGAGGTAATCATCCCTGCACCATACTGGGTAAGCTACCCACAGATGGTGAAGTTGGCAGGCGGTACTCCAGTCATCGTGAACGCAGGTTTCGACCAGGACTTCAAGATGACAGCCGAGCAGCTTGGGAACGCAATCACCGAGAAGACCAAGATGCTCATTCTCTGTTCACCAAGCAACCCTACCGGAAGTGTATATTCCAAGGAGGAGTTGGCTGCACTGGCAGAGGTTCTGAAGAAGCATCCAGAGGTATTCGTTTTGGCAGACGAGATCTACGAGCACATCAACTATATTGGCAAGCACCACAGCATTGCACAGGAGCCAGGCATGAAGGAGCAGGTGATCATCGCCAATGGTGTATCCAAGGCATACGCCATGACAGGATGGAGAATTGGTTTCCTCGCAGGTCCAGAGTGGATCATCAAGGGTTGCAACAAGCTGCAGGGGCAATATACCAGCGGTACCTGCTCAGTAAGCCAGAAGGCTGCTGAGGCAGCCTACACACTCGACCAGGGTGCAGTAGAGGAGATGCGCATAGCTTTCGAGCGTCGCCGCAACCTCATCGTGAAGCTCGCCAAGGAGGTACCAGGACTTGAGGTCAATATGCCACAGGGTGCCTTTTATCTCTTCCCTAAGTGCAACAGCTACTTCGGCAAGAGCAATGGTGAGAAGACCATCAACAACTCTACAGATTTCGCAATGTACCTCCTGGAGGAGGCTCACGTAGCAACAGTAGGTGGAGATGCCTTCGGTGATCCAGACTGCTTCCGCATGAGCTATGCCACAAGCGATGAAAACATCGTAGAGGCAATCCGCCGCATCAAGGAAGCTCTGAGCAAATTGAAATAAAAATAGGAGAAAAGAGTCCTAAAAAGGTCAACTTTGTAAGAAAAAAGCAAGATATTGGCAAAAAATGAGCCAATATCTCGTTAAAACTTCTTAATTAGGACGATAGTTTCTCAATATTTATTATCTTTGCCAAGGGAATTTGGATAACCTAAGCGTGTTTATTCAAGACAACACAAACTAGGCATACAAAACAACTACAATAGAGCGAGAAATAAAAAAGAAATATTAATAATTTATTAACTAATAATTTAAAAAAGTAAAAATTATGGCAACTACAAAACAAGCAGCCCCAGCTAAGAAGTCTGAGGGCTTTC
>USRA01000088.1 GCA_900557035.1 uncultured Prevotella sp. | reverse complement strand
CTGACTACGGTGCATTCGTTGAGATTGCTCCAGGTGTAGAGGGCTTGATCCACGTTTCTGAGATGTCTTGGAGCCAGCACCTCCGTTCAGCTAACGACTTCATGAAGGTTGGCGACGAGGTAGAGGCTGTTATCTTGACTCTCGACCGCGCTGAGCGTAAGATGAGCCTCGGTATCAAGCAGCTCAAGGCTGATCCATGGGAGTGCATCGAGACTAAGTTCCCTATCGGCAGCAAGCACGTTGCTAAGGTTCGCAACTTCACTAACTTCGGTATCTTCGTAGAGCTCGAGGAGGGTGTTGATGGCTTGATCCACATCTCTGACCTCTCTTGGACTAAGAAGGTTAAGCACCCATCTGAGTTCACATCTGTAGGTGCTACTATCGACGTAGTAGTTCTCGAGATCGACAAGGAGAACCGCCGCTTGAGCCTCGGCCACAAGCAGTTGGAGAAGAACCCATGGGATGAGTATGAGACAATCTACACTCCAGGTTCAGTACACAAGGGTACTATCGTTGAGATGATGGATAAGGGTGCTGTAGTTGCTCTCGCAGAGGGTGGCGAAGGCTTCGCTACTCCAAAGCACCTCACTAAGGAGGACGGCTCAATGGCTAAGAAGGGCGAGGAGCTCGACTTCAAGGTAATCGAGTTTGTTAAGGAGACAAAGCGTATCATCCTCTCTCACTCTCGTACATTCGAGGAGGGCAAGGACGAGCCAATCGCTAAGCCAGCTCACAAGCGTGGTGGTAACGGTGGTCGCAAGAACGAGACTCCAGCTATCAACAACGTAGCTGCTGGTACTTCACTCGGCGACATCGATGCTCTTGCTAAGTTGAAGGCTCAGATGGAGGGCAAGGCTTAATCTCCTAGAGATAAAGCATTTGCTATTCATTAGCTAAATAAAATTTTTAAGGGGACTGAAATTTCAGGTTTGAGATTTCAGTCCCTTTTTTTTGTGTGTATAGGTGGCAAAAAAAATATTTTTATCACTTCATCTACTATAGTCACGAAGTATTCATTTCTTTGGCTATGTCACGGAATTTTCATTTTTTTGCAATGCGTAAGGCAATGTCGCCTTTGCATAAAACAAAAGCAATGAAAAAGAAGACAAAAAACAAACCAAGAACCAAGGCTACCATCTACATAAAATATGATGCAGAGAAGGCCGAAAACCTCATTGGCTACGCCACAAGATGGGGCATCCGTAGATCAGAAACCTTGAACATCAGCCGATTCATCCGAATGTTGATTGAGAAATACGATATTACGAAATCAGCCTTTCACGAGACAAGTGGAATACACAACATGGCGTTCAACAAATACCAGAACGTACCCGACAACTGCTGCCTGTCAACGGAAGCTATCGAGCGAATTGCCGTGTGCATCCTCCTCCTGGAACCACCCCTCAACGAAGACCCAGACTTTGAAGTTGACTGCGTGAAAAAGAAAGGAGGCTTCCGTGGGGTGATTGCCAACATGAGCAAAAAAGATATCGACGATATGAGAGAGGAATTTCGTAAAGCATTCGGAACATTCGGTTTTTATCTGACCCTCTCCATCAAGAGCCTGGATGAGCTTAACGAAATGAATGTATTCTACTTCAACGAATTCACTAACGTAAATGGTAAATTGAAATGAAAAACAACACAACAATCCACACAAGCAAGTGCTCTGACAGCGATTCGGGCTATCAGGTGGCAGGCGGCTACACCATCCAGCCGCTCACCACCTGCATCGATATCAATACGGAGCGAAGACTCATCGCCAGCTGGCATACCAGCGGGCTGAGTGACGTGCAGATCCGCAAAATGCTGATGCTCTACTTCGGAGAACCAGCATGGATGAATCTGCAGAAACTGTATGACTGCAACAGATTTTCGCAGATTGCAACGGGGTTAAGATTCCGCAGCAGACAGGAATTCGTTGAACTCCTGCTCAGATGTGCAGGATTCGGATTCATCTGGAAGAACAAAGAGGAGCCTCACACTGGCAAAAATCTTCTTGCCTTCTACACTCCCATCTGGCATGTTTGCGATGAAACAGATATGGTTAACGAGCAGGATTCCGGCGAAAATCTGCAAGATAACTTGGGCTATATTAATAATAATATATATATTATAAAGAAAAATAATAAAAAGAAAAATATAAGCAAGTATGTTAGCCCAAGTCAACTTGCAAATTCACCCGAACACGAGAAGAAAGTGGAAGCTGCTGCCAAGGAGCTTATCCACTTCATCGGAACCGATCCTGATGCTTATGCCAAGGTGGTGAAACCAGTGAATGATATCACGCAGAAAGCGAATCCGGATCTCTTCACAAATCCGGGGGACGCCTGTCCCAGCAATATGGCTACGAATATTTTCTTCAACAAATATCTGTACCCCTATCTGCTGACACATAGCGAGCGATTGATGAAAATCCAGAGTATCCTGGGCAAAAGCATCTGGCTCGCCAATCTCATCAAATACGATTTCATGCAGAAGAACATCATGCGTGCCGTGAATGATGCCACCAAGTACCTCAAGCTGCATGCGGCTGAAATGATGCGGCAGTACCGACCGATCTCGAATTTCGAGTATCAGGACAAGGCGTCGAAACAGCGATTCTATGATACGACACGATGTGATGGAACTCCGGAGCAGCATCGAATACCACCGGATGCTGCGCCGAGACCATCCGGCAACGCTGCCTGGAACAAATTCTCACACACCTGGGTGAGTCCAAAGTAAATCACTGTCAAGCAGAAAAAGCTTTCACAATAAAACAAACAATACAACAACAACATAAAAATCCTAAAAACATGGAAGAAGACCAACAAAATCAAAACAAAAATGAGAAGCCACGTTACTATGCTACCGACTTCAATGAAATCAAGGAAAATCTCTCTGATAAAGAGAAGCTGCTCTTCGAGAGATACAAGGAAATGCTGAGCGGCATCATCCCTGCTGATGATGCTCCATCCCTCAAGACCCTCCTCAATCACCTGAAGAACATCAGCCAGAAAACCATGAAGCTGATGGCTGGAGGAAAGCTCGACATCCAAGTGACCTGCCCGAAATGCGGAAAGCGTCACTGCTTCATCAAGGTAGATAACGGATTGACCCACTGCTGGTCGTGCAACTGGAGCGGATACCTGGAGGAGATGAAATCACTGCTCGGAAAGGGCAGCGGTAAGGTGAACGGAAACTACTACGCCAATGCCCAGAAAAAGCAGCAGGATGAACACAAGGCTAAGGACTACGTGCCCATGCTGCCCGACGACTTCCGCGAGATAGATGCCGAAACCCGATCCTGGCTCTACCCCATCTACCCCTTCAAGACCCAGGAAGAGCAGCAGCAGTTCATCGACCACTTCCACCCCGCCAACCTCCTCTCGCGCCATCCCAAGTCCCGTCCCCTGATTACCGCCAGCGAACTCGCCTCGCTCCAGTCGATGGTGCAGCGATACATCCAGGCAATGAAGCTCTCGCCCGACATCATCGTCCAGGAAGGAGTGATGTGCGCATGGATGAAGCAGAATGCGGATGACACCAAAAGCGAGGACCCGAAAGGCGTGGAGATGGTGCCTGCCATCGCCTACTGCAACTACCTGGACGGCAAGATCATCAACGTGAAGTTCCGCTCCGTGCAGCAGCACCCCATCACCGGCGAGTGGAGCAAGCTCTTCTGCCAGGTTTCCCCCACCAAGCCCTGCGCCCCCTACGGCATCGACAGCATCAACCTGCTCCGCCCCGACGCTCAGCCCATCCGCCAGCTCATCATCACCGAGGGCGAAAAGGACCGACTCACGCTGATGACCTGCGGATTCCCCTACGTGCTGAGCATCGCCAACGGTGCCAGCACCAACATCGAGGAGAGTCACGAGGCTTTCGACGAGTGGATTCAGCAGGCAGGCGAAATCATCATCTGCGGCGATACCGACCGCCCGGGCCGCCGACTGGTGAAACTCCTGATAGAGCAATACCAGACCCGCGCCAAGGTTACCACGCTGCCGCAGGGCAAGAAGGACATCAGCGAGGTATATGATGCCTTCGGAAGCCGCGAGGTGCAGCGAATCATAGCCGAGGCGCAGGGCATCAGCGACGCCGACATCTACGACCTCTCCGAGCACAAGGAGGACATCCTCGACATCATGATGGGCAACTACGACCGTGGCTACGAGGTGGGGATGGGCGGACTCACCGACGGCATCTTCCACCCCACTTCCGAGGGCGGACTCATCATCCTCACCGGTCGCCCGAACTCGGGAAAGACGGATTTCCTCAACTGTCTGATGGCGCATCTGATGTACCACAACCGGAAGCGCGTGGCGTTCTTCTCGTTCGAGAAACCTATCAAGGGCAAGCACGTGAGGGAGATTGCCCGCATAGCCCTGGGGGTGAGGAACACGGAGAATATGGACGGCGCTGAATCGCCCGAAGAGGCAAGGCAGGAGAACCGCAGGGTGCTGGATTTCCTGTCGGAGCACATGGTGGATTTCGACACGAAGACCCGTCTGCCCGACAGCAACTACATCATCGGAATGATGGAGGCGATGATGAACCGCAAGAAGCAGAAGATAGATTATCTGGTGATAGACCCGTATGTATTCATCAACATGACCGAGGGCGGCAGCCGTGCCACGGAGACGGAGAAGGTGAGACTGATGCTGACAAAGCTGCAGGCATGGAGCCGTACGCGCCACATCTGGACGGTGGTGGTGGCTCACCCGAGAATACAGTACAAGGACGGTCACGAGGCATTTCCGCCGCTGGATATCTACTCCGTAGCGGGCAGTGCGCAGTGGGCGAACCTCGCCGACTTCCTGCTCACCGTAAACCGCATCTCGAAGCCCGAGGAGGGCAAGATGTTTACCATCGTAGAGATGCTGAAGGTGAGAGACCAGGAGTTCTGTCATCCCGGAAAGGTGTACTACATGCGCCAGCCCTGCGGCAGATACGATGAAAGGGAATCGGAAAACGACTGCATAGCCGAGGCGATGCAGGGCAGGGTTCTGCCGAAGGACGATGAAGTCTGGAGATAGTGAAGAATGAAGAGTGAATAGCGAAGAGTGAATAGCGAGTAGCGAGTAGCGATTCAAATTTTCTAAAATAATACGCCTATGACAAGAGAAGAGTACAACGAGCTGAGAGCCCGCGCCCACGAGCAGATGCTCGACGACTATAAGTGGATGCTGAAGCAGGAATCGGGCATCCGGGAGTGGCGATGTCCCAAGAGATGGATCATCGAGTTTGTACACGATGTAAGCGACTATGTGATGGTGAGAAGCAGCGGCGAGGAGGACGTGGGCGATGAGTGGCACGACGATCTCCTGCGCCCCATCCCCCTGCAGAAGCTCTACCGCCAGTTCTTCCAGAAGAGCTGCATTCCCCCACCCAATCATCCGGATAAGGCGCTGAGCAAGCTCAGGGGCATGGAGCAGCGCAACAGCATCTACCCCGACAGCATCACGAGATTCTACATGGAGCAGCTGCAGAAGAATCCTCCCTGCCGCATCATCGAACTGCTGATCATCGGAGCAGAAGAAAGCTGAAAAGAGCCTCTTTTGGTCTGGAACAGAGGCTCTTTTACCCTGCAATAGAGCCTCTTTTGGCGAAGAAATGAGCCTAAAACAAACGTTACGTTAGGCACATTTCCGACCCAAAAGAGGCTCAAATGATTTCCAAAACGGGGTAACCCTCAATGTAACCCTCACAGTAACCCCCAAACCCTTGACAAACTCGAAAAAATTTCGTATCTTTGCATCGTAAACCAATCAATAATGCTTAAATAATGCTTATGGAAACACACACTATGTTAGAACTGGAGAGGATGCAGCAGATGCTCCTCTCCACTCACTTCGCCCTCGGAGAGTTTCTCCGCTCAGGCACCGCCATCAAGTATGGCATCGACAACACTCCACAAAGTTCCATGGTCATCATCCGTCTGATGATGCTGTGCGAGCAGGTGCTGGAACCACTTCGCCTGCATTGCGGCATCATCACCATCACGAGCGGGTATCGCTGTCCGCAGCTCAACCTAGCCGTACATGGCGTACCGGGCAGTCAGCATACTCTGGGCGAGGCTGCCGACATCTTCATCCCGAACGAGGAAATTCTGGCGAAGTACAGAAAATTCATAGAATCGAGCTGCACCTTCGACCAGCTGATCCTGGAGCCTCGCGGCGCCTCTCCCGGCAAGCACCGCTGGCTGCACGTCAGCTATACCATGCGACGCAAGAACCGTCAGCGGGTACTGATGTAAAATTTTCTCTAACAATACATAAAAACAGAAAGGAGATACAAAATGAAGAAAGACACATGGAAAACCGTTATCCAGATTGCGATTTCTATTCTCACGGCGATTGCCACCACCCTGGGGGTAACCTCGTGCATGGGTAGCTAACGCAGATTCTGCGGATTCTTATTCATCGTTTTTTACTTCATCGTTTTTTACTTCATCGGATTACGCGGAGAAATCGGAACATTCTTGCTTCCCGGATTACGCACGGATTTTAGACGGAAAGCGACCTGTTCGGTCGAGGCGCTTAAACCACCTGTTATAAGACCACGCTGTTCCGGTTCCTCAACCGAACAGATCGCTTTCCGTCTAAATTCCGTGCGTAATCCGTGCAGCAAGAATGAAATCCGATAACTCCGCGTAATCCGATGAAGAAAAATCCGATGAAGAAAAATATCCGATGAAGAAAAAATCGAAGAAAGAAAAATGATTGTTTAAACTCATTGGCGGAATTAAAATTCGCCTAAAAATTAGTATCTTTTATGGAGA
>USRA01000087.1 GCA_900557035.1 uncultured Prevotella sp. | reverse complement strand
AGCAACTGACTCTTAATCAGTGGGTCTAGGGTTCGAATCCCTAAGGGTGTACAAAGGATGGCGTGTCATAAACTTATGACGCGCCATCTTTTTTTATGGTAAAAGTTATGACTCCCTATCCTATTGGATGGTAATCCAGATACTTTCGTCTCGGTCGCGAGCCGCTACCATGGCGTTGATGAGCCGCTGCAGCCAGATGCGGGAGTCCACCACCATGCCCTCGAACTTGTTCTCCCCAACGAGGATGCAGCCTTGCGTGTCGTCAGGATAATTGCCTGCATGGATGCGGATGCCCTCGAAATTCGGCACGCCCAACAGCAATGGAAGCCAACGCTTGAATCTTGGCGAATACGATTTGACCACGGGATATGATCCCTCAGGAATGGCCGTATGGCCAGGTATCTTACGCGCCTTCACGCCGCTCTGGCGGCTATAGCGGGCATCCACTTCCTCTGGCTTCAGCTTGATACCCAACAGATTGCGCCATGTAGGCTCCATGGTATCGCAGAGATATGTATCCTTGGACAGCAGCTGGCTGTCAAAGGTATGAACCAATCTTCTCTTGTCGTCTATCTTCTTGCCAGGCAGCGAGTTACGCTTTACACTCGCATCGGCCAGCAGATAGAGTCTGCCTATGGTATAAGTTCCTCTTTTAGCTATACGCTTTAATACTATTTCCATTTTACTGAATATTAAGTGTTAAGTTTTTTGAAACTATTAAACATTGAAACCTCTCAGGTCGAGTCCGTCGGAACGATATAATAGCTTCTTAAAACTGAATAACTGAATACTGAATACCTTCCCGCCTTGCTTTCCGTCAGCTCCGTCGGCATTTGCTCCCTTCGGAGGAATTTTCTCGATGTAATGGCGGTTCACCCAGTTTCTCAGCATCATCGCCGTGCCCTTCTTGCCGAAGTCGTTCTGCAGGCGCACCATCTCAGCCTGCGTGTAGGAGAAGTTGTCGGGCAATTGCTGCAGCAGGTTGGTAGGTCCTCGCTTGTTCGATTTCTCTCCTACCTCATTAGCCTTGGCTATGCCTGCGCCAAAGAAAATCATCTTGCACCATAGGTCGTAGCTCTCGCTCCATCTGATGAACTCTTCTATTTCGGGTTCCCATTTGCAACCGTTTGCCACGTACAGCACGCAAGCCTTGAGGAAGGCTATTACGTTGCCACGGAAGGAGAGATTCTCGAACACCCTGTTTTGCGACATGCGCGAAAAGTCGGCGTTCTCTTCCTTCAACTTTTCTGCCAGGGCGAAAGCCTCAGCGCAGTCTATCCTACCCGATGCCTTGCACAGATTCTCTATGTACGGTTTGAGTGCTTCTCTGAAGGCATCGTCGTATTCGCCGTAAACTGGCATTTCGGCACCGATTTCACGCTCCGGGATGGTACAGAAGTTGATGCGGCTGATAGGTCCGTCGGTGAGCACCTTGGAGAAATATCGCTGCCCCAGCTGGATGGTGGTCGATGCATTCCAGTTGAACCGGATGGTGATGCGCTCGGTGACGCTCGATGTGCCCACGCGCGTCTGACCATATTGGTTGCCAGGGTCAAAGGCAAGGCACATGATCTTGAACTGCTGGTTGCCCTGCCCCTTGAGGGCGTCGAACTGGTCTATCTCGTTGAGCGATGTATAGAGGAAATGCCCCTGAGCCTCAGCCGTACGCATCACGAATGCCGGATTGGTCATATCGGCGTCTATCTCCTGGATGATGAGGTTTTCCGGACGCTTGCGCTTATCCTTGTTGGCGCCCTTGCGGGTCACCTCGTCTTTCCATTCCTTCTCCCGGTTCAGGTTCTCACGGTCGCGCTTTCTGATGTCCTCCATAATCATGTTGATAGGCATCTGCACACAGTTCTTGCCTGCGCCCGTGCCCGCCAGCAGACAGCACATCAGGGTAGCCTCGTGCTCCACATTGTCAATATATTTAAAGGTGGTTTTGCAGAGGTGTGTGGCAAGTGGCGGGAAGATGGCGTGAGCCACGGCAGGCTTGTAGATGTCCGGGGTCTTCGATAGCAGCAGCTCCACGAGTTTCGGGAGATGTTCGGGCATCGGAGGCGGAGCGATTTTTTCATCTTCCGCATTGGAATCCGTACTGTCTTCGGAACTCATGGTCTTGAACGATACGGCATCCTTCTGGGAGGACTTCTCAGCCTGGGCATTGATGCGGATCACGGCTTGCGACATCGGCTTCGAACTGTCTCCATATTTCGCATAGAAGTCGTGGATGAGCTGCTGGCAGTCACGCTCCTGCGAGAAGGCAGGCATCTTCTGCGCCACCACCGCCTTCAGTTCCTCTTCGGGCATCACTCTCGATGCGCCTGCGCTCATAATCGCCAGGAGCGATGAGTGGCGCGAGCCTTGGGAGTTGATATCTACGTCCTTCAGGCCAGCCGCATTGCGGAAGAGGTCGAAGGCTGCGAGGTTCTTGCCGGTTGCCACTGCGACAGCATCCTGAGGAGTTCCAGCAGGGCTGAGATGAGCAGCATGAGCAGCATTGCTATCACAAGGTTGGGCAGGCTGAATAGCAGAGCCAACAGAAACTGCGTGATGGCTGTCAGAGCCGTTTGGGTTTCTGCCGTCGATGGTAAGCCCACGGTCCAGGTAGGCTTGTCTGCGCTTCTTCAGCTCTTCCTGTGGCAGCACCTCGTACCAATGGGGCGAGCGATAGATTTCTGACTCCTTGTCGGTGACGAAGAGCATGCGCTCAGGCGTGATGCAGCTCTCGTCGTAGGGCACGCCCAGCGCCTCGCAATAGGCTCGCTGCGTCTCCTCGATAGTCATGCCCACGGGCATGCGGATGTCGATGTGCAGCTTCTTGCGGGCAGAGTACTCCAGGTGCAGCAGGGCGCCCTTCCAGATGGTGTCGCTGCAGTTCAGTTCACGTGCCTTCTCTATCGCCTTGTCCACATATTTCTTATCGTCCACATCGATGGTGGTCTGAAAGAGAAAGCTTTCGGGCACGGCGTTCTTCTGCGAGCGTCTGTTGTCCCGGAACTGGTAGTAGTGAGCGCAGCGGAAAGGCAGCTGCTTCTTCAGTTCGTCGTTACCCCCACGGATGGCAGCTACCAGGTCTGCCATCCAGGGATAAGCGATGGTCTTGTCGTAAACCGAGAGTGGCTGGGAGCTTACGCTCCCCTTATTGCCATTCTTGTACGGATTATATGCTATAATATGTTCCATTTTTTCAAAATGTTGAATGATACATTACCCCTTGATGTCTGCCTCCTTGAATCCGGCAACCAGCTCCTTGTGCTCTGCCTTGAGGTAGCGCAGCATGTCCTGCTTGTCCAGGTCACGGCTGAAGGTATAGTTCACCTGCACCGTGCGCTTGGTGGTACGCACCACGGCGTGGTTGGTCTTGAAGATCTCCTCGAAGATTTTCTCGCCCGTACGCTCGTAAGGCTTGAAGTCGAACTCATCGCCTCCCTTCTCGCCTGAGCATACCATTCTGCCCAGTATCACCTTAGGCTGTTCGCAGATAACCTCGGTATCGTTCCATGGCGCCTTGCGGAAGGCGATGGTGCCGTTTTCCTCACTGATGATGGCTCCGTCCACCTTCTGGGCGTTGAGGAGCTGTTTCTTTGCTGCTTCTTTCATGATTGCAATAACTTATTTATAAGATTAATAATGTTAGTTGATTCTCATACCGTTGATATACAGGCCGTCGACATCATATCGGATGTCCATCGGCTTTTCTAGAAGGGGATAACAGACTCTTTTCGTCATGACACATTCATAATGCCACAATCTGTCCTCGTTCTCCATCACAGGCTGGATAAAATCCTTGACCCACTTGTAAAACAACTTACGCTCAGGATCTTTCGAACAGCCTATCGTCATATCTTTCACCACCTGAGAATCTACGAATATCATATTTCTCCAAGCTAATCTACAATTTCGGTTCACCTTGTCAGCATGGCCAAAGAATTCCCCGAAGAACAAACGTTGTTTAAAATCCTTCGGTATCTTTTTTGTTTGCTCTTCTACACACATTTCGACCACTTCCCCCTCCGTGTCGGCTAATACCGGGAACAATGTATCTCTGCCGATATCGGTGATGGCCACCAGGTCCTCAATGCAAAAGAACAACCCCTCGTCGTTGTTCACCACTCTCAATCCGCCATACTGCGGATGATAAAACACATAAGCTTTTCCTAACATATCAATATATCATGTTAAAGGGTTGGACTGCGAGATATTCGCCAAATTTCAGTTTCAGGAACGGTACCGGATTCCTATAAACAAAAAAACGCCCGCAACCAGACTTTACTTGTCTGATTACGGGTGCAAAGGTACGGAGATATTTTTATACTTACCTAGTACGTACTATGTACGCGTACTAGTACTATCGTTCAGTAAAGGGGTTATTTCATCCAGGAATTTCATCGTCTTCTTCTGCTCCATTCCTCTATTATAAGCAGCTCTCAGGGCATTGGGAGTAATATTCCAAAGGTCAGAGAATACTTTCTACATCTCCTTGATATCCAGCACTATGGCTATCTGATAGGCAAGAACCGCAGACTCTGAGTTGGACAGCTCTAGAGGGTAGAAGTTCTCATCGAGTAACCCATGTTTCTGCAGATTCTTCAAGACAGCCATTCCCTCCTCTCCCTTCAGTTCATCCGGCATACGTGCCGCAGGATCTTCATCGTTCTTCTTTTTGGCGATACCATTCTCATAGTAATTCTCCACATACTCTATATAACAGGCATTGCCCGTTACGTTTATGGTTCTTCCTTCTCCAAGCATGGCTTCTCCCCCTTAAAATCGTTGTTCATATACTCAATATACTTGCTGTTGCCATTCAATTGAATGACCACGCAAACAAGGCTGAATCGCCCATACTTCAGCATCAAGCGCACGAGCTTGATGATAAATCTACCCATAATTCGAAATTTATATTGGTTAGTAATTCAGTTCTTTGTCGCTCGTTCCTTAGTAGAGGACGTCAGAATTTGTTTGCGCTAACAATTTTGCTGGTACAAGCAAATGCCAGGAGTGCTATAAGGGAATACACCCTTAGGGGACAGATGGTCTCCGATATTATCAGATACTATTTTCTTTTATTGGTATTTATTTTACAGATTAGTAATTAGCCCCAAAATGAGTTCGCCAACACATAGTGAGGCGGGAAATCACACTTATATTTACTTCATCAAAGCCAGCAAATCCTTTCCCTGATGCAAGAGGTTGAGAACCACTGCGGATTGCATTCCGTAAATTTTCTTATATTTTTCTTTCATCTCATACAGTATGGCAAGCCTAGAGTTTCATCTGCTTGATTTCCTCTGCCGTCAGCCCCGTCATATCCATGACCATTGCTTCATCCATACCCTGTGTCAGCATCTTTCTGGCAATCTCAAGGCTTCGCTGGTTCATGCCTTTCTCTATGCCTTTCTGGTAGCTGTCATCAATGAGGGTTCTTTCAACGCTTACGGAATCCCAGAACTTGTCGTAGGCCCAGAGTTCGGCATCTCCACGCAGAACTTCCTGCCTCTGACGTCGGTGCAGAGTACATCCACTATGGTATTCTTGCCCCCTTCGAGCTGGGGCACAAGTTCTGTTGGCAGATACTTTATCTCGTGTATCTGCTCCTCTTCGCTGAGTGGCAGGAGGGCATTCAGAAGACTGATCAGTCTTGCGGGATGATTGCCGAATATCTTCTTGAACGTGAGGTCTGCCTTAGGATCCAAATACTTCATAACCATCTGTTTTAAAATCTACCCCACAAAGTTACAATTTCTTTTTGAAACTGCCAAGGATTTCGGGAGAAAGTTTTGAAAAAAGTTATTTTTGGATCAAATAACAAAGGACGTTTACTGGCGATGCGCCTTAATACTATATAATTCAAGCGTAATGCAAAGGT
The DNA here is from genome assembly GCA_900557035.1 of uncultured Prevotella sp. Classification (GTDB taxonomy): domain Bacteria; phylum Bacteroidota; class Bacteroidia; order Bacteroidales; family Bacteroidaceae; genus Prevotella. The sequence continues at coordinate 937 of USRA01000087.1, read as the reverse complement.
AGTGCTTTTAGCCTTTAAGCCACTATTGCGCAACCTTTTTTTTGAAAAGAACGTAAAATCAATAGTATTATTGCGGTGATTGTACTTTTAGTAATCGCTTAACTCGTTGCACCGTAACTTACTCCTTTATCACCAAGATTACCAATCTCTCGCAAATCAAGAAGCAGGCAAAGGCTCTCTTCAAGGCGAGCATGAAGGACATCGCCTCCATGCCCATCATGCAGGCAATGAAGAAGGCGATAGGCTTAGACTTCATGAAGATAGCCAACCAGGCTAACACCGACGAGGTGGTGGAGGGCTACCTGGAGGAGCTGAAACTGCTCTTCGCCTTCCACGGAAGCCAATATGCCGTGGACGAGCGTCACGAGCACGAGGATGCCACCAAGGATAGCTACGCCAACGACACTTATGTCAATGCCAGCCTAGAGAAGAATGGCAACTACACAATCTCCTGCGAGGTGGTCAGCGTGATACCAAAGGAGACCGTGAAGGAGGTGATGGGCGGACTGATGGGTGCCATCACGGAAGGACTGAAGGGTAAGAAGACCGAGGACGGCAAGGATCATGATGGCGACATCAAGGACTTGGACGACGAGTTTAAGAAGGAGATAGACAAGGCAGTTGACCAAGATGCCCAGACCTCGGAGTATCTCAGTGTGACCTGCTTCGAGGATGGCTGGCCTAGCAGCGTGTTGAAGCAAAATAAAAATGTGATGGCTGGCCGTGGCAAGCTGAAGCAGAAACTCATCGAGGCTTGCCGATTCGCACAGCGCGAGAAATGATGAACTATTTCGACCTGTACAGATTGAAAGCTTTCTAACTGTACGGTTGAAACGGGCTGAAAGCCCTGGGCTAGGAGCTTCTGCCCTTTTCAGGGCGTATGGTACCTAAGAGGGTGTTCAGTATTCAGTATTCAGTTTTTTTCGCGATAGTTACC
>USRA01000086.1 GCA_900557035.1 uncultured Prevotella sp. | reverse complement strand
AGGTAGCCTACCCTACAGGCACCGTCCAGGTTTCGCTCGATGCCAACGGCATTCCTTGCTACGACATCAAGGAGGGAGCAGCCTGGGACAACATCCCCTACACGCCAGCCCTGGAAGAATTGGCAAAGAACTGCACCGCAGCCTGCTTCGGCTCGCTGGCTCAGCGTAACGAGGTTTCCCGCAACACTATCTACCGCTTCCTTGACCACATGCCTGAGGAAGAAGGAATCCTCAAAATCTTCGATATCAATCTCCGTCAAGGCTTCTATACCAAGGAGATTATCACCGAGAGCATCAAGCGATGTAACATCCTCAAGATCAACGATGAGGAACTGATCACCGTAAGCCGCATCTTCGGCTATCCGGGCATCGACTTGGAGAATAAATGCTGGCTCCTCTTGGGCAAGTACAATCTGAAGATGCTCATTCTTACCTGCGGTGTAAACGGCAGCTATGTGTTCACCCCTGGCGAAGTTTCGTTTATAGAGACTCCGAAGGTGGAAGTGGCTGATACGGTGGGTGCCGGTGATTCATTCACAGGCGCATTCGTGGCAAGCATCCTGAAGGGCAAGAGCGTAAGAGAGGCACATGAATTGGCAGTAAAGGTTTCGGCATTCGTCTGTACACAGAATGGAGCCATGCCTGTTTTGCCTGATGAATTTACCAAGTAAAGCCACATTTGCCCAAAGATATTTGCGAAAAACAGTACAAATATAAAGCAGCATGTTTCATTAATATTGATTTTTAGTGAAGGTTTATAAGGTTCAAAAAGTTATTAGTTTGTTTTAGTTAATTTTCAGTTAGGTTCAAAAAGTTTATTTTGTAGTTAAACCATGAAAAGAATTGTAGTTATTGTTTTGATGATGGCAGCTTGCCTGGGAAACGCCCAGGCACAGCTCCATCTGAAAGCCAACGTGCAGAACAATCATCTGTGGCGTGGCATGGAAGTTTCCGACGGCATCGTCCTCCTCACCGACCTGAGCTATACGATGGTCAACGACCACGTTACCGTGGGACTTTGGGGAGGCTGCAACTCGGAAGGCTCCTACAAGGAGTTTAACCATTATCTGAATCTGAAGGCTGGCGGTTGGGGATTCGCCCTGTGGGACACCTACAACTTCTCCCCTGGTGCCACCTATAATAATAAGGAATACTGGAACTACTCAGCCCATACCACCGGCCGATTCCTCGATGCTACATTAAGCTACCGGTTCCAGGACGAGAAGTTTCCACTGCTACTGAGCTGGTCAACGGTAGTCTTCGGACGCGACCGCAACAGCGACAATACGAAGCAGAAATATTCCACCTTCGCCTATGCGGAATACCCTATCTACCAGAAGGACGGCTGGAAGGTTGATGCAGGAGTAGGTGGAGCCTTCGCCCTTAACAGAGCTGGCGAGGATGCCCACTTCTTCGGAACCACGGCAGGCATCGTTCACGTATCGCTGCAAGCCACCCACGACCTCAAGCTCGGCAACTACACCATTCCGGTTTACGCCAAGGGCATGTGGAATCCGCAGAGCAACCAGAGTTATTTCCAGATTGGAGCAGAAATCATCCGCTTCTAAATCTTCAAAAAAATACAGAAAGTTTTATCATAACAATCATCTAAACACAAATTCATTATTAAAATCATTATGAAGATTAAAGATTTTACAACAGGCGTGCAGCACATCGGCATTCCTACCAACGACATCAACAAGACCATTGAGTTTTATCATGCCCTGGGCTTCGAGACTGCCCTCCGCACAGTAAACGGCACCGAGGAAGTAGCCTTCCTCCAGCTCCACAATCTCATCATCGAGACCTATCAGAACCATCAGGCAAAGATGGAATATGGAGCCATCGACCACATCGCTATCGATGTAAAGAACATAGACGATCTCTTCCTGGTAGTGAAGGAAGCCGGCATCTTCAAGATGCTGGATCAGCAGGTAAATGGTCTCCCTTTCTGGGAGAACGGCGTAAAATTCTTTACCATCGAAGGTCCTAACAAGGAGAAAATCGAGTTCTGCGAGAAACTCTAATCCGCAGCTGACTTTTAGATAAACACAGATTAGCATAGCAATACAAGAGAAAGAGATAAAAATGACGAAAGTCCAGCTTGGAGCCTTTCAGAGAGAGGCATCCGAGTTGGACTTTCTTTTTTCGTTTTCCTTGAGGAATATGATGCGTTTTCCCTGATGATGTTTCAAGGACATTAATGATGCTCAGGCACAATGGCGAGATACACCAGATCATGGTCTGTGAGGTTCTCCATATAATGAGCATGGTTCATCGGGCAGTAATGCACCTGTCCCTGGCGAACCTCCTCCACGGTATCATCATAATGGAAAGTAGCAGTGCCGCTTACCACATAGATAATCTCGCAGTTGCCCTCATGAGTATGAAGACCAGTTGATGCACCCGGACGCAAGGTAGAATACATAATCTTCACCTTGTCATCCACATAGTTACGGGTGTCGAGTTTACCCTGTCCACCCTTGAAGCCCTCCAAATGAGCCTCAGCAATCTTTTCGAAATCTATTACCATCTTTATAATGTTTATTGTTTAATATCTATTGCTTACAGTCTATTGTCTGCTGTTTACTTGGCTTTTATAAATGAAGCCCTGCAGCTTATTTTGCTTTCGCAAAATACTTCCAGAGCGGAGCAGCCATCAGGCTCTGCCAGATTTCTCCCTTCTCCAGCATTTCCATCACTTCATCCCTGGAGAAGAGGCGAACCTCGATATCCTCAGCCTGGTCAAGATGCTGCACATCCATGCGCTCCACATCCGTAGCCAGATAGCAATGGGTAAGATTGGTATGCGTGCTCGGATTAGCCGAAATCGTCATCCACTTCTGCCAATTACCGCCTCCGAATCCCGTCTCTTCCATCAGCTCTCGCTTGGCAGCCACCATCGGGTCCTCGCCCTTCTCTATCACTCCGGCACAGAGTTCATTCACCGTCTTCCCTATCGCATAGCGATACTGGCGAACGAAGACGAACTCTCCCTCCTTCGTAATGGCGATGGTGTTCACCCAATCAGGATATTCCAGCACGTAATATTCATCGATAATGGCTCCCGTAGGCAATTCCACCTTATCCACTCGTGCCGTGAGCCAAGGCTTCTCTATCAGATACTTCTGCGAGAGCGTCTTCCATTTCATATCTTTATCAGCCATATCTTTTTCTATTTTTTAAAATCAGACTTCTTCTTCATTTAAATTGATGGTGCAAAAGTACAAAAAAAGATTGAAAGAAGAAAAAGTTTACCTGTTATTTCTTTCGAAAAAAATATATCCTAAAACCTTCACGCCATTCTTAGCCCCTAATTTTAGAAGGTTTGGGGCATTCTTAGCCCCTAATTTTAGAAAAACTTGCACCTTTATACTTAATTATCAATACATTACAACACTCTTATACAATTAATCTAAACAAACTACATAGCTGGCGAAAGATGGCGGCATTACCTGCCGCCAAAGCGCCAACCCAATCCCAGCATCAGATTGTTAGGAGTCTTGAAATCCACCAGACTGTAGCCGATGTGCAGCATGGCACGTCGGCTCACATGAATCTTCAGGGCAAGCACCTCATATACTCCCTTGAAATCGTTGCGATTGCCAAGCAGATAAGTTCCGGCACCGAAGTTGATGCTGAAATAAGGCATGGCAAACTCGCCACGAGCCGAAAGACCCAGACCAGCCTGGGTACTAAACTTATGATTCACATCCTCGCCCCAAGGATCATTCTCCCTACTAGCCGAACGGTCGTACACACCATCAAGCGAGGCACCCAAACTCAGCCAAGGGTTCAGCCGATACATCGGGTTTACATTGAAGCCCATCACGGCATACTTGCCATCCAGCAGATAGCTCGACACTCCATCATGGGCAATACCCTGCTTCCATGCACCATACAATACCACATCCGTGTAAAGACCACGGCTATCCGGCAACTTCTCTCGCTCCACCTTCGGCACAGCCAATGGTTGTCGGTTGATGTAATAAGCCAGACCCAATCTTATGCCGCCTGTGTTAAGTCCCATGTTAGGATAAGTGGTGTTGCCATTAGAGAAATGAGTCAGCGAAATACCGGCATTCAGGTCGAGATATTTCGAGAGCATCCACTTCATATACAAATCAACATCAATATATGCCGTAGCCTTGGAGCCAATCACCTTGTTTTCAGGATTGTTCAGCTCGTCATAGGCATTCCATCCGAACGCCATACCCAGGTTCCACTCATAGTTGAGCGAAACCCTGCGGGATAGGTTCACAATCGGAGCACCCTGAAACAGATACACGGAGATTGGGTTCGACAACCACTGATTAAATTCATGTCTAGCCAAACCTACACCCTGATACACACCTTGATAAATGGAGCCGGGTCTCACCTCCTCCTTATTCATAAAGGCATACTTCAGTGTAAATGTCATGTCGTGATTCATCGTCCGGGCCTCATCATTCCCCCCACGCAGAAACTCGTTGGTATGGAATATGGTAGATGGCACCGCATCCAGTGCGATGCGGTGTATAGTCTTGCAGCTATCCTCCTGCGAGGAGGCAGGCAACGCCATGGCAGCAAGCATCGATATAACCAATAAATTATATTTCATCATTCTAGATTAATAAATTGCCGTATATTTGCATTCGGGAGTATCTTCATACAGCAAACACAAATACAAGGTATCAAAACAATCCCTTGCGGTTAGCAATTGAGGATTGTCATAGTACTCCAGTATGCTATCTACTTTTAATGTGGATTGTTTCTTATTCATATCTTCTCTTCTGCTTTTTTACAAGGCTGCTGCCACCCTCCTTACCTTAGCCAATCTAGCCATAAAAGTAGTATCACTTTTTGTAGATTGCAGATTATATCTCATCTGCATTTTCAACAAAGGCTCAGCATTCACTCCAAGTGCAGCCTCAAAGAGCAGAGCTGTTTTTTCCGTCACAGGGCGACGTGCATTCAGAATTTCGTTCAGAGCAGAATAGGCAATACCCATTTCCTCAGCCAACTGTCGCTGAGAAATTCCACGATATTCTATCTCATCCTTCAGAACATCTCCAGGATGCGTAGGAAAAGCCGGAGTCATATCGTTTGCCCGCATTTCCTCTATTGTTTTTTTATCGTTGCTCATAACTGTATCATTTATAATGGTTTGATGTTGCAAAGATAATATATAAATTCGATATTCACAAATTTTGTGAAGGAAACTTTTGCTAAACAACTATAATTATGATTATCTATGCTAAAAATTATAAGATTTGATTACTTCCCGACTTGCATCTCAGCTCTTTTTCATGAAATATGTCATAATATCTATTTTGCAAATCTTTGTTTTCAAGATATTTAGGTTTGGTGACCTTCATCTGATGAACCCCACCAACTTTTCGATTCTACCAAGCATAAACTGGAAGAAACAGTGAAGACTGCTGATAAGCCTCCACCGTTTATTACTTTATTTCGTTGCTCTAACGAATATATAACATTTGTAGTCTTCATAAAGCATCTTATCAACATAAGTTTTTTCTACCAAAAAGTCTCATAGTCTCATTTTTGTCCTCAAAATACCAGTTATCTTTCTGATGATTAACAACTTAACATCAATGACACTTCTTGAAAAATGCGGCAAGAAGTATCATCAATGTATCATGGAAGTATCATCATATTATGGTCGTACAACTAAAAGGTGTATAGTTGTACGACTATAAAGCTACGATTGTACAACTATAGGGTGTATAGTCGTACGACTAAACAGGTTATAACCGTACAACTGAAGGGGTTATAGTTGTACGATAACAAGGTGTTGCCACTAGGCTCGACAGAGGTGCTGACTGCAGTCAGCAGACCTGCTGACTAGGCTCAGCAGAGCTGCCGAGCCTAGTGGCAACAATGGAGAAGGTACTTCCTAGCACCTGGAATGATACTTTCTCCAACCCGAGAAGATACTCTTTCCAACATGGCAAGAAGCTCTTTCCAACCCGTAAAGATGCTTATCCCCACCTCCTATCTTTATTCCTTCTTCCTCAATCGATAGAGCGTAACGGGGCCTTCCTTGGTGGCATACATCCGGGCTGCAGGCTCCTCGCAAAGATCATTCAATACCTTGCTGGCATGATAGCGGGTAACGCCAAATTCACGAATCATATCCTTCACCGTGATATAACCCTGCTGCTGACATATCTCCACAATATCGGCAAACTCCTTTTCTGCCTCCTTCGGAGCAGACTTCACTCCCCAATACTGGCGACTGCAACCATTAGACCTACGACGCAACTTCTCAAGAAACTCCTTCGTGGGCTGAATCTCCAAACCGCAGATATCCACCTCGTTGGCAGGAATCAAGTCGCCCTCATGAAAGGTCTTCTTCCACTCATTTCCTTCCTTATCCCTATGCTGCACCACGCCCAACTTAGGCTTGACGATAAACATATCGCCTACCCTCACCTCGTTGCCATCTGCCAGGGCATAAAGTGTCTCATCCTCCAGCGTTTCCAGGGCAGCTATAAAGGAAGAAACATTCATCGCACAATGATCGAGAACATGCTTCTCCATCTTCTCCTGGTCAATGGTGTCTCGCTTCACAAACATCGGATGTATCTGATACTTACCACTTTCGTCCTTGAAGGGCGTGCGATGCTCCAAATAATTGATTGAACCTGTTGCTCTTGCCATATTCTTAGTTTTTTATTCTTTAAAAGATAATGCGCAAATTTACTCTATTTCCTCTATCCTTGCCAACTCCCAGTCCTTGAACTGCATGATAATCTTATGAAGCGTTGTACCCTGGCGAAGAGCCTCAACCCTTGGAGCATCGGCATATCGCCTAATCTGTTCCA
>USRA01000085.1 GCA_900557035.1 uncultured Prevotella sp. | reverse complement strand
CCAGTCCGCCCTGCGAATTAGGACGAAGGATGAAGGTCTTGGTCATCGTATTCAAGAGTGCTTCCGGGAAACGATAGAGCAGGAGGAAGAGCATCACACAGATGGTTTCTCCCAATCCAAATTTCACAAAGAAGGTGCGGAACATATTCTTCAGCTCGTGCGCCACTTCACCCACCGTTCTATCGGTCTGCACATCCTCCTTCGGACGCGGCATGAACCGGCTGTGGTAGAGCCACAAACCGATGAAGATACCTGCCAATCCGTAGAAGATAAGCGCCCATGAGAAGCGAATCTGATTACGGAACAGCACCTGGAGAACACCAGCCAGCATCACCAGAAATCCATTCACGAAGATGATGGCAAGGCGATAGAAGGTGTTTCGCAGTCCCACAAACTTGGTCTGCGTATGTTCATCCAACTCAATCATGTAGAAACCATCCGCAGAAATATCGTGGGTGGCACTACAGAAGGCGATGAGGAAGAAGAAGCACATCGTGGCCTGGAACCAGAAGGCTGTAGGCAGCGAGAAAGCAATGCCGGCAAGGGCGGCTCCGATGAGTGCCTGCATCGTCAATACCCACCAGCGCTTGGTCTTCAGCAAGTCGATGAAAGGACTCCACAAGGGTTTGATAACCCAAGGCAAAGCCAGCCATCCGGTATAGAGACCCACCTCGGCATCTGTCAAGCCCAACTGCATATACATCACGACAGAGAGGGCTGTCACAATGACATTAGGCAGTCCTTCCGCAAAATAGAGGGTCGGAATCCAAGCCCATGGATTCCGACTATTTTTCTTTGTTACCATTTTACATCACTATTTATAGAGTTTCTTGATTTCAGCACCCTGATAGTAGTGCAGGAGGATGGCATCATACAGATAACCTTCCTCGCCCATCACGGCAGCACCAATCTGACAGAGACCTACTCCATGACCCCATCCAGCACCGATGAGTTCGAAACGCTGAGGTACTCCCTGCTCGTCTTCATCCAGTTTATCAACCACAAAGGCAGAACTTAAAAGATGAGAATCGCTGAGCGCACGTCGGATTTCGAGTTCCTTACCGATGGTGAAGGCTTTCTCGGTACCGATGATCTGGAGTTTACTGATTCTTCCACTCTTGCCTCGCTCTACGGCTTTCAGATCGAGGATGGCACCAAAGTCCATCTTCAGTTTGTCAGCGATAAGCTGCTGGAGTTTCTCCTGAGTGAGCGTTACCTTCCAGCGATAGAAATCGGCAGTCTCCTGGTCATAATCATTCAATACCTGCGAAAGAATCTTCTTGTCTGTCGTATTGCAGAAAGCAGGTGGGTTCGAGCGAATCCACTTCTCAGCCTCTTCCTCGATGGTAAGATCAGGCATAACCTTTGCATCCTCGATACCCAAGGCAATATCCCTTACGGCTGTGAGATAATTCTTCGGCGTATTCTCCCAGCAATACTGGAACTCTTCTGTAACACCGCCACAACACTTCGAGAATCTAGCATCACATATCTCATCACCATCCAGCAGAACCTGTCCTCTGGTGAGTCTTACCGCCTCTGCCACATGTGGTGAGGTCTCCTTCGTAATTCCCTGATAACGCTGACAGTGGTCATCGGCACAAACATCGAAAAGAGTATGATCTTCGCGATCGTACCAACGGATGAGCATATCCTCCTTCTTCACGAAAGAGAAGAAATTGTTGCCACTCTCCGCCACCTCTCTACGATGCTGCATCTGAGCCAAAAGCCAAGAGCGGGAAATCACGGCGTGCGCCTTCAGGAGTTCAAGACTGGATGTGGCACTCATCTCACTACTGATGACACTCTCCAGATATTTTTCTACAGGCAGCTCATTAATGGCTAAAATCTTATCAGATTCTACCAGGAATCTCAGCGTACCCAGGAAAGTCTGGGTTTCCTTGCGCTCCCAATGGAAGTTCACACCGATGGTTACATCACTCAAAGAGAAAGAGGCATCCGGACTCTGCGGATGGAAAGTAAGTGAACTATACTGATTTCCATTCCAAAGCACACCACCTTCGGAGAATTCCACCTCCTGCTCACCAATCACGATTTCTCCCTTGGCAAGATAAGGTTTGTTGAGTATGAAATGAACCTTCTGCGCACTCACGATTCCCACAGTCACCTCAGGCTCCTTACCATTATCATATAAGGCAGAAGCTCCGACAGCAGCCTTTGCTTCCTTTGCCGCCTTCAGCTTGTTAACGATAGTCTCTACCTTCTCTGGACTGATACCGCATTCCTGCAAGATAGCAGTAGCCTTTTCATCGGTGAGTTTACGGAAATCTTCCTCACGAGGAGTAATGATGAGTCCGCTCATATCGAGTGCTCCCGGCGAAACCATCACCTGTGCATCCCCCTCAGCAAAGTAAGCATCTGGTCGATGTTTCTCTCTTGGGATAACCACAGTGATGAATTCTTCGCCCTTACGCCAGGCTACAATATTCATCATTGGCTCTTTTTCGTCGCCACGATGAGGCAACGCCTTGTAAAGTCGGCGGAAGAGGGTTTCATCACTCTCTTCGTTCTTCGAGATGATAACAAAGGCTGGCACGATGAAATCGCAAACCAATGCAATCTTCTCATCATCATTCAGAGAGATGATGTCTGCAAGATTGCGGGAAAGGCGCTGCCAGTTAGCCTGCAAAGGAAGAAGCCCACTAGAACCTGCCTGGAAATGCAGGTGGTCTGGAGCAGAAGCTCCACACTTCGGACCATTATAGAATACCATCAAGTCGCTGTGCAGACTCAGGAATCTGTGCATCTCACCATAGTTCTTATAGATGAGCTGACACTGATGTTTGCGTGCCGGTATCGTGAAATGGATTGGCAAGATAGGGAACGGATTCACCAGAAGTTGGAACTTATCGTCTATCTGCTGCACCATCTGTTCTTCCGGACGATTGCAAGCACAGAGGAAGCAAGGGCGCTCGCTCAAAGCCTTCTTGTCGATTTTGGCTCCCGTGCTAACCATACGAGCCGGATTCCACTGCAACTTCACAAACTCAGAGAGCGTCTTGGTCTCTACGTGCTTGAGGTCGCGATAACGATGTCGAGCCTCCTCCCATTGCTCCAACTGTCGATTGAAGAATCGGGAAATACTGCTATCTTCCATGATATCAGCCTTTCCCAACAGCATCTGCTGACGTGCCTTCAACTCCATGGTGCGCAAACGGTCTTTATAAAGATTATTGGCGTTCACCTTTTCTATACTGAGGGCAGCATCAGAGTTTCCTCCCCAGCGACGACAGAGGTAGAGTTCCTCATAGATTCTGCCGATGCGATAGCGGCGAGAGAAAGCCAAGCCCATCGCATAGTCCTCGCCATAGCTGGTATTTGGAAATTGTATCTGTCTTGCCAACGGGGTAAAGAAAGCACGAGGAGCACCTAATCCATTGATGCGCAGGGCATTGTTGCAGCCATTCTCCTCGGTCCACTCCTTATGGTCGATAAGTCCAGGAGGAAGGGTCTGCAGATCGAAGTCGCACATACGATAAGAACCCACAATCATCGCAGCCTTCTGCTGATGGAAAGCATCTACTATCTTCTGCAGTGTATCGGGAGAAGAATAGAGATCATCGCTATCGAGCTGAACAGCAAACTTTCCACAGAACTCGCTAGAGATGGCCAGATTCCAGCAGCCACCTATTCCAAGGTCTTTGCTTGCAGGTTGGAGCAGGAAGAGACGTGGAACCAGCTTTCCCTGCATCGAATATTTTACCTTTCCCTCCTTATATACCAAATCAAGTTTCTCTACATCCCAGTTCGTGCTATCAGCTATTTCCTGCACGATTTCTCCAGTACGATCGGTAGAATGATTATCTACGACTATGACGTTGAACTTGAAATTAGTCTTCTGCTGCATCGCACTAAACACAGCGTCAGCTATGGTCTTCTCTCTATTATAAACCGGGATGATGACAGATGCCTCATATTCAAAATCCTGCTCATCAAAATTCGGCTGACGATAGTAACAGGTATCAATCAGAGCGCCCAATTTGCCAAGATGCTGGGTACAAGCCTTTTCCATTTCTATCTGCACCTCCCTGTTACGAGGATTCACATAGTCGAACTGCTTCTCACCGCTCTTGCGATTATCCCTCTCGGTCTCGGTATAGAGATATTCATTGATATGGAAGATTTCTCCCACTCGACTCAGATAAAGTCTCAGGTCGTAGAGACCTGCATAGAGATATTCCTGACGATCGCGCTGAGCTACATAATCACGGAGAGCCTGTGCCTTGATGAGCCAGAGGCTTCCAAAATCGAAATCATCACGAAGTGAACCCTGCTGATAATCGATTACCGGATGCTTTTCCAACTTAGGAACTCTCAGTGATTTCTCCAGTTCAGAAGCATCTTCACCCAATGAAGCCTGGAATTTGGCTGTTTTGTCTTCATCCAACACCATCGTATAATGGTCGGAGTAAACCATCACCGCTCCCGTGTCATCAGCCACACGGAGAAAACGCTCCAATGCGAGATTGCCCCATCGGATATCTGTATTTTTGGTACAGATCAACACATAGTCGGCATCGGTGTTCTCTGCGATGCTCTCTACTGTGTTAGAACTCTCAAGGCGGTCAACGGCAATGAAGGTGCAACCTTCCGGCACCGGATGCTGGGCAGCGAAGTCAGCGCTCACCAGGAGGTTGATATGCTGTACTGTTTTGTCTTCGTGAAGACCTATGGTCGTAAATCTAGCTTCCTGCAGGTCGTCACAAGGCAAGAAAAGATCTATTTTTTCTCTCATTTTCACCTTATTTTAGCTTATTATATTAAAATATGTGGCAAAGATACGAATTTTTCAGCAAAAAAGCGTATCTTTGCAGTATGAATAATGAAAAAAAATATCTTTTAGGTCTTACACTTGCTGAATTGAAGCAGGTGGCCAAGGATCTCGGCATGCCTGCCTTCACCGGCGGGCAGATGGCGAAGTGGCTCTATGAGCAGCACGTAAAGAGCATTGATGAGATGACCAATATCTCAAAAGCCAACCGTGTCAAGCTCGCTGCCGAATACGAAATAGGATGCGCAGAATTCTCTGACGCACAATACTCAGTGGATGGTACCATCAAGTACCTCTTCCCTACCCGAAGCGGCAAATTCGTAGAAACGGTCTATATCCCGGATAAAGACCGTGCCACCCTCTGCGTTTCATCACAGGTGGGCTGCAAGATGAACTGTCTCTTCTGCCAGACCGGAAAGCAGGGATTCGAGGGTAGTTTGCCTGCCGGCGACATTCTGAACCAGATTTACTCGCTGCCTGAGGTGGATAAGCTCACCAACATCGTATTCATGGGACAGGGAGAGCCGATGGACAATCTCGACAATGTGCTTCGTGCAACCGAGATTCTCACCGCCGATTACGGTTGGGCATGGAGTCCGAAACGAATCACTGTAAGTTCTGTGGGCGTGAAGAACAAGTTGAAGCGATTCCTGGAAGAGAGCGAATGCCATGTGGCAATTTCGATGCACGACCCGATACCATCTGAACGTGCCGAACTGATGCCTGCCGAAAGGGGCATGGGCATCGAGCAGGTGGTAGAGCTTCTGAAGAACTACGATTTCTCTCATCAGCGCCGCCTGAGTTTCGAGTATATCGTATTCAAGGGAGTGAACGACAGTATGCAGCATGCCAAGGCCATCATCAAACTGGTAAAGGGCCTGGATTGCCGTTTCAATCTCATCCGCTTCCATCAGATTCCCGACATCCCGTTGCAGGGTGTGAACGATGAGAAGATAGAGCAGTTCCGTGATTACCTCACTTCCCATGGTGTTTTCACCACTATCCGTGCCAGCCGCGGCCAAGACATCTATGCAGCCTGCGGCCTGCTCAGCACCTCGAAGAAGATCGGAGAAATCCGACAGCATGAGGATGAAAAGCAGAAAGAGTAGATGGAGAGAGAGAATAGCATAATGTTGAGAAAAACGATATCGTTCCTTTTCTCGTTCTATCTTATATTCATTCTCCTGACAAGTTGCAATATAACAGGTAAGAACAGGAAAAAGCCAGCCAGCACGGGACAACCTTACGAGGTTGTACTCGAGGGCGATACCGACAGCATCGTAACCAAGATATTGACGGAGGATGTGACTGGACTGTCACAACCCGAACCACTCTGCCGACTGATTCGAGTGAAAAAGGGCAAAACCCGGGGAAACTATCTGCTCGTCAGAACCCGAATCGTCGTGAATATCGGAGAGCGGGATTTCTCCGTCAGGCTGAGCCACGACGAGAATGCTGCACCTCAGAATATCATCCGCATTACAGCCCGCTCAACACAGCAGTTGCAGGAAAGGCTCAATAGCGAAAAACTCCGCCAAATCGTGAATGAGGTAGAGTTGAAACATCTGGCAGATATCATCTCCAGCAACCCCAGCAAACAAAACAAGGAGATGCAGGACGAAATCAAGAAGATGTTTGGAATTGACATGAAGATTCCGGTCTCGATGAACGCCAGCAAAAAAGCAAAAGACTTCATCTGGATCTCGAATAATGCAAGTACGGGAATGCAAAACCTGCTCGTGTTTAAAGTGAAGAGTGAAGAACGAAGAATGAAGAATTCAAATGCTTTTCATGTAAATGACAAGGCTCAGATTGACAGCATTCTTCGAACCAATATGCTCGGCGAAACCGACAGCATGTACATGGTGATTCCAGTTCTTTCTGAAAGAGGGATCTGGGAGATGAAGGGGGATGCCATGGGAGGCCCTTATGTCATGCATTGCATTCATAAGTCAACAAGCCAAGCTGAAATTCAGCAAGGCTACAACCTCTACATCATCGGCTTCGTCTATGCTCCAGAAATGAAAAAGAAAATATT
>USRA01000084.1 GCA_900557035.1 uncultured Prevotella sp. | reverse complement strand
AATACTTGCGAGGCACGAGATATTTTTTCTTTTCTATCTTTATATCCATAATTTATCTTATTAAATTTTCTCCCTGATAATAAGCAACCAATCTCTGTTTGATTATGAGCAACATCTGCATCTGGAGTTCCTTGATTCTGCTTTCCAGAAGCGTCTGGGCTGCGGTATGAAGATCGAAGGTGGAAAGCATTCCTTCCTCAAACTTCCGACTCGACATGTGATAGGCGAGCGAATCGGAGGCCACCTTCTTCTGCATCTGGTGCAACTCCTTGGCGTAACCCTCTGCATCCATCACCGCCTGGGCTATCTGGTCGTGAAGCTTGCGCCTGGTTTCCTCCAGGTTCACCTGTGCCAGTTGCCAGTCGTTGCGTGCCTTCTTCACGCTGTGCCATCGGTCGCTATTATAAATAGGTATGGAAAGGGTCAACGCGAGGTATTCGCCCTGGTTGTTGTGAAACTGCGAGGCAAACCCATCGTATTGCCCTTTCTGAGAGAGATTCTTATAATAGTTGGTAGAAATGCCGCCACCGAGAGAGAGTGATGGCAGCAATCTGCCTTTTGCTATCTTGTAATCATACCGTGCCCGCTCTACTTCGTATTCTGCCGACTTCAAATCGGGAGAAATATGCTGGAAGCCCTGGTAAACGGTTTCGTAGTTTACTCCAGATTCAGAAACCTCTTTATTATCAGACGTTAACTTCAAATTCAGCTCCTCATTAATCAGAATTTTCAGTTCTTCATCCACCGGAAAATTCATCGCTGATTTCAAGGCGAGCAGACTCTGTTTTGCTACATTCTCCTGATGCGTAAGATTGTATTCATCTTCTGCCACCTGCGATTCCATCTGTACCACATCCGGTCGGCCTTTTTCGCCCAGTTCATACAGGCGCTTCATCTTAGCCAGCATCCGCTTGCTTTCGTTCAGTTTCTCGCTTGCTATCCGAATGCTTGCCTCAGCATAGGCAGCATCCACATATTTCTGCATCACGTCGATGGCTCTATCGTCCTGAATCTTCTGCATCGCCGTGGCTGAATAATCCCGGCTCAACTTAGCCTGTTTCAAGGCGTTGATGGTGGCGAAACCATCGAAGACATTCAGTTCGGCATAAAGCTGATAGTAGTTGTTGAATGTCGTTACATTATTATAAGTATTGGTTTCCGGGTCGATGTTTCGTCCCCAGGCATACTGTCCCTGCACGCCTCCCGAAACGGTAGGCAGGAATCCTGCCACAGCATGCTGGTAATCCTGCTTGCGTTGGCGGGCGTTTACCACCTCCCGCTTCACCTCTGTGGCGTGCTCCACGGCGTATTTCATACAGTCGTCAAGGCTCCAGCTCTGTGCCGAAGCGCCAGCCGCCCAGACCAACCATCCTATCAATATTCCTATTCTTTTCATAATCTTCTTCATTTTGGCATAATAAGGACAAGAGCCATGCCAAAACAGCATTTCTCCTGATAATCAAACCATTAAATAAAAACTCTCATTAAACAAACTGTCCAACAATTAGACACCACCGTCTAATTGTTGGACAGAAAACGCAGATCAAAGCTAATCATTCGAAACCAAAGCTTAAAGCTGATCATTCATCGCATCCACCACTTGTCCATCAAACAGATTGATGATGCGACTGGCGTAGGTAGCATCGTGCTTGGAGTGCGTCACCATCACGATGGTGGTTCCCTCCTCGTTCAGCTCGCTGAGCAACTGCATCACCTCCATACCATTCTTGGAATCGAGGTTACCCGTAGGCTCATCGGCAAGGATGATGCTAGGCTTGCCCACCACGGCACGGGCGATGGCAACCCTCTGCTGCTGACCGCCCGAAAGCTGATGAGGATAATGCTTGGCACGATGGCTCAGCTTCACCTTTCTCAGAATTTCGAGCACGCGCTCCTTGCGCTCCGCCTTCCCCACTCCGAGGTATTTCAGCTGTAAATCCACATTCTCCTCAACGGTAAGTTCGTCGATAAGATTGAAGTTCTGGAACACGAAGCCGATGCGACCCTTGCGATAGGCGGTACGCTCACGCTCCTTCAGATGGCCCACTTCCTCGTTATTCAACCAATACTTGCCCCCCGTAGGACTATCCAGCAAGCCCAGGATGTTCAGCAAGGTTGACTTGCCGCATCCCGAAGGACCCATAATGGCGATAAACTCACCATCCTCTACTTCTATGTTTACGCCGTTCAGGGCGATGGTTTCCACCTCTTCCGTGCGGAATATTCTAGTTAAATTTTCTGTTCGTATCATCGTTAGAAATCTTTTTTAAAGTTTATGACTCATTATTCAGCCTTGATGCTGTCTATCGGATTCGACATCGCCGTACGCAGGGTGCAGCCGATAACCGAAACAAAGGCTATCAATAAGGTAAAGACGGCGCCAGCCAGCAACACCCACCAAGGGAAGGAGATGCGATGGACGAAATCCATGAGATAAGTCTGCATCAGCTTCACGCAGATAGGGATGGCGATGACCACAGCCACCAGCGAACTGACAAGGAATCTCTTAGCCAGCTGCCAAGCCGCATCCCCAATCGAAGCACCCATCACCTTGCGCAGGGCAATCTGGCGCTTCTGCTGGTTGCCGTAATAAACCGACATTCCGAAGAGACCCAAGGCAGAAATCAGGATAGAAATGCTCATGAATGTGATGATGAGCACCATCATATTGTGCTTGTCCTTGAGATTATTCTTCAAAGTATCATCCATATACTCCACCTGCATTTCCGCAGGAACGCCCATCAGTTCCTTAGCCACCTGCTTGCAGGTACTCCGGATAGCCTGCAGCGCCTGGGCATGATCGCTACGGGTTTTCACCAGAACTGTCCATCCACGCTGCTGCGGGGTAATGACTCCAATGGCATTATGCTCCGTTTTTTCATTCTCACTCAGCGCATCTCCACTATGGTAATCGGCAATCACGCCACACACCTCGTATTCATGCTTTCCATCCTTCATTCTCATTCCGAACCAAGGCTTGTGGGCAGAAACGCCATAGGCACGCTTCGCATCTTCCGTTACCCAAATCTTTCCATAGGCTGGCTCGCAATACTGCTCAATCACCCTGACTCCCAGCATCTTCATCGCCGTGGAATCTACCATGAACATACGGAGCATTCCTATCAGTTTTTCATTGTCATCATGCACGCCATTTCCCCAGCTTCTGATAGGATTGGCGTTGCCGTAAGTTGCCTCTTCCACCTCTGGAAGCGCTTTCAGACGGTTTTTGAGAATAGACATCTTCTCCGGCGAACCATCCAAGGAAGAAATGATGGAAACAATATCCTTCGTCTGATAACCCAACGGCAAATCGGCAAGATGCTTCATCTGGAGCATCATCGTTATCGCCATCACTACCAGCGTGATACTGATGACGTTCTGGGCTACGATAAATATCTTACTGAACCACATCTTGCTGCGCATGCGGATGGTTCCCTTCACCACATCTATCGGATTGAAACGGGAAACCACGATGGCAGGAAGGATTCCCGCAAAGATGGAGATGATGACGTAAGCCAACGGCAGGAACCACAGAAGGTCGAAGGAATGGAACAGGTCGATTTTCGTATCCAACATCGAATTGAACAGCGGGATGAATGCCCAGGAAATCAACAAGCCCAGCAGGAAGCAGACTGCCGTGAAGAGCGCCGACTCCTTGAGATAGCGCAGCATCACGCCCCCTACCGATTCGCCCAGCAGTCTTCGGGTAGCCATCTCCTTCGCACGGTTGCCAATCTGAGCCACCGTAAGATTGATGTAATTGAACAAGGCAGAAAGCAGCAGAACCAGCGCCACGACCAGGAGGATATTCACGAGAGAACGATTTCCATGCTTGAAAATCTCGACATCATCATCCGCAAAATGAATCTGGTCCCATCTCACAAACTGGCAGCCCCACATGAAGTCGGCTCCACCTGATTCCTTTTTCCACTCCTTCCAGTAGTTTATGTATTTGCCGAGCAAGGTCTGTCTCACCTTTTCGGGGTCGGCTTCCTTTGCCAGTCGCGCCACCGTAGTGCAGGAGCCAAACTGATTCATCGGCTGAGCCTCAGCTTCTATCAGTTTCATCGACACGAAAATATCGTATGGGTTAAGAAGGTCCTCACGGTCGAAATCCTCCATGATTCCCACCACCTTGAGTTGCAGCTTACCGCATTGGATGGTACGGCCGATAGGATTGGCGTTGCCGAAGGCTTTCTTGGCAAAAGATTCCGAAACCATTGCCTGATGAGCATCCGAAAGGAGATGATCTGGCGCACAACCACGGCGTTTGTAACCCATAAACTGGGAAAAGTTCGGGTCGATAGCCAGATATTTTGCCTCATAATACTGTCCATCTATCATGGCTCCCTGCGGAGTGTAATATTCACCAAATCTTGTCCATCCCTTGATTTCCGGGATGGAAGGAAAGAATTCCTTGGCTGTGCCCCAGGTCATTCCGAGATAATCACCGGAACCTGCAACATAGAGCTCCTTCGCCAGTTTCTGATTCGTTCCCACACGATACTCTGCAGTAGCGTAGGAAACGAGAATCAGCACAAAAGCCAGTGCCACCGAGAGACCCAAGGCCTCTATGGTGGCATAAAGCTTGTTGCGTGATAAGAATTTCACATAACTTTTCATCATATACTCATTTATTTTTTGTTTCACTAAAATCAAACGATAAAGGAAGAATACCATCTCCCTGTTTTCGTTAGCTGCTGCAAAGTTACGGCTTCTCCCGTTTTCTGCCAAGGATTCCGGCAGCCCGAAAGGCGGATTGTATGAAATTCATACACTCTATTGTATGATTATCACACAACAATCCCGTTTTTGTTTGCCGTTTCGGAAAAAAAGCGTACTTTTGCAAACAAAAAAATTAAAGATATGAAATATGGAACCCTTCTTGTCATCGACGATAATCCGTCGATACTCACGGCGCTGAAAATCTGTCTGGGCAATACGTTCGAACGAATTCTCACCCTGCCTCGCCCCGATACCGCCCCCACGCTGCTGCAACAGGAGCAGGTAGATCTCATCCTGCTCGACATGAACTTCTCGCTCGGCGTAAACAGCGGACAGGACGGTTTACTCTGGCTCCGCACCTTCCGCCGACTCCATGCCCACATCCCCGTGGTGCTCATCACCGCCTTTGCCGACGTGCAGCTAGCCATCAAGGGATTGAAAAGCGGAGCCGCCGACTTTGTAACCAAGCCTTGGGATAATGACGAACTCATCAGAACCCTAAAAGATGCCATCGACCGAAGCCAGGAAGTGGAGACTCTGGAGAGCATCGAGACCACTCATATCCACAAGGTGGTGGATCAATGCCACGGCAACATCTCTCGTGCCGCCGAACTGCTCGGCATCACTCGCCAAACGCTTTATGCCAAGCTCAAGCGATAATTCTTTATCACAATCATTCATGATTATCAACATCTGATATGAACACCATTTTCCACATATATATAATAGGTATCATACTCCTCGTCATAGGAGGTATCATCTATCTCTTCTTGCGTCACCAGCGCAATCTGAAGAGTCGTGCCTTCCTGATGCAAGAGGCGATTCGCAATGGCGATTACTCTTTTCGCCTTTCCACCAAGGGATTACTCTTTGGAGAACGAGCCTTGCAGCAAGCCCTCAACGACATGGAAAACGACATCGGCAGACTGGTGGCGCAGCATGAGGTGGAATCTTGGCAAAGGCTAACCCGTGTGCTCACCCATGAGATTATGAATGCCACCGCCCCCATCTCCAGCATCTGCCAAGCCTATCTGAGCAATCCCGACATCCAAGGTTCGTCCTATGAGGAAGGCATCCGAGCCATTCGAGATACCAGCAAATCGCTCACCAGTTTTGTGGATAGCTACCGCAAGCTCACCCAGCTACAAGAGCCTGTCATCGAGAACATTCCACTCAAGGATTTCGTGGAAGGCATCAAGCCGCTCTATCCTCAGATAGAATGGCACATCCATATCCCCGAAGATGCCACCTGGTCTGCCGACAAGAACATGCTGCGCCAGGTATTTATCAATCTGACCAAGAATGCCATCGAGGCTCACGCCTCAGCCATCGACATCCGATGCTTCCACAAACATCCAGAGAGCATCGAGAGTTCACAATTCTCAGGCATCTATTTCAGCAACAATGGCGACCCCATCCCAGCCGAGGTGGCCAAGGAGATGTTCATCCCCTTCTTCTCCACCAAGCCATCAGGTTCGGGCATCGGCCTTTCCATCTCCCGCCAGATGCTGATGATGCAATCCATCAATCTCTCCCTTGCCGAGCACAATGTGGCAGGCTATCATGTAACATTCCGAATGGAGTAACTCACAGGCATCTACCTTTCGGCACATGTCTTTTAACAAAGAAAATAGCAGAAACTCTTGGTACATTCAAAAAATAGTATTATATTTGCAGCAATAATAATACACATTGAACTTTACAACATAAAAATTATGATGACAATCGAAGAATACAGAGCAGAGGTCTTGCAGGCATTGCTCGAAGCAAAGAACGAGGATGGAACTCCAGCAATTACACCAAAGGAAGCACAGGAGGCTCTCAATGGTTTTACCGACGATGAATTGCAGGACGGCATCTTATGGAACTCCCCGCAAGACGTGGCCGATATTATCCTTGAAGGATAAAGAAAACATCGTTTTTCTTTGCTCATTCCAATTATTATTTGTAATTTTGCAGGCGCTTAAGTAAAAGTGGGTATTTGCAAGCCCCCTCACTTACCAGGCATTTGAATAAAGAAAAAGATTTTTTACCGGTAAAAAAAGATATAAAGATAATGAAGATAGAAAACGAAATCATCAGCTCAGTCATCGCGGCGGTGAAGGAGCTTTATGGTCAGGACGTACCTGAAAAGATGGTAGCCCTGCAGAAGACCAAGAGTAATTTCGAAGGTAACCTTACCCTCG
>USRA01000083.1 GCA_900557035.1 uncultured Prevotella sp. | reverse complement strand
CAGCCTTAGCTTCAGCCTCTCGCTTCTCACGGTCCATCTTCTGCTGGCTCTTCTTAGCTGTACCAGCCTTCTTAGGACTCATATAGAGGAACATCTTCTTACCTTCGAGCTTTGGCATCTGCTCTACCTTACCGTACTCCTCCAAATCATTGGCGAAACGGAGAAGGAGAACCTCACCCTGCTCCTTGAAGAGAATAGAACGACCACGGAAGAACACGTATGCACGTACCTTGTTGCCCTCGCCGAGGAACTCCTTAGCGTGCTTGAGCTTGAACTGGTAGTCGTGCTCATCGGTCTGAGGTCCGAAACGGATCTCCTTGGTCTCCACCTTCACCTGCTTCTGCTTCATTTCCTTGGCATGTTTCTTCTGCTGGTAAAGGAACTTAGAATAGTCAACAATACGGCAAACTGGTGGTTGGGCATTAGGAGATATCTCGACTAAGTCAAGCTCTTGCTGACGTGCCAAGTCCAACGCTTTACGTGTAGGCATCACTTCAGCTCCGCCTTCACTTACTACTCTCACTTCACGTACGCGTATCTGTTCGTTTACGCGGTACTGATTTTTCATTTTGTCATTTTTCATTAACTATTCGATATATTCAACGTTTTTTGATTAAACGGCTGCAAAGTTACGCATTTTCCGTGAAACCACCAAATTTTCAGCGGGTTATTTTCATTTTTAGGCTTATTTTTATTTATTTATGGTTTTATTCATGATGTTATTCATCGGAATACGCGGAGTTATCGGAATTTTCATGCTCAACGGATTACGCACGGAATTCAAACGGACTTCGACCTACGGTCGATGGAGGCAAACGCCATAAAGGAGGACAATATTACTAATAGCGCACTAAACGCCTGAAATGGAATGATGGATTGCCGAAATTCATCAGGAAACCAACTTTATAGCCTGTTATTTTTAAATAGTTGATGACTTGAGATTCACAACTGGTATCCAAATCTGTCACTGCTTTCAACTCCAATATCACCTTATTATCTATCACGAAGTCTGCCACATATTTACAGGCCAACGTTTTCCCATGATACACGATATCCAATGGTTTCTCTCGTTCAAAAGGTATCCCCATTTCAGATAGAACCACAGCCAGAGCCTCCTGGTAAACCTTTTCAAGAAAGCCACACCCCAATTCCCGATGCACCTGATAAGCTGCAGCCAGAATCTTATCCGTCAATTCCTTATATAACAATTCCATACCTATAATATTTAAATTCATATAACACAAATAGCAAACCTCATCCTCACACCCTTCCTCACACCCATTATCGCTAGAATGCCATCGACCGAAGGTCGAAATCCGTTTAAATTCCGTGCGTAATCCGTTGAGCAAGAATGTTCCGATAACTCCGCGTAATCCGATGAAGAAATCCTATGAAAAACAGAATCTCCCACAGAAAAAAAAGAATTCTGCGGGAGATTCAAATAAAAAATATCCTATGAAAGAAGGATTACTCCTCAGCTGCCTTCAGCTGCTCTGCAACCTCGGCGTTGATGCGCTGAGCAAACTCTTCCATGCTCATGGTAGCCTGCTCGCCACCACCCTGCTTACGCATGGAAACGAGGCCCTCGGCACTCTCCTTCTCACCTACGATGACCATATAAGGTACGCGCTTCAACTCGTTGTCGCGAATCTTGCGGCCAATCTTCTCGTTACGATCATCCACCAAAGCACGAACACCCTGCTTGTCGAAGTACTGACGTACCTTCTGAGCATAGTCGTTGAACTTCTCTGAGATAGGAAGAATAGCAACCTGGTCTGGAGTCAACCACAATGGGAAGTGACCGGCTGTATGCTCGATGAGAACGGCTGTGAATCGCTCCAATGAACCGAATGGTGCACGGTGGATCATCACAGGAGTCTTCTTTGAGTTATCCTCAGCGGTATATTCCAGCTTGAAGCGCTCTGGCAAGTTGTAATCCACCTGGATGGTACCCAACTGCCAGCGACGGCCGATGGCATCCTTCACCATGAAGTCGAGCTTAGGACCATAGAAGGCAGCTTCGCCAACCTCCTCACGAGTCTCAAGACCCTTCTCCTTGCAAGCCTCGCGGATAGCGTTCTCACTCTCAGCCCAGATCTCCTCAGAACCGATGTACTTCTCGGTATCCTTAGGATCGTGGAGAGAAATCTGTGCCTCATAGTTCTCGAAACCGAAGATCTTGAATACCTTCAGGATTACGTCGATTACGTTCTCGAACTCTGACTTCACCTGCTCTGGACGAACGAAGATGTGAGCATCATCCTGGGTAAATGTACGAACACGAGTCAAACCGTGAAGCTCACCGCTCTTCTCATAGCGGAATACGGTACCGAACTCAGCGATACGCAAAGGAAGATCCTTGTAAGAACGAGGCTTACGAGCGTAGATCTCACAGTGGTGAGGACAGTTCATTGGCTTGAGCATATACTCCTCATCCTCCTCTGGAGTCTGGATAGGCTGGAAAGCATCCTTGCCATAGTGAGCATAGTGACCAGATGTAACATAGAGACTCTTGCCGCCGATACCTGGACAGATAACCTCCTGATAGTTATAAGGCTTCAGGAGAGAACGGAGCAACTCCTGCAGACGCAGACGGAGCTGAGTACCCTTTGGCAACCAGATAGGAAGACCCTTACCCACACGCTCTGAGAACATGAAGAGCTCCATCTCCTTACCGATCTTACGGTGGTCGCGCTTCTTAGCTTCTTCGAGAACCACCAGGTACTCGTCGAGCAACTTCTTCTTAGGGAAGCTGATACCGTAGATACGGGTCATCTGCTCGCGCTTGGCATCACCGCGCCAGAAAGCACCAGCCACACTTGTAATCTTCACAGCCTTGATAAGACCCGTGTTCAGCAAGTGAGGACCACGGCAAAGGTCGGAGAAATTGCCCTGGGTATATGTGGTGATGGTACCATCCTCCAAGTCCTGCTCAATGTGCTCGCACTTGTACTGCTGGCCATCAGCCTTGAACTCAGCGAGTGCCTCAGCCTTAGCCACCTCCTTGCGAACCACTGGCTCGTTCTTCTTGGCAAGTTCCATCATCTTAGCCTCGATCTTAGCGAAATCATTCTCTGAGATCACCTGACCCTCAGCAGGCATCACGTCGTAGAAGAAACCACTCTCTACAGCTGGACCGAAACCAAACTGGATGCCTGGATAAAGTTCCTGGAGAGCCTCTGCGAGCAAGTGGGCAGAAGTATGCCAGAAGGTATGCTTGCCCTGCTC
Organism: uncultured Prevotella sp.; assembly: GCA_900557035.1. Lineage (GTDB taxonomy): Bacteria > Bacteroidota > Bacteroidia > Bacteroidales > Bacteroidaceae > Prevotella. The sequence continues at coordinate 3,783 of USRA01000083.1, read as the reverse complement.
ATCCTCAAACTTGTAAAGTTCTACACTTGCGTCCTCATTGATAGGACGATTCAACTCTACTGTCTCACCATTGACACCGCAAGATACAACGTTGCGAGCGAGAGCCGGTGAGATGCTCTCGGCGATTTGTAAGCCAGTTACGCCCTGTTCATACTCACGAACAGATCCGTCTGGGAATGTGATTTTTACCATAACAACTTAGTATTTTTATTAAATCGTCTGCAAAAGTACGATTTCTTTTTGTAACAAGCGAATAAAAATGCATTTATTTTGCTAAACTTTGCTAATACCTCTTTATTAACAATTATTTTCCGTATCTTTGCAGCCGACAAAGTGACAAAATGTAAAGAAACAAAAAAAATGGCAACACCAAAGATTCTCATCATTTACACGGGAGGTACCATCGGCATGGGAAAAGACCCGGTGACAGGCGTGCTGGAACCGCTCGACTTCAACCATCTCGTCTCATCCATACCTGAGTTCAAACTCATCCAGGCAGAAATCGACGTGCGAAAATTCGACCCACCTATCGACTCCAGCGACATGGATCCGATGAGATGGGCAGAAATCGTGAGCATAATAGCCAAAAACTATAATGACTACGACGGATTCGTGATCCTGCACGGCACGGATACGATGGCATACACCTCATCCGCCCTGAGCTTCATGCTTGAGAACCTGACCAAACCGGTGATCCTGACCGGTAGCCAGCTGCCTATCGGCGAACTGCGTACCGACGGCAAGGAGAATCTGATGACAGCCATCGAGATAGCATCGGCAAAGGACGAGAACGGCAGACCGATGGTGCCGGAGGTTTGCATCTTCTTCAACGGCAAGCTGATCAGAGGCAACCGCGCCATCAAGATCAATGCCGAGGGATTCCACGCCTTCGAATCGTTCAACCATCCGCACCTCTGCGACGTGGGCATCAATTTCCAGTATCACAGGCACCACATCCTCACTCCGGATTACGACAAGCCGATGATACCCCATCTGAGACTCGACCCGAACGTGATCGTGTTCAGTCTCTTCCCGGGCATCCAGGACAACATCGTGCGCCACGTGATGGAATCGCCGGATCTGCGAGGCATCGTGATGCGTACCTTCGGTTCGGGAAATGCGCCACATGCGCCTTGGATTATGCGACTGCTGGACGAAGCTGCCCACCGAGGCGTGAACATTGTGAACATCAGCCAGTGCCTGACGGGTAGCGTGGAGATGGAGAGATACGGCGCCGGATTCCAGTTGAAGACCGCCCACGTGATCAGCGGTCACGACTCTACGGTAGAGGCGATGGTAACGAAGATGATGTATCTGCAAGGCAGATTTGATGACAACCGCAAGGTAAGGGAGATGCTGAAGCAATCGCTTGCTGGCGAGATTACCTTATAAATCGGGATGATGGCATAAATCGGGATTATGGCATAAATTGGGATTATGACATCAATCGGGATTATGCATCAATAGAGAACACGGTATAGACGGAACTGAGTGTATAATTTGAGAATACACTATAAAAATTCATGTCGATAAAGATGTGTAGTATGTAAATCTTTTGCTTCGGAGCACTTACCTCTTCAGAAGGTAGGTGCTCTTTTTCAATCAATTACGAGAAAAGCGCATATTTTTGCAGATAATATTCGGTTTTAATTAAAAAAGTTTAATTTATAGAAGTTTTTGGTGCAAAAAAAATCTGCGTACCGAAATTTTTCTTATCTTTGTCGTGTGAAAAGTTGCTATTGGGAGCTATAAAGCAAAAATTTGTTGCAATCGATTGCACTTTCCCAGCCGTAAGAAACATTAGGAAATACGACTATAAATATAAAGATAAGAAAAGATGAAATGACTAGGAATGGGCAGCAATGCCCACGATAATCTATCTCATTCGATCAATCAAATAATAAGTTTAATAAATCAACAAAAACCTTTTTAAATTATGCAGAGTAAAGCGAAAAAGTACGGTGAGTATGTAGAGATTACAGCTCCTGTAGAAAGAACAACATCAGAAGAGTATCCAACTTTATTGGGCGGAGAAATCTGGTACAACTAGAATTCAAGCAAAAGAGTATTATCGGAAAGCTAAACTCCAGGAAATCTCCCGGAAAAGCTAGAATCCAATAGTAGAAAAGTAACAAGAATTTTGGTTCAATCAATCATCTGGTACGGCTATTTTGGCAAGCATGTACATCAAGAATCCGTTAAGAGAGAAATCAAGGAAGCGCCAAGATCTATCCCTTGCAGGTTTGTCATCTCGCAGATAGATAAGATTCTACGATTTCATACCTCAACTCTTAACAAAACAATATAGGCTCAATCCTCGACCGCCAGATCGAAGATTGAGCCTTTATCGTTTCTCACCCACAGAGGTATAATTCAAAAGTCCCACAGATTTCACAGATTTAATTCTGCAAGGTCGAGAAAAAAATCTGTGTAAATCTGTGAAATCTGTGGGACTTAAAAAAATATTCAATCCGTAGGACTTAAAAAAATTCAATCCGTGGGATTAGTGCTTGCCGCAGCAGCCACCCTCTCCGTGATGATGCTCGTGCTTGATGCCGCCCTCTACAGCCTGATGCTGATTGCGGAGCAGATCATTCACGGTCTTCACAGGGTTGAAGGTGCCCAGAGGAACCTCTACGAATACGGTGTTCCAGTCGCTCATCGCACCATTCCAGAGACCAGGCAATTCGAGTGCCTTCAAATCCTTACCGTTCTTGCTCTTGCTGGAGATGAAACCGGTGGATGGATCTACGAACTTAGGAAGATCGAAGGCATTGCCCTGGTAATCCTTGGTAGCGCAGACGAGATCTACTGGATTGAAGTGTGTACCCTCGGTAAACATCTTCATGTACTCCTCGTTGTTCTTATCAATCTGTGAGCTCTCCAGAATCTGAAGACTTACAGTGCCATCCTGATTATAGGTAAGGAATGGACCACCACCAGGCTCGCCCACGTTCTTAACCACACCGCAGACACGCATAGGACGGTTCAACTTCTTGCGCAGATAGATAACCAGTTCGGCATCCTCCAGCTCCTTGATATCAGCCTTGCGGCAGCAGAGGTCGCGCTGAACGAAGCGGATAATCTCCTCCAGCTTCTCGTGGTTATACTGTCCGGAATCCAAAACCTTCAAGTAATCGAATGCCTGCTTCTGCAAAGTAACCAACACACCTGCAATCACCTGCTTCCAGGTAACAGTCTCTGCCTTCAGACGATCAGGAACCACGTTGTCGATGTTCTTGATGAATACCACATCAGCATCAATCTCGTTGAGGTTCTCGATGAGTGCGCCATGACCGCCCGGACGGAATAGCAATGAGCCATCCTCGTTGCGGAATGGAGTGTTATCCGGATTGGCAGCGATGGTATCGGTGCTAGGCTTCTGCTCAGAGAAAGAGATGTTGTACTTGATGCCGTAGCGCTGTGCATACTTATCGGCCTTCTCTGCTACCATCTGCTTGAAGAGTTCCAGATGGTCGTGAGAAACGGTGAAGTGAACATTTGCCTCGCCGTTGCTGCTTGCATAGAGCGCAGCCTCAACCAGGTGCTCCTCCATTGGAGTGCGAACCTCGTCCTCATACTCGTGGAACTGGAGCAATCCCTTAGGCAACTGACCGTAGTTCAATCCCTCTGGCTTGAGGAGATTAGCCACGACAGCCTTGTAATCACCCTTCTTGATGAGGCACATGATGCCCTTCTCGTTGTTGACGTGGCACTTATCGCAGAGCGCCTTGCGGAAAGCAAACTTCTTGATATTCTCGAAGAATTGTTTTTCGAAGTCAG
>USRA01000082.1 GCA_900557035.1 uncultured Prevotella sp. | reverse complement strand
CGTGACCTCCTGCGTGACAGGCAGGCATTCTAACCAACTGAACTAACGCACCAAATTAAGATATTAACTTAACCGCTTATAGCGCATTTCTCATTTGCGAGTGCAAAGGTACTACATTTTTTTGAATCCACCAAATTTTTCCGCTATTTTCTTACAAAAAAGATTGAAAAAAATATGCGTCCTCATATCCTCTGCCCGTCTTCAGCCATCCTTTCAGTAATTTATCACCTTGAAAGCCAACTACTTCAAGCATTTTCACTGCATTTTGGTTACTTTCCGCCACAATGGCATAAATCTGATGCAAATGCAGCACATTTGATGCATACTGCATCAAAAGACGGATAGCCAACTGTGCCAAGCCCTGATGCTGATGTTCCTTTTTGATAACAATTCCCAGCTCTGCACGCTGATTCCGCGGGTCGAAATTCATCAGATCGATGATGCCCACAGCTTCCTGCTGCTCATTTTCCACAATCAGGCGAACCTGTTTATCGGTATAGATATCTGCCGTTGCTGTAGTAATATAGTCGAGCAACACCTGTCGGGAGTACGGCACATTGGTGCACCCCATCTCCCAGAGACTTTCATCATTCTCCATTTCATAGAGAAAATCCAGATCTTCCGGTTCCAAAGCCCTTAAATGAATCTTCTTATCTTCCATATTCCTCCAAAATAAATATTTTCCTATTATACGTCCTAATCTACCAATTATATGAGCGCATATTATATAATGTACGCTCGTACCTTATATATATTATGCATTTCATCCATATCCATCACATCCCCTTCCGTTATCACCTTCCCTATCTCCTGGGTATAGATAGCCAGCTTGTCAGGCTCATCCGCCCGGAGCGAAAGCTGATGCAGAATTTCACCGTAACTCATCTTGTCGGCATCAAACAGCAGATACTCCGATTCATCCACCACAGAAGGCGTAAAGAACCCCAAACTCTTTCTCATTCTCGCCATCAGCATCCTGACCAGCGCTACGGAAGCACTGGCATAGATGGCAGTCCGGATAGGAAGACTCAAGAGTAGCGACATACCCGCATAATGCTTGCGGAAGAAGATGAGCATCGCCTCATAGAAGACATGTACATAGCGGAAACTGGATTTCTGCGTGCTCTCTCCCTTATAATGCAGGATATCCAAAGGCAGAAAATAGTTATGATAGCCGCCCTTCAATATGCGATAGGAAAGATCGATATCCTCTCCATACATGAAGAAATCCTCATCCAACAGTCCCACCCGATCTAGGGCTTTACGGCGCAACATGCAGAAAGCGCCACTCACCACCTCTATCCGGTTCGGCTGATCCCATGGCAGGAATCCCATATAATAGCGTCCGAACAGTGGATGTTTGGGCAATCGGTTGCAGAATCCCAGCATCTTGAAGAAGGAAACCATCGGTGTAGGCAATCCTCTCCTGCTCTCCCTCGCCCATCTGCCATCCGCATTCAGCATCCTCACACCTGCCGCTCCCGCATCGGGATGGGCATCCATAAAGCGGATGCATTCGCTGAGTACCTGCTCGCCCACGATGGTATCAGGATTCAGAAGGAGTACATACTCCGCCTCGCTCTGACGGATGGCGATATTGTTAGCTCGGGCAAAACCCAGATTGTGGTTACAGCCCACAAACCGCACCATCGGATATGCTTCACGGGGATAGCGGCGCTTCAGATACTCCAGCGATCCATCGGAAGAATGATTATCCACCACGATGATTTCTGCCACATCCTTCTTTCCGGAGGAAGATGAAGAAGATGAAGCATCATCCCCCTGCATCACTTCGAAGGCACGGAGCACCGAGCGGATGCATTGGTCGAGATAATACTTCACGTTATAGCTTACTATGATAACCGAGAGTTTCAATGTCTATCTTAACTATTAACTGTTAACTATAAAACTACCTCTTATTCACCTTCCTCACTGGTTTCCTCGATACATCTGCCTATAGATGGATAAACGAAGAAAAGACAGAGCACAAGGATGATTGCCATATAGCCGAATGCAGGCGACATGGTCTGATAATACATAAAGGTATTGATGAGCATTGGCAGACAGAGCATGTTGATGCGGGTAGTGCCCCAGAAAAGCAGAGCATCGCCCTTTTCTGCCAACAGTTTGCGACGGATTACCTTCAGACAAAACAGCTTCAGCGCCATCGGAATCACCAGGATGGTGGTAAGCTCCATCACTACCAGGATGCCGAACATCATCGTCTGGTTGGCAGCGATATCATTGGCGGTCAGTATCTCCGTTTCATAGAGAACCACCAGCAGAAAAGCCACCAACAGCATAAAGAGGAAGTTGGTCATCAATATTCGTTGTACTTGTTTGATATTCATTTATTTCTATTGATTAAATGGTGTTCTGTTCAGGATACTTCTACCCAGTGTCACTTCATCAGTATATTCCAGTTCATCTCCCACGGAGATGCCTCGGGCTATGACAGAGAGCTTCACGGGATAATCGGCAAGCTTGCGCGAGATATAGAAATTGGTGGTATCACCCTCCATCGTACTGCTTAAGGCGAGAATCACCTCCTTTACTCCTCCCGCAGCCACACGCTGCACCAGAGAATCAATCTCCAGGTCGGCAGGTCCAACACCATCCATCGGCGAAATGATACCACCCAGCACATGATACAATCCATGAAACTGCTGGGTATTCTCCACTGCCAGCACATCCTGCACATTCTCCACCACGCAGATGATAGAGGCATCGCGTCGGGGATCGGAACAGATGGGACACACCTCGGTATCACTGATATTATGGCACACACGACAGTACTTCACCTCGCGCTTCATCCGGGCGATGGCATCCACAAACTGATCCACATCCCCATCCTCCCTACGGAGCATAAAAAGCACAAGGCGCAAAGCTGTCTTGCGCCCTATACCCGGCAGCTTGGAAAACTCCCCCACTGCCTTTTCCAATAATGCAGAAGAATATTGCTGCACCATCACACTAGAGATAAATACCGATTCCCACCTTGAAACCTATTGTAGAATAATCAGTATGCTTCTTGAAGCTCTGATCATAGTAGATAGCCGGCTCAATGGTTACCTGCTTGCTGACAAAGTAGGCATAGCCTACCTCCACGCCCGGCATGAAGTCATTGTAGCTGCCCGAATGAGCCACCTTGGCACCAAAACCGAGATACAATCCATTCTGCTCGATATAATATCTGGCCTGAGCTCCGGCAGAGAAGTAATCCTTCACGCCATCCTGACCCGAATGGGTATATTCGGCATGACCCAGGAGCATCCAGTCATCTTCTACAAAATAACCAGCCTTTGCCTGAACACCAAAGTTCAAGTCCTGACTGCCATTATAACTGAGATTGAGACCCGTGAGCGACGCGCCGCAATACTGCTTTCCACTTTCAAACTGAGCATTAGCCCCCAAACTTACCAGAAGAGCTGCTGCTGCCAAAACTAATTTTTTCATACGTAACATTTTTATGTGTTGCTATTATTAATTTTCATATTCTTCCTATACCAGGCAAAGAACCAGACCAGCGCTACCACCAGGACGATGACACTACCCGTATAAGCCACCGGCTCGCTCAATGCCAGAGCCATCGGCGAGAGGAGCAGGAAGGTAGAACATACCACTGTCATCAGCAAGGCTGGCACCAGGGTGATGATGAACGGCTTCTTACGCTGTACCAGATACACGGTCAAAGTCCAGAGTGTGAAGACCGCCAGCGTCTGGTTAGCCCATCCGAAGTATTGCCAGATTACATTGAATCCATCAGGATTTTCCATCTGCCACACCAGAATGCCCATCGTAACGGCAAACAGAGGTACGCAGATATAGAGACGGCGACGCATCGCACGCTGTTCCAGTCCGATAGCCTCGGCTATAATGAGTCGGGCACTACGCAGAGCCGTATCGCCACTGGTGATAGGCGCAGCCACTACTCCCAGCAGGGCAAGCACTCCACCAGCCACACCCAACCAGCTGGAGCAGACAATCTTCACCACGGTAGGAGCATCAAAGTTCTGAATGAGCGACTTTCCGCCATCCACCTGAGCGATAAACTGCTGAGCCACCTCTGGACTCACGCATTCACGCCATCCTCCATAATAGAAGAAGTACATGGAAACCGTAGCCCATATCAGCGCTACCACTCCCTCGGTAATCATCGCACCATAGAATACAGGGCGGCCCAGCTTCTCACTCTTCATGCAGCGAGCCATCAACGGGCTCTGGGTAGCATGGAAGCCACTGATGGCTCCACAGGCGATGGTAATGAAGAGACATGGGAAGATAGGACTCTTCTTGACGAACGGTTCCGTACCCAGCCACGCCGGATTCTCGTTGAGATTGCAGGAAGCCAGATTGCTCCACAACTCAGGCAAGGTTGGCCACTTGATGAACAGTCCTATCATCAGCGCACCTGCCATGAAAAGCAGCGAAAAGGCAAAGAGAGGATATATCTTTCCGATAATCTTGTCGATAGGCAGAAGCGTGGCGATGATGTAGTAGATGAAGATGAGGATAATCCAGAACATCTTACCTCCCACAAACGAGCCAGAACTGCAGATGCCATCCAGAATAATGGCAGGACTATATACAAACACGGCACCCACCATCATCAGCAGCAGTACCGAGAACACGAGCATCACCTTCTTGGTGTTGCCACCCAGATACTTGCCCACCAGCTCCGGCAGTCCAGCGCCATCATGGCGGATACTGAGCATACCACTCATATAATCGTGCATGGCACCGGCAAAGATGCAGCCAAACACAATCCACAGATAAGCCACCGGTCCATACCAGGCACCCATGATGGCTCCAAAAATCGGTCCAGTACCAGCAATATTCAGGAACTGAATCATAAAGATTTTCCAACTAGGCAGCACCATAAAGTCAACTCCGTCGGCTTTTGCCACTGCTGGCGTAGGACGGTCGTCAGGACCGAAAACATGCGCCACAAATTTTCCATAAAGGAGGTAACCCAATACCAGGGCTGCCAAACTAATGATGAAACTGACCATTTTCTTTTATTGTTTTTTTGAATTCTCTCTTCTTTTTGAGCCTAATCGCACTTTTTCATACGAATTACACCGCAAAAGTAACATTTTTATTTGAAATACGAAAAATTATCCGTATCTTTGTTGCCAAATTGAAAGAATATGAAGAAATTATATACATTTTTAATGTTTTTAGGCAGTATTTTACCTGCACAGGCTCGCAATATACCTGAAAAGAAGCAGATACTGCCGGGGGCCAGCATCATATACAACAGTCTGGCGCCCAAGCACGAGGTAAGAGCCGTATGGCTCACCACCATCGGCGGAATCGACTGGCCTCACTCCTACTCCCAGTCGCCCTACTCAGCCAAGAAGCAGCAGCAGGAACTCTGTCAGATCCTCGACCGCCTGCAGCAGGCTAAGATCAACACCGTACTCATCCAGACCCGCATCCGTGGCACCATGATCTATCCTTCCGATTACGAACCTTGGGATGGATGCCTCTCGGGATTCCCGGGAAAGACGCCGGGCTACGATGCCCTGCAGTTTGCCATCGACGAATGTCACAAGCGCGGCATGGAGCTCCATGCCTGGGTGGTTACTATCCCTGTAGGTAAATGGGAGGCACTGGGATGCAAGAGCCTCCGGAAGAAATTCCCAGGACTCATCAGAAAGATAGGTGCCGATGGATACATGAATCCGGAAGACAGCCGCACAGGTGATTACCTTGCAGGAATCTGCCGCGAGATTACCCACCGATATAATGTGGATGGCATCCACCTCGACTATATCCGATACCCGGAAACCTGGAAAATCAAGGTGAGCCGTGAACAGGGAAGAAACTACATCACCCGCATCGTGGAGAAAATCCACAATGCAGTGAAGTCGGAAAAGCCTTGGGTCAAGATGAGCTGCTCGCCAGTGGGCAAATACGATGACCTGAGCCGTTACTGGAGTCACGGATGGAATGCCAACACCAAGGTTTGCCAGGATGCACAGGGATGGCTGCGCGACGGACTGATGGACGAGCTCTTCCCGATGATGTACTTCCGTGGCGAGAATTTCTATCCTTTCGCCATCGACTGGCAGGAGCAGAGTCACGGCAAGATCGTGGTGCCTGGACTCGGCATCTACTTCCTCGACCCGAAAGAGGGAAAATGGAACATTGATGACGTGACTCCTGAAATGTACCTCACCCGCAGCATGGGAATGGGATACTGCTTCTTCCGAAATAAGTTTCTACTGGACAACAAGCAGGGCATCCTCGATTTCACAGAGAGATTCAACGAATATCCATCGCTCGTACCGCCAATGACCTGGGCAAGCAACCGCCAGCCGCAGCAGCCACAGGCACTCAGCGTAAGAAGCGAAAAGGGGAATGTTCAGATTTCATGGAATAATCCGTCAGAATATACCGATGGAACTGCAATTCCTACTCCCTATATATATAATAATGTATATGCGAGCAGAACTTATCCCGTGGATGTTACCGATGCCAGAAACCTCATTGCGGCTCGACATCTGGGCAACGAACTGCTCTTGAAGTGGGAAGATGACGACCAGCCACTCTATTTTGCCGTTACTTCGATGGACGGATATGGCATAGAAAGTAGCGCTACCCAGGAAAACAGTCGAGATTTCAGCAGAAAATTGACCGCCTGGGGTGCAGCCAAGATGTTGCACTGTGATGCTAAAAACGTACATTTGCCGGAAATCGCCAAAAAGTTGGATACAAACGTCTTTTTGGTCGAAACCCTGCAAGGTACGGCTGTAGGACACCTTGTGAGCGAACACAATCTGATAGATATCAGTAGGTTAAGCAGTGGAACCTATCGTCTTTGCAGCATCAATCAGCGGGGTGTGAAGCATACGTTGGGAACGTTCTACAAGAAAAAAATTGCAGAAAATTAAAAAAAACTGCAGAAAAATTTGGTGGAATCAAAAATTTGTAGTACCTTTGCACTCGCAATTCAGAAATGAGGCTATCAAGAAGATGCACCCTTAGCTCAGTTGGTAGAGCAACTGACTCTTAATCAGTGGGTCTAGGG
>USRA01000081.1 GCA_900557035.1 uncultured Prevotella sp. | reverse complement strand
CTTCTGGACGATAAACAGTAAAGAAGTTTAATGGCTCATGATAGGCATTGGTCAGCCCCACAGGTACTACGATGTGACCCATCTTGATGTTGGCACCTCTGCCGAAAGACTTCTGAATCCAGAACTGTTCCAGTTCTACCTCTCCACCTTTCTCCACTTCCTGCTCGTACTCGATAGCTTCCTCAGCCTCGTATTCGATAGACTGTCCGGTACCTCCGTGTTCAAATTCAATCTCAGTACCCATGGTCCATCCCTTTCCGAAGTCGTAACCCAAGTAGATTACTGCATGAGGAATGTCGAAGCGTCCGTGGTCAGGAGCGTTCTTGTAAGCGGTGGCGTTAGAGTAGCGTTTGCCAGCGTCGCTATAGAAGTTGCGGCTCATGGCAACCTCGCCATAACCACCCACGCTGAGGCGCTTGCCATTCACGTGCTGCATCACGCTGTCAGCAGCCACAGTTTGTGCACTTGCCGTTGCCAAACCGGCAACCAGAGCAGCGGACATCAATCCAATTCTTAAACTGTTCATCTTTATTATTTTGAATTTATTGTTATCGTATTATCCTTAATATAATAAAGAAAAGAGCGCGGATATCTGCTTGCTTTCTCGACACTTTAGAGGCCTAGTATCTCCTTAAAGCCAATCTGTCTTGATAAGGAATTACGCAGCTCTGCCGCTCGGGAGTGGCAATCATCACCGCGCTCTTTCTCGATTTCGGGTGCAAAGGTACGGAGTTTTAAAATATCTTGCAATACCTAAAAATCGGTAAACTGTGGCATCCCCATTTCTAGGTATTGCGAGTTTCAAAACTTTTTTGTATATTTGCAACCGAAATAGAAACATTATGAATGTTCTTGATACAAGGATGTTTGCATTTAAGGATAGAACAAGATGAAAAATCAGAAGATGTATGAGGCTGACGACAAGATGATCAGCATCATTAGAGACAATTACAATATCTTGCAGAGCCTGGGTAGCTTCGGCATCAATCTGGGATTCGGCGACAAGACGGTAAGGGAAGTCTGCGATGAACAGAACGTGGATACCTACACCTTCCTTGCCGTGGTAAACTTTACGATAAATGGTTACAAGGAGTACGACAATGCCGACCGCTTATCGTTGCCGACCCTGTTGCATTATCTCAAGGCATCGCATGCCTACTACATAGATTTCCAGTTACCTTTTATCCGTAAGGAGCTGGTGGAAGCCCTGGATGAAACGGATAATCTGGCGCGACTGATTCTGAAACTCTATGATGATTATGCCCACAGCATCACTAACCACATGAAGTATGAGGAGAAGATGGTTTTTCCTTATGTTCAGGCACTTATAGATGGTAATGCCAATACCAACTTTGATATCGAAACCTTCTCGAAGCATCATGTGCAGGTGGATATGAAGCTGAAGGAATTGAAGAGCATCATCATCAAGTATCTGCCTTCGGATGGACTGCACAACAACCAGCTCAGTGCCACTCTCTATGATATCTACAACAACGAGGAGTGGCTTACGCATCACTCTGAGGTGGAGGAAGAAATTTTTATTCCTGCCGTGAGAAATGCCGAGCGGAAACTGAAGCAGAATGACGTGAGTGCCAAGATTTCTAGTATGATCAATCAGACGCCGAACAACGATGAGCAGTTGAGCGACCGAGAGAAAGATGTAATCATTGCGCTGGTTCAGGGTATGTCGAACAAGGAGATAGCCGACCATCTCTTTATCTCCGTGAACACGGTGATTACCCATCGCCGAAACATCGCCCGTAAGCTCCAGATTCATTCTCCTGCGGGCCTGACGATTTATGCCATCGTAAACGATCTGGTTGATATTTCTACGGTGAAACTCTAGTTTTGCTTAGAAAAACGACCTTTGAAATGTTATTTTTTATAAAATGATAGTGCCTTCCCTGCTGCTTGCGGGGAAGGCACTATCATTATATATAGGTATGTGAGTAAGAGGCATCATCATTTTGGAGGATGCCTCTCCGGCTGCTAGATCTTGTTGATATCCACATAACCGTGCATCACGGCATAGATGGTAAGCGAAGAAACGCTCTTGATACCCAGTTTTTCCTGGATATTCTTGCGGTGGGTAATCACGGTGGTGGTACTGATGAAGAGCTTTTCGGCTATCTCCTTGTTGATTTTGCCTTGTGCCACCAGCGAGAGTACCTCGATTTCCCTGTCTGAAAGGGCTTTCTCCCTGGACTCTGAGGAATCCATCGGCGGGATATATTCGCCGTGGGGATGTCCCGAACGTTGCAGGCGGATCAACTGTCGGATGAGCTTTGATTCCGGTACGTTGACGCAGATGCAGTGGAATCCCTGCAGCTGCGAGTTGAGGTCGTTGCAGGGGGTAAGCACGATGGTATGGGGGCGATACGCCTCTTCGATGAAAAAGTTGCGGTGAGTCAGAAGAATCTGCATCGACACGAAATAGTGCATGAAGCGTTCGGGTGCATTCGACTCAAATTCACCGAATGTACCGAAGATGCTGATCTTTACCATCGGAACGACACTCTCCAGCAGTCCCTTGAGACCCAAGGCTGCCAGCGTATTGTTATCTACAATGGCGAGTTCGGGCATCGCCTTGCCTGCCATTGCTTTCTTCATTTCTTCGTTCATCATATTTCTCTGATATATCTGTTATCTGTTTACAGGAATGGGGTGAGGAACTTTGCTGCAAACCATCCCCTGAATCTTTGCCATCCAGTGCGCCACTCTCGCCAGTTCTGCTCGTTGAGCAGGAAGCTGTCTTTCTTCTCCCTGTCGAAGAGACGGTCGAGCTGGTGGGTAGTGCATGAATCCACAATCACGGCATTCTCTTCGTAATCCCATCGCAGGCTTCGGGCATTGAGGTTGGCACTGCCTACGGTACAGAACTTGCCATCTACCATGATAATCTTGGTATGATGGAAGCCCGGCGTGTACAGCCATACATGGCAGCCAGCCTTCATCAGTTTGTGGGCATTATAGAATCCGCAATCAGGGGTGAGCGGGATATCGCTCCTGGTAGAAAGCATGATCTCTACCTTGACGCCTCTTTTCACCGCCCGCTTCAATGCCTTCTTGAGCTTGGGACTCAGGGTGAAGTAGGGACTGATGAGCTTGATGCTGTCCTGGGCATCGTTGATGGCATTCACATAGAAGTAGCGGATGATATCCTTCGTGATATGCGGCTCACGGTTGATGATGCCCACCATCTTGTGATAGGCTGTGGCGGTGGTGTCTGGCTTGAGATTCTCTACCAGGTAATCTTCCTTCTCCTTGCGGTGATACTCCTCGCCGTCGATATGCTGTCCGCTCACCTTGTTCCACATCTTGAGGAAGATCTTCTGCAGGGTATTCACCTCGCTGCCGTCGATGCGACAGTGCATATCATGCCATTCGCCTACCACTTTCGTACCTTTTATATAATAGTCGGCAACGTTCATGCCGCCGGTATAGGCTATCTGTCCGTCGATGACTACGATCTTGCGGTGGTCGCGGTTGAAAACGGCATGCACCCATGGGAACTTCAGGGGCTTGTATTCGAAGATTTCGATGCCATTGGCACGGATTTCCTTGAGATGCCGTTTCCTCAGCGGCTTGTTGTTGGATGAGTTTCCGAAGCCATCGTAGAGGGCTCTTACCTTGACACCCTGCTTCACCTTCTCGGCAAGGAGGTCGAAGAGGAGGGAGGCAATGCTGTCGTTGCGGAAGTTGAAATATTCCAGATGCACGCTGTGCTTAGCCTGACGGATTGCCTGAAACATATCATCGAATTTCTCCTGTCCGCTCATCAGGAGCGCGACGGAGTTGTCGCGGGAAAAGCTGACACCCTTTCCACGAAGCTGGTTGACTATCAATGAATCGCTGGTCTGTGCGCTGCACAGCGAACTAGCCAGCCATAAAGTCGCTATTAATAAATAATATCTCATCTTATCTATAACCGTGTAATCAATAAATCTGTGTAATCCGTGCCTGAATCTTAAACCATGCATGCATAGTGATCTACGATGCCTTTCAAATGATTATCCTTATCTACTACGAGTACCGTATGTACCTTGTATTTGTGCATGATGCGCTGAATCTCCGAAATCTTGGTCTTCGGAGTTACCATCTTCGGAGTGGTAGTCATGATGTCGCTCACGGTCTTGTTGAAGAATTCAGCCTGCCACTTCTCCATGGCACGGCGGATATCTCCATCGGTAATCAGACCGATGACGCGCTGGTCTTCATCGAGCGAGATTCCCAGTCCGAGCTTACCCTTGCTCACGTGGATGATAGCCTCGCCCAGGTGCATCTCCTTAGGGATGATAGGCATGTCGTCGCTGCGCATCACGTCTTCGGCTGTGGTGAGGAGACGCTTACCCAATTCGCCGCCCGGATGGAACTGGGCAAAGTCGCGTGGCTTGAAGTGGCGTACCTGCATCAGGGCTATTGCCAGGGCATCGCCCATGGCGAGGGCTGCCGTGGTACTGCTGGTAGGGGCAAGGTTGAGTGGACAAGCCTCCTTCTTTACCTTGACGGTAATGTGATGGTTGGAGTATTTAGCCAGCAGTGAATTCGGATTACCTGTCATAGAGATGATAGGCACGTTCATGTGGAGCACCATCGGGATGAAGCGGAGCAGTTCGTCGGTCTGACCACTGTTGCTCAGTGCCAGCACCACGTCCTTGTCGGTCATCACACCGAGGTCGCCGTGATATACGTCCAGCGGGTTGATATAGAAAGCCGGTGTACCAGTAGAGGCGAGGGTTGCTGCAATCTTGGCACCCACGTGTCCGCTCTTGCCCACACCCGTAACGATGATCTTGCCCTGGCAATGAAACATCATATCTACGGCTTTCTCAAAATTATCGTCCAATAAGGCGATCTGGTCGAGGATGGCCTGTGCCTCGTCTCTCAGCGCCTGTTCTCCATAACTTCTTATTGTCTTATCGTCCATTATCTCATCAATTCTTCAATAAGTGATTCTAGTTTATTTAATTCCAGCATATTGGCTGCATCGCTCTTGCCCTGGTCTGGGTCGGGATGCACCTCGAAGAAGTAGCCTGTGGCACCGAATGCCTTGGCAGCCTTTGCCATGGCTGGCACAAACTTGCGGTCGCCCACGGTCTTGCCATCGCCTGCGCTTGGTCGCTGTACGCTGTGGGTACAGTCCATGATTACATTCGGTACAATCTCCTTCATATCCGGAATGTTGCGGAAATCTACCACGAGATTGTTGTAGCCGAAGCTGTTGCCACGCTCGGTGAGCCATACTTCGCTGGCACCGCTATCCAAAGCCTTCTCAACAGGATACTTCATATCTCTTCCGCTCAGGAACTGAGCCTTCTTGATGTTGACAATCTTGCCGGTCTTGGCAGCCGATACGAGCAGGTCGGTCTGGCGGCAGAGGAAGGCTGGTATCTGGAGGATATCGCACACTTCGCCCGCAGCTTCAGCCTGATAGCTCTCGTGGATATCGGTGGTGATGCGAAGTCCGTATTTCGACTTGATGTCGCTGAGCATCTGCAGACCTTTCTCCAGACCAGGACCACGGAAAGAGTGGATGCTGGTACGGTTGGCCTTATCGAAGGATGCCTTGAATATGATGTCGGTTCCTAAGTTCTGGTTGATACGAACGAGTTCCTGAGCTACTGTATCCAGTAGTTCCATCGACTCGATAACGCATGGTCCTGCTATGAATGTTGCCATAATTATAGTATTTATTGTTATTTCTTCCTTATTATTTGACTATTTGTGTGCAAAGTTATTAATAATTCGTGAAAAACCCAAGAATAAAGTGCGTTTTTTCGATTTTTCTCCTTATCCTTTCTGTATTTCGCCGAAATTCATTACATTTGCAGCGTGTTAGAGGGAGACGGGCTGTCTTTCCGGGAAAATCATCAGAAAACACGTAGTTTTTGATATAGACCAAGAAATTATAAAAACAGGAAATTATAAAAACAAGAATATGATGAAACTCATAGCAGATAGTGGCAGCACCAAGACCGATTGGGCTTTGGTGGATGAAGAGGGTAAGGTGGTGATGACCTGCAAGACGCAGGGCATCAGTCCTATTCACATGCAGGACGAGGAAGTGCTGCAGGTATTGAAGTCGGAACTCGTATTGGCTGAGCAGCCACAGGAGGTTTACTTCTATGGCAGCGGTGTGACCGAGGCGATGAAACCCAGGATGACTTCGCTCTTGCAGAAGGCTTTTCCGGAGGCTTCGGTTGAGGCTGAGGGTGATATGCTGGGTGCGGCAAGGGCGCTTTTCGGACATCAGCCTGGAATGGCATGCATTCTGGGCACTGGTGCCAACAGTTGTCTCTATGATGGCATGAAGATTGTGATGAATACGCCTCCTCTGGGGTATATTCTGGGTGATGAAGGTAGCGGTGCCGTCTTGGGCAAGCTTTTCCTGAATGGTATCTTCAAGGGCAGTCTGCCTTCGGCTATCAAGAAGAGGTTTCTGAAGTGGTCGGGACTGGATTATAACGATATCATCAATAAGGTGTATCGTGAACCATTGGCTAACCGTTTTCTGGCTTCCATCTGTCCTTTTATTTCTGAGCAGATAGCAGAGGGAGAGAAATATGAGAACGGCAGTGATGAACTGAATGAGGCAATGGCATTGTATCGGGTGGTATTGAGCAATTTCCATGCTTTCTACGAAAACAATCTTATACCTTATATTCAGTATGTAAAAGCCAGTCAGGAGGATATCTCGCAGTTGGAACCTGGCGTGAAAGCCTGGGATTCTTCTTTGGGAGAGGGGATTCCGATGATAGGATTCGTGGGAAGTATCGCTCATTATTTTGAAGCCCCGCTGAGAAATGTAATGGAGAATGAGCATCATCTTCATATTGCCAAGATTATGCGGGCTCCGATGGAAGGTCTGATAGCCTTTCATGCGAAATAGAATAAGTGTACTTATTTTGCTTATTGCTGATACTTTTCTGCTATTTTCTGTTTTTGTAAGCAGAAAGTACATATAAAAAGTGTTTGAGAGAAGAATGAGGAAAGTTTACTGGTTATCAGTTACTTTCCTCATTTTGGTTAAAAGTGGCGAGGACAGACGAAGACGGGAATACGACAAGTTGAGACAGAGGAACGTTACCTATCCGTAACCTATACCCCAAATGGGGAATGTTGAGGTTCGGAAGAATGAGGAAGGTTACGAATTGAATTTGAATACTCTGATTTATAGTGAGTTACTGATGAGTAACGTAAGATTTTTGATTACGAACCAAATTTGCCGTGTTCTGCCGTGAAATGCGTAGCAAGAAAAGACTCTTCATGTATTAATT
>USRA01000080.1 GCA_900557035.1 uncultured Prevotella sp. | reverse complement strand
ATGGTTTCTATCCGGGCGAAATCATGCAGTATCTGAACAAGCACGTGAAGGGTCGTCAGGAGGTTGGTCACATCGACCTGCTGAGTAAGTTTGCTTACATCGAGGTGCCTGAGGAGGATGCTAAGCGCGTGATGAAGGCATTGAACGGTACTGAGTACAAGGGCAGAACCGTGAGATGTAATGATGCTGATGAGGAAGGTCATGGCAGAGCAGCCCGTGGCGGTCGCAGTTCTGAGGGCAGAGGCGCCCGTTCTTCAGAAAGAGGAGGTCGCAGTTCAGAAGGTCGCAGCCGCAGAGGTTCTTCTGATGATGCAAGAGATTCTCGTGATTCTCGTGGAAAGGGCGGACGTGGAAGCCGTGGTGAATCTCGTGGCGGCAGAAAGTCTCGCCCTCAGGAGGATACAGGCGATTGGCGCCAGTTCTTCCAGAACAACGATAACGTGAAGTTCAAGGGCGAGGAGCCAAACTTCGAGGAAGAAGGTTGGGCAAGAAGACGTCCTAAGAAGAAGTAAGAAATGTAACTGTATTATAAATGTGCGATCTTTTCGTACCTTATCTATGAAAAAAACGAGATAAGGTACGAGAAGGTCGCACTTTTTTTGCCAAAAATGATATTTAAATAAAGTTTGGCCTACATATAACCTTAGGAGCTAAAATATGCCCTAATCCCAAAAATCAGTATGAATTTTAGGATTACAATCCCAAAAATCACCCTAATTTTTGGGATTAGGAGATTTTTTTGCTATCTTTGCACCAGATTTTAAGCAAAAAAGAATAGTATGATACGACGACAGTTACAAGACGTGATAGAGGCTCGAATGTTTGCAGGCAAGGCGATTATTGTGATAGGAGCAAGGCAAGTGGGTAAGAGTACGCTCTTCAATATGGTGTTGGAGGGGCGTAAGGAACCTGCTTTGCAACTGAATTGCGACGAGCCTGAGGTGCAAGAGATGCTGTCTGCAATGAATACGCAAGAGTTGAGATTGCTGATAGGGCAGAACAAGATACTTGTTATCGATGAGGCTCAGAGGGTGGAGAATATCGGTATGACATTGAAGCGCATTACGGATAATTTCCCTGATGTGCAATTGTTGGTGACAGGCTCTTCTTCTTTTGAACTCCAGAACAAACTCAACGAACCTTTGACAGGAAGAAAGTTTGAATATCATCTCTTTCCTCTGTCAACGGGAGAGCTTTTGAATGCGCAGGGGTTGCTCTCTGTGAAGCAAACTTTGGAGAGTCGTCTTGTTTTTGGCTCTTATCCAGACATCTTCAATCATCAAGAGGATGCCAAGGACTTATTGTATAATCTCTCCAACAGTTATTTGTATAAGGACTTGTTGAACTTGGAGAGTGTGCGTCGCCCGGCATTATTGGGCAAACTTCTTACGGCTTTGGCTTTGCAGGTGACAAGCGAGGTGTCGTATAATGAGTTGGCTCAGACGGTGGGTACGGATAACAAGACTGTGGAGAAGTACATCGACTTGTTGGAGAAGTGCTACATTGTCTTTAAGCTGAATGGCTTCAGTAGAAATCTTCGTACAGAGCTAAAGCGTGCCAAGAAGTTTTATTTCTATGATAATGGCATCCGAAATGCCATCTTGCAGAATTTCGCTCCCCTTGCTCTTCGCCAAGATGTGGGTGCTTTGTGGGAGAATTTCTTTATCAGTGAGCGTATTAAGGCTAATCAATATAACGGTCGATACGTGAATAGTTATTTTTGGCGCACCAATCAACAACAGGAGATAGATTACATAGAGGAGTGTGATGGACAATTCTCTCTCTTTGAGATGAAATGGAATCCCAAGCGTGCCAACACCCAGTTCCCTAATTCTTTCCTTACAGCATACGATGTGAAGGAAAAGGCTATTGTTACGCCAGAGAATTGGTTGGATTGGGTGAAGTAAAAGATATATTAATAATTTATGATAGTATTGTAGAATGGAGTTTAAACAAAGTGTAAAAGAAGCCTTAGCATATTATGTTTATGCTTTGGTCGATCCACGTAATAATAAAATTTTCTACATAGGAAAAGGTAAAGGAGATAGGGTGTTTCAACATGCAGAAGCAGCACTTGTAGAAAACGATCATAGTTTGAAACTTGAGACCATCCGTAACATAATTTCGGAGGGTAGACAGGTAAAATACTACATAATGCGCCACAATCTTGATGAAAAAGAAGCATATCTTGTGGAATCGTCCTTGATAGATATGCTGACATATCCTCAATTCAATCATGATAATCAATTGACAAATCTTGTTGCTGGTTACCATCAATGGGATGAGGGCATTAAGAGCATCCAAGAGGTAAATGCTTTGTATGATTGTTCAAAGATTGATGTGGAAGATGGAAGCTATCTTCTATTGGTAAGCCTGAATCGGAGTTTTGATCAAGCAAAAGCTAAAGGAGTATATAAAAGGTTTGACGTCTATGAGTCAACACGAAAATATTGGGCTATTGGAGCAGAGCAAGCACAGAAAGTAAACTATGTGTTGGGAGTGTACAGAAAGGTCGTTAGATGTGTCATAAAGGTTAAGTCACATGAATGGGTTGCCAAAGCAGAAGATGGTAGTATCTTCAAGAAACCTCGTTGTTGCTTTGAAGGCGATTTGTGTCCTGATTCGCCATATATGAATAAGGATGTCAGTGATTATCCTTTTGGTAGTGGTGCAGCTGTTAGATATATAAAATAAAAGAGATTGTAGGAGGATGAAATAGAATCATTTCAAATCAATTAATTTGAAATAAAATGGTTTGAAATGATTTTGTTTCAAATATTTTGATTATATTTGCACCCGAATAGTAAATATAAACAATATGGACATACCTTTCGTTTTTGGAAAAATAGCAGATGGTGAGGGCTTTACCGACAGAGCTGTTGATACGGAGAAACTGAAGAACAATTTCCGTGGTTTGGCAAATACCATCATCATCTCACCTCGAAGATGGGGAAAGACATCTTTGGTGATGTGGCATGTGCCGATAGATTCCGCAGGATTACATCGCCTATGATGATGCGCCGATTGAAGACAGACAAGACGATTATCAGCGATTTGCCAGACAAGATAGAGCAGGATGAGTTTGCCATGCTGACTCCACAGCAAGCTGCCCTCTATAAGAAGGTGCTGGATGAGAGCATGAAGGCCATCGAGGAATTTGATGAGACGGATAGCAAACAGTTCTTTGAGCGTCAGGGCATTATTTTGCAGATGATGCTTGCCTTGAAACAGGTGTGCAATCATCCTACACAATATTTGAAAGATGGCAAGTTTGTTCCATCACTTTCTGGTAAAACGGAGATGCTGCTTGATTTGGTGGATTCTATCGTGGAGAGTGGAGAAAAGGTGCTTATCTTCACCCAATTTAAGGAGATGGGAGATATGTTGCAGAAGTTCATCGAAGAGAGAACTGGTGTGCAACCTATGTTCTTGAATGGTGGATGCAGTATCAAGCAGCGTAAGGAAATGGTGGATAGATTCCAGCAAAACAAGCGTTCCGACCGTGTATTTATCTTGTCGTTGAAGGCGGCTGGTACTGGTCTCAACTTAACTGCAGCAACCCATGTGGTGCATTACGACCTTTGGTGGAATCCTGCCGTGGAGGCTCAAGCTACCGACCGAGCTTATCGTATCGGACAGAAGAAAAATGTGATGGTGCATCGCTTTATCACCAAGAACACCTTTGAGGAGCGCATCAATGACATGATCAACAACAAGCGTGCGCTTGCTGAGATGACTGTATCTACGGGTGAGAACTGGATAGGTAAGTTGAGCAATAAGGAATTGAAAGAGATTTTCGGATAAAATAACGAATGAAAATATGGATGAAATATTTTAATGAAACAACATAACAACTAATTAAATAACCGAATGAGAACTAAAATCTTGATCGCTTGCTTGGGCTTGATAAGCCTGGGCATGCAAGCGCAAACGAATGGGGTGGGGCAGTCGCTGTCCCTGGCAGGAGAATGGAAGGTGATGCTTGGCGATGTCAAGGAGGTGAAGCGTGCCATGCTCCCAGGTACTATCGACACCAATCACTTGGGATTTGCACCAAGTGATACTACCGAGACCACGCATCTCACTCGCCTCTATGCCTATAAAGGCAAGGCTACTTATTTTCGCATCATCGAGATTCCGCGACAGTGGAAGAAGGGGGCGGTAGAACTCTTCTTGGAGCGAACCAAACCTACGTGGGTGTATCTGGATGGAAAGTTGGTGGATTCCTGCAACTTTATCTCCACCCCTCAGCGATACATCTTGCCAAAAATGAAATCAGGCAAGCACCAGTTGGAAATCGTGGTGGATAATTCTCGGGGAGTGCCTGAGCAAGTGTATGGCTCCAGCCATGCCTATACCGAGGATACGCAGACCAACTGGAATGGAATTATTGGAGAAATACTTTTGGAAGTGAAGAGTGAAGAACGAAGAGCAGATAAAGTGAAGAGTGAAGAACGAAGAGTGAAGAATTCAAATGTCATTTCTCCTGCTTCTGTTCAAACTTATACAGGCACAGTTCTCCCTTGCTTCAAAGACTTCCATATTGAGGGCGCACATTTCTATGCCAATGGGCATCCTGTCTTCCTCCGTGGCAAGCACGATGCAGCGGTTTGGTCACTCACAGGACATGTGGATATGACCGTGGAGGGCTGGATGAAGTATCTCGGCACTTGCAAGGAGTATGGCATCAACCATGTGCGCTTCCACTCTTGGTGTCCACCAGAGGCGGCTTTTGTGGCTGCTGATAGTTTAGGTATCTACTTGCAGCCAGAGTTGCCTTTCTGGGGTTCGTTCGATGATAAGGATGAGACGCTCATGAAGTTCCTACATCAAGAAGGAGAAAATATCTTGCGAGAATATGGGCATCATCCATCTTTCCGCATGATGGCTTTGGGCAATGAACTATGGGGAAGTATCGACAAGATGAAGGAGTTTGTGGATGATTTCCGCAAGATAGCTCCCGATAAGTATTACACCTTTGGCAGCAATTACTATCTCGGTTATCAGGGAGTAAAAGAAGGAATGGATTACTTCACCACTTGTCGTATTGGTGGCGAGGGATGGGGCAAATACAATACCCATACCCGTGGTTCCTTCTCCTTTGCCGATGCCTATGATGGAGGAATGATCAATCATTTCCATCCGAATACGAGCATGAATTTTGATGAGGCTTGTGATAAGTGGGCTTCTCCTCAGCCCTGGCAGAAGAAAGATGGCAAGGTAGGCATCCCGATTATCTCTCACGAGACAGGACAGTTCCAAACCTATCCCGACTTCCGTGAAATCAAGAAATACACGGGCGTGCTCTATCCTTATAACTTCGAGATTTTCCGTCGTCGCCTTGCCGCAGCCGGAATGCTTTCGCAAGCAGATGATTTCCACAAGGCATCAGGCTTATGGAGCGTGAAACTCTATAAGGCGGATATCGAGATGGATCTACGAACCAAGAATATGGCAGGCTTCCAGCTCCTCGATATTCAGGATTATCCTGGTCAGGGCAGTGCCTTCGTGGGCATTCTCGATGCTTTTATGGAGAGCAAGGGCATCACCACGCCAGAGGAGTGGCGACAGTGGTGTTCGCCTATTGTTCCGCTGATAGAAACGGATAAGTTCTGCTATGAGGCAGGAGAAACTTTCAAGGGCAAGGTGCTGATAGCCAATTATGGTGCCACATCGCTCAGAGGCAAGAAGATGACTTGGCGTATCTCTTCTGATGAGCCATCTTTTAATGAGGAAGAGGGCAAGATCAACATCTTTACTTACAATGAGGGATTGCTGGATGCGGGCGAACTCAACTTGGAACTCCATGCCGATAAGCCTGCCAAGGTGAACCTTACCTTGAGTATTGATGGTACGGATGCAAGAAACTCATACGAGCTGTAGGTTTATCCTCGCAAGGCAGTGGATAAGAAGAATGTGGTGATTGCTAAGGAACTATCAGATGCAGTTGTGGCTTCACTGGAAAAAGGAGCCAAAGTGCTTTGGATGCCAGATTCTCTTCCTTATACCGTAGGAGGACTCTTCCAAACCGATTATTGGAACTATCGCATGTTCAAGACCATCTGCGAGAACAACAAGAAGACTGTGTCTCCTGGTACTTTGGGCATCCTGACCAATCCTCAGCACCCATTATTCAAGGGATTCCCAACGGAGATGCACACCAACTGGCAATGGTTCCCTGTCATCAAGGAGTCGCATCCGCTGGTGTTCGACAATTTCGCCAAGGATTATCGCCCGATAGTTCAGGTGATAGATAATATCGAGCGGAATCATAAACTTGGCTTAGTGATGGAATGGAAGGTGGGAGCCGGAAAGCTCCTCGTCTGCATGAGCGATTTGGAGAAGGCTGCCAAATATCCAGAGGGTAGGGCTTTCTACGAGAGCGTGTTGGGTTATATGCAATCAGATGAGTTCAATCCACCTGCAGAAATAACGATGGATGAATTGAAGAAGAAACTCGCCGAGAAGCCTCGTCAGGTTTCATTGAAGGAGCTGAATAATATCTCGCAATATTAATAGGAATTCTGTAAGTTGCGAATCTGTAAGATAAAATAAGTTGAAATTCAGCAAGATAACAAGAATAGGATGACTAAATAAAACAAGAGCGGAAAGCCAGGAGTTAACAGGTTAACAGTTAACAGCTGATTTTCCGCTCTTTTTATATCATCCTGAGACTAATCTTTATCCCAGGATAAACCATTCTATCATCTCTGTTGATTCAGAGATAGAATTTACTTTGCATTAATCTCCTTTAAGAGTCTGTCTGCGTGTCCCCACTTATCCATCAGGTAGAGCACATAGCGGATGTCCACGCCAATGCAGCGAGCCAGGCGCTTGTCGAAGTTGATGTCAGAGCTGAGGCTGTCCCAGTTGCCATCGAAGGCAAGACCAATCAACTCGCCCTTGCCGTTGAACATAGGGCTACCTGAGTTACCACCAGTGATGTCGTTGTTGGTCAAGAAGCAGAGCTGCATCTTGCCAGTCGTCTTGTCCTGGTACTTGCCAAAATCCTTCTCAGAGAGAAGCTCGTGCATGATAGGCTCAGCGTAGTAATCGATTACCTTGTCGCCCTTCTTCATCTTCTCTACGATGCTCTCGGCTGTGGTGTAATAGCCAGAAGGCTTGCCACCGAGGTCGAAACCGCCTACCTGACCGTAGCTCAATCGCATGGTGAAGTTGGCGTCGCTGTAGTGAGGCATATCTTCCTCCATACGGAGCTTGGCAGCGCAGAGATACTTCTCCTGCTCGGCGATGCTGTCGTTGATGCTGCCCATCTGAGCAGCGAAATCTGCAAATACATCATTCAGATCCATACCGAAGCTTACGCCTGGATCCTTCTCATATCCCTTCTTGTTGA
>USRA01000079.1 GCA_900557035.1 uncultured Prevotella sp. | reverse complement strand
AGGAAATGCCGTGTATGTACGGAAAGTTCTTTAACAAGAAAGCAGGATTCATCAGTCAGGAATGGTGGCCGGACTTCTGCAACTACAGAAGAAGCAAGTACCCTCGCCCAGATGATGACTCGATAGAAGGAGTCATTCTCAGCACGCTTCAATCATCGGGCAGTCTCATTACAAGGGAACTTCGAGCTTCCTGCGGTTTTACGGGCAAGGGAATGAGAAGCAAGTTTGACGGTTATCTCACCCGACTGGAAATGGCAACTTATATTGTGACCGAGGATTTCATCTACCCTCGTGACAAGCACAATCATGAATATGGCTGGGGGTGGTCGCTGCTCAATACTCCCGAAGATCTCTATGGCAGGGATGCTTGCCAATGCAACCGAACTCCTCAGGAATCTTATCAGAGGATTTTCGAGCATCTGAAAGAAATCCTGCCTGATGCTTCGGATAAACAGATTATTAAATTAATAGGATAAAAATGACTTCACTTCAAGAAAGACTGTTCGCCATGCAGGATAAGCAGTATGCTGCTTTCCAAGCCAAACTGACACCGGGAGTGCCTGTGGAGAGTTTCATAGGCATTCGTGTGCCTGTGCTTCGCAAGTTTGCAAAAGAATTTACAAAGGAATCAGAAT
Source organism: uncultured Prevotella sp. (assembly GCA_900557035.1). Taxonomy (GTDB): domain Bacteria; phylum Bacteroidota; class Bacteroidia; order Bacteroidales; family Bacteroidaceae; genus Prevotella. The sequence goes on along the minus strand of USRA01000079.1, from coordinate 6,747 downwards.
GCAAAGATTTCCTTCGTCAACTTCCTCACGAATACTACGACGAGAATATGCTTCACGGACTCCTCGTTTCCGAGGTAAAGGACTACGAGGAATGCATTCGTCTTACAGACAGATTTCTGCCATTCGTGGACAACTGGGCAGTTTGCGACATCATGTCTCCGAAGGTGTTTGCCAAACACAAGAAGGAGCTATTAACGAAAATCAAGACTTGGAGTAAATCGTCATACGTTTATACTTGTCGTTTTGGAATAGAGACACTTATGTCTCATTACCTGGATAAAGACTTCAAGGCAGAATATCTTGAAATTCCAGCATCAGTAAGGAGCGAAGAGTATTACGTAAAAATGATGATAGCCTGGTTCTTCGCCACCGCCCTTGCCAAGCAATGGGACCAGGCGATTCCCTACATCGAGCAACGCCGCCTTGCTCCCTGGACGCACAACAAGACCATTCAGAAGGCCATCGAGAGCTACAGAATCACGCCTGAGCAGAAGGAATATCTGCGGACATTGAAGACAAAATAATTATGACACAAGATACTTCTACATATTACGTTTGGATAGGTGGCGTCAGAGTCAAGATTGTGCAATATTACAAGAGTCCATTGCTGATAGAGACCCACGATAGGGCTACAAAAGCAATGGCTAAGACAAGGAAGGAGTTTCATCAGAAAAACAAATAAATGTTTCGGGCCGTTTTCCGGTCATTAAGGTCACGGTCATTAAGGATTTCCGGTTATTCAAGATATCCCCCAAGTTGTCCCTCAATGCTCCTCTAGATTAAGAATAAGGTTAAATCATGTTAGCTCTGCAAACAAAATTCATTCATAAAATCACATTTCTGAATATTTTTTGTATTTTTGCAGATATATTGCGCTGATATGGAGTTGAGCATGGCTTATCCTCCTAGATTACAGGCGCATCATTATCAAATGATTAGAGCATGAAACAGATAGAAACTCTCGTTTTTGATTATGGAGGTGTCATCGTGAATATTGATGATGCCTCTGTTGTGAAAGCCATGGAGAGCCTGGGCGTTACGGCGTTCAAGCGGCTAATCCATGTCCGCAAAATCAAGAGACTGATGCACCAATATATCAATGGTCTGGTGGCGGAATCAGAAACATTGAAAGAGATGCTGAGCCTTTGCCGCAAAGGAACCACAACCGAGGATATTGAGAAAGTACTCGAAGAGTTGTGCGGCAATCTGCCCGTTGAAAGGCTGAAAGCATTGGTCAAACTACGGAAGCGATACAAGGTCTATCTGCTCAGCAACATCAACGATACGCTTTGGCAGAAATCGGTCTGTCTGATGAAGCAGCTGGGATATTCCACAGACGAGCTGTTTGATGAAGTATTCCTCTCATACGCCATGCGGAAAGAGAAGCCATCCGTCGAAATCTATGAAGAGATGACGCAACAGACTGGATTGAATCCTGCCACTACGCTCTATTTCGATGACCGCACAGAGAATGCCGAGGCAGGTAAGCGTTTTGGTTTCCAGAGTGTACTGGTAAAGACCAATCATCTGGAAGAGCATCAGGAATGGCAAGAAATCAACAAAGATATGGATGTGGAGTTAGAATTTTAAAGTGAAACAGATTGCACTGATGACGTATTTGCACATAAAATAGTAACAATATAAAGAATAATACTTTGAATATGATTAATAAACTATTATTGTCGGCTGCTATCGTTCTTAGCGGCGCGACTACTGTTGAAGCCGCACAGAAGAAGTCGGCTAAAGTGGAGAAACAGTTGGCTGCACAGTGTGATGCCGGCTTGCGTTCAATCACCGAAGATGCGGCACGTGCGCATGTCTATTTCCTTGCCGACGACCTCTTGGAAGGACGCCGTGCCGGCGAGCGCGGTTCGCGCATCGCAAAGCAGTATATCATCTCACAGATTCGACAGGCTGGCTTGAAGCCTTTCCTCGGCGAGTCGTACGAACAGCCCTTCGAGGCTTGTGCTGTGCAGAAACTGCAGCGTGGCGTGCGCTACTTCGTTGAGGCGGATTCAATCGCTGAGATAAAGAAGCAGGTGCACCGCACTATGTATCTGAGCAATGTGCTCGCGGTGCTGCCAGGCAAGAAGACCGACGAAATGGTTGTTGTGGGTGCGCATCTCGACCATGAGGGCGTGTACAACGACATCGAAGGCGACAAGATATACAATGGCGCCGACGACAATGCGTCGGGCGTGGCTGCCGTGCTGCAGATTATGAAGGCTTTCGTGGCGAGTGGTGCAACACCGGAGCGCACTATCGTGTTCGCATTCTGGGATGGCGAGGAGTTCGGACTGCTCGGCTCGCGCTACTTCACCGATGTCTATAAGGATATGAAGAACGTGAAGGGCTATCTGAACTTCGATATGGTGGGTAGCGGCACAGACAGTCGCTATCTGATGTACTTCTATACGGCTGCGCATCCGAAGATTGGCGAGTGGCTCAAGGCGGATATGGCGAAGCATAACTTCTGCTTCGACCCCGATTATCGTGCTTGGGATACCCCTGTCGGCGGCAGCGACCAGCAGTCGTTCCACTTGAAGGGTGTGCCTATCGTGTGGTATCACACCGGCGGTCAGCCCAACTACAACTTCCCGTCGGATGAGGCTGACACAGTGAACTATCCGAAGCTTACAGACATCACTCGTGCTTCGTATCTTACAACGTGGCACTTGGCGAATGAGGCTGAGTATTAATAAAAATGGGATTGGATGCAGCTCATCCAATCCCATTATTTATTAGTTGAAAGTTGAGAATTGAGAGTTATGTGGGGTTGGTCGCTGCTCAATACTCCCGAAGAACTCTATGGCAGGGAGGCTTGCCAATGCAACCGCACTCTCCAGGAATCTTATCAGAGAATTTTCGAGCATCTGAAAGAAATCCAGCCTGATGCTTCGGATAAACAGATTCAAAAAATGATTGGATGAAAATGACTTCACTTCAAGAAAGACTGTTCGTCACCGCCCTTGCCAAGCAATGGGACGCAACGATTCCCTACATCGAACAACGCCGCCTTGCTCCCTGGACGCACAACAAGACCATCCAGAAGGCATAGAGAGCTACAGAATCACGCCCGAGCAGAAAGAATATCTGCGGACATTGAAGATAAAAAAATTATGATACAAGATTCTTCTACATATTATACGTTTGGATAGGTGGCTCATGTGATTATCGTCACAAGGAGAAACGAAGCCAACATTTCAATACGAAATGGAGAGGGGAATTCATCGATATTAGGATAAAAATCGCAAAACACGACGATAAAGGTAATATCTACCGTAAAAAAGGTATAAGAAAATTAAGGAAATATGCGTATCTTTGCACCCGTAAAAAAATAAATTAGAACGTTTAGAAATTTAAAGCATAAGATTATGAAGGAATTTTTCTTTAATACCATACAGGAGTTCAATGACTACATTGGGGTGAAAACACTTCATCCTCTGGTAAGCATTGCGCATGTAGAGAACACCTCTCCTATTCAGGAGGCTGTGAATCACTACGGACTTTATGCCCTCTTCCTGAAGGAAAACAAGGGGTGCAAACTGTCATACGGCAGAACAGAATATGATTTTGACGAGATGACCGTAACCTCGTTTGCTCCAGGACAAACGATTAAGGTAGAACCCGTTCCAGGAGTTCCGGTTGCCAAATATACGGTTTTGGCTTTCCATCCCGAGCTGCTCAACCGCACCCAGCTTGGCAGGAACATCTCCCGCTATGAGTTCTTCGACTATACAAGCAACGAAGCATTACATCTATCCGCTGCCGAGGTAAATATCTTCCGTGACGTGCTCTCAATGATTGGGCAGGAACTCGAGCATCCTATAGATAAGCATTCGCGTGAACTTATCGTTTCTAACATCGAGTTGCTGCTGAACTATTGTCTGCGCTTCTACGACCGCCAGTTCATCACACGCGAGGAGATCAATCATTCGGTGGTCAAGAAATTCGTCTCTCTGCTCGATGAATACATTGCCAAGAAAGCGATACGTGAAGGGTTGCCTACCGTAGCCTACTTTGCCGATAAATGCTGCTACTCAACTAAATATTTCGGTGAATTAGTCAAAACCGAGACAGGCAAAACTGCCAAGAGTCTGATCAACGACCGGCTGCTTTCGGCTGCCCGACAGTTACTTGTGGATGAAACCTTAAGCATTACGCAAGTCAGCCACCACCTCGGCTTTGAGTATCCTCAGCACTTTGTCCGCTTTTTCAAGGCACAGACGGGCAAGACACCAAGCGAGTATCGCAAAACTGCGTAAATATGTAAATATAACGAAGCATCAAATGTGGTGACCTTCATCTAATGCCCCCACCTACTTTCCGATTTCAGCATGAATGAAGATTCGGATAGTAGATGGGGCTTATTTTTGACACCGAGAAAGAATATCACTTTTTTTACATCTTCCAAACTGTCACTTACTGTCGATTAAAACGAAAGTTAAAACAGATAAATCTTGTTAAACAAATCATCTTTTACCACTTATGTTCATACCTTTGCACCCAAATTAATAATCTATAAAGGGATATTTTATGTTCACATAAGGATAATTCCTTAATGTAAAGAAGGATAATATTTTAAATAAATAAGAGAAATTATATGGGAGAAAATTCGGAAAGTTCAGTAGCCTGCCATCATCGAGTAGGCTTCCTGGGATTGCTCATCACTCTGGGCATCGTGTTTGGAGATATAGGTACATCCCCACTCTACGTGATGAAAGCCATCCTGCACACGGGTGAAGCCATCAACGAGAGCACCATCCTGGGTGCATTGTCGTGCATCATCTGGACACTCACCCTGCAGACCACCATCAAATACGTATGTGTGGCACTGCGTGCCGACAACAATGGCGAAGGAGGCATCCTCGCCCTCTACGCCCTGTTGCGCAAGATGAAGAGAAAATGGATTTACTTATTGGCCATCATCGGTGCCAGCACCTTGCTGGCAGATGGAATCATCACCCCTGCCATCACGGTTACCACTGCCATCGAAGGACTCGAAAGCATCAGTCCCCACCTGCCAGTCATCCCCATCACACTGGGCATCATCACCATCATCTTCTTCGTGCAACGCTTTGGAACAGAGAGTATTGGCAAATCGTTCGGAGTATTCATGCTGATATGGTTCCTGCTGCTGGGCGTAACGGGAGCTTTCAGCATCACCTCTTACCCATTGATTCTGAAGGCCTTCAACCCCTACTATGCTGCCATGCTGCTGGCAAAATCGCCAGAGTGGTTCCTGATTCTGGGCGCCGTGTTCCTCTGTACCACCGGTGCTGAGGCTCTTTACTCCGACCTGGGTCACTGCGGCAGAAAGAACATCACCATCAGCTGGCTTTTCGTAAAGGCCATGCTCATCCTCAACTATCTGGGTCAGGGAGCATGGGTGCTGAACCATATTCATACTGCCTCCTCCGTGAATCCGTTCTTTTCCATCATGCCCCAGAGCATGCTGATTTTTGCCATCATCATGGCCACGGGTGCGGCAATCGTTGCCAGTCAGGCACTTATCAGCGGCACCTTCTCCATATTGAGCGAAGCCATGAACCTGCACTTCTGGCCACGCATGCGAATCAAGCATCCTACCCATGTAAAGGGACAGCTCTATATCCCGGTAATCAACCTCGCCATGTACATCGGCGTGGTTCTCATCATCCTGCTCTTCCGCGACTCCTCGCACATGGAGGCAGCCTATGGTCTCGCCATCACCATCACCATGCTGATGACCACCCTGCTGCTTGGTTTCTACCTGCGCACCAAGGGTGTGGCGCGCATCTTCATCCTGCTCTTTATGGGCGCATATTGCGTTATCGAGGGCATTTTCCTTGCCGCCAACCTGTCAAAATTCCTCGCAGGAGGATGGTGTACGATGCTTATTGGCGGAATCCTGTTCCTGATGATGTATGTATGGGTCCACGCCATCAAGATCCGCCATCATTACATCAGCACCAAACCGCTGAATGAGTATTATCAGATTATCTCCGATATCAAGGCCGACGAGAGCATTCCCAAGTACGCTTCCAATCTGGTTTATGTGAACCATGCCGACAAGGAAGGTTCGGTGGATGACAAGCTGCTCTATTCCATCATCAACAAGCAGCCCAAGCGTGCTGACCATTACTGGCTTATCAATCTGGAATTTGCAGATACTCCTGACACGCTGGAGTACAGTTGCGAGACTCTGGTTCCCGACACCCTCTACAGTGTAACCATGCGCATAGGTTTCCGCATTGAGCCTAGGGTGAGCCTCTATCTGCGACAAGTGGTAGAAGACCTGGTGGCCAGCAGGAAGGTGGATTTGAGAAGCACCTATCCTTCGCTCCGCAAAAACGGAATTCCTGGCGACTTCCGCTTCATCATCATCCACCGCGTATATTACCCGGAGAGTTCCGACAACCGTCAACAGAACCTGCTGATGACCATCTACGCCCTTATCGGCAAGATAGGCATTGACGAGCCTAAGGCTTTGGGTCTCGACACATCCATGGTGGTGGTAGAACGTGTTCCGCTCATCATCAACCATAGCAACAGAAGCATCAGGCGCATTACGCAGATTGTTGATGAAGAAGAGAAATAGAAAAAAGAAAATGGGAAACAGAAAATGGGAAACGGAAGAATAGGAAGAATAATAAGAATAGAAAGAATGAGAAGAAATGAGACAACTCGATATTGACTGATCGTTTTTTTCTAACAATAGTTCGTTAATAATTCAATAATGTGCTAAGCAGCTATACGCTGTAAGCA
>USRA01000078.1 GCA_900557035.1 uncultured Prevotella sp. | reverse complement strand
GTTGTCTACTTCTTTAGAATAGATCATATTCGCTAAATTTTATATTAATGAATATATATAAGTATAAATTCTTCTTATTTTGCTGAAACATTGGCTTGATAACCTCAATTCCGACCACAAAAGTACAAAAAATATCTGTAAAATACCCAAAAATGAGTATTCTTTTTAACTCTTTAACCTAATATTTAGATTTTTTCTTGGGTTTGTCCCTATTTTGATGTATCTTTGCAAACTGAAAATAGCAATTTTGAAGATTATGATTGAAGTTAAGATACAGGACGCCGTGCTTCAGCAGGCAGCGGAGGCAGGCATGGATGAATTTGTGAAGGCTTTCGTGGATGCAATCCGCGAGGCAATTGGTGGCGAACTCACTGCTGAGACCATGGCTGAGCTGAATAGCGACCAGATTACGCTCCTGGCGTGGGATACCCTGCACGAGGAGATGATGGATGGTGGTATGATCCAGCTCATCCATAACGGCTATGGTGCCTTCCTCTGGAAGAATCCTACTGACAAGGCGTTCCGTAACTGGGGGCTCGTGGAGCTTTCAAAGCTTATCAAGAAAAGTCATTTCCTCTATAAGAGTCATCATGAAGACATCGAGGGGGATATGAGCGACGAAGACTTCATGGCGCTTTATGAGAAATTCCCTGAGTTTGATGATTTCGATGATGAATTTGTGGAGAACGAAGAGGAGTGGACCAGCAAGGTGGCTTTCTATATTGATGAGCACATCGAAAACTTCGTCACTATTATATAATATTAAGGTATTAGGATTATGAACAAGAAAGATCAGGAACTCCGTAAGAAGAGTCCGATACAGATACGCAACAAGAAGGCCTCGTTTGAGTACTTCTTTGTTGATACTTATACCGCTGGTATCGTACTTACCGGTACCGAGATCAAGTCGATCCGTGGCGGTAAGGCATCCCTGGTAGATTGCTACTGCGATTTCTATCAGGGTGAACTGTGGGTGAAGGGTATGAATATCTCGCCTTATTTCTATGGCTCTTTTGCCAATCATGAGGCTCGCCGCGACCGCAAGCTCCTTCTCACCAAGCGCGAACTGCGCCGATTGGAAGAGGATAGCAAGCAGCCGGGCTTTACCATCGTGCCAACACTTGTCTTCATTGACGACAATGGACGTGCCAAGGTGGATATCGCCCTCTGCAAGGGTAAGAAGGAGTATGACAAGCGTCAGACCCTGAAGGAGAAAGAGGATAGAAGAGAGATGGATAGAGCTATCAAGCACTTTTAGACAATGAAAAATATAAGAGAGATTGCTAAGGAGAAGATTCTGATTCTCGACGGTGCCATGGGTACCGAGATTCAGAAATATAATTTAACCGAGGATGACTTCCGTGGCGAGCGTTTCCGCGATGTGCCGGGAATGATGAAGGGCAACAACGATATGCTCAACATCACTCGCCCTGATGTTATCTCTGATATTTACCGGCGTTACCTGGAGGCGGGCGCCGATATCATCACGGCGAACACCTTCTCGTGTCAGCGCATCTCGCAGGCGGATTATCACCTGGAAGACTGTGCCAGGGAGATGGCTTTCGAGGGCGCTCGCCTGGCGCGTATCGAATGCGATAAGTTTTCTACACCCGATAAACCACGCTTCGTAGCAGGAGATGTTGGACCTACCAATAAAACTTGTTCCATGAGTCCGGACGTCAGTAATCCTGCCGCCCGGGAGATTACGTACGATGAACTTTTCACCGATGTCTGCGAACAGGTGGATGGTCTCATCGAAGGTGGAGCGGATGTCATCCTTATCGAAACCATCTTCGATACGCTCAACTGCAAGGCGATGATCGACGCTGCCATCACTATGATGAAGAAGCATGGGGTAGAACTGCCTATTATGATCAGTCTTACGGTGAGTGATCTGGCTGGCAGAACTCTGAGCGGTCAGACCGTGGATGCTTTCCTGGCTTCGCTCTCTCCTTATCCTATTTTCTCGGTAGGTATGAACTGTGCTTTCGGTGCTCCTCAGATGAAGCCTTTCATTGAGCATCTGGCTAAGGTTGCACCTTATTATGTTAGTGCCCATCCTAATGCCGGATTGCCTAACGAGATGGGACAATATGACGAGACTGCAGAGTCGATGGCTCCGCAGATAGCCGAGTTTATCGATGAAGGCATCGTCAATATCATCGGCGGCTGCTGTGGAACCAGTCCGGAATTCATCGCTCACTATGCCCGATGTGCCGAGGGTAAGAAACCACATCAGGTAGTAGAGAAGCCTCAGTATATGTGGCTCTCGGGCTTAGACTTGCTGCAGGTAGATGACTCCGTTCATCTGCCAGTAGATGCCAGTCGCTTTGTGAATGTAGGCGAACGCTGTAACGTGGCTGGTAGCAGGAAGTTCCTGCGATTGATTAATGAAAAAGGTTATGAGGAAGCCATCGGCATCGCCCGTAAGCAGGTGGCAGATGGTGCAGCCGTGGTGGATGTAAACATGGATGACGGACTGCTGGATGCCAAGGCGGAAATGGTGAACTTCCTCAATATGATAGCGGCAGAACCTGAGATTGCCAAGGTGCCTGTGATGATTGACTCCTCGAAGTGGGATGTGATTCTTGCCGGACTGAAGTGCTGTCAGGGTAAGTGTATCGTGAATTCCATCTCCCTGAAGGAGGGCGAAGAGGTGTTCCTCTCTCATGCACGTGATGTGATGCGTTATGGCGCCGCCGTCGTGGTGATGTGCTTCGATGAAGTGGGACAGGCCACTACCTATGAGCGACGTATCGAGATTGCCGGGCGTGCCTATCACCTCCTGGTAGATAAACTGGGGATGAATCCGCTCGACATCATCTTTGACCCGAATGTGCTTGCCATCGCTACGGGTATGGAGGAGCACGATAATTATGCCGTGGAATTCATCCGTGCCACCGAGTGGATTCATCAGAATCTGCCTGGAGCACATGTCAGTGGTGGAGTCAGCAACCTCTCGTTCTCGTTCCGTGGTAATACGTATATCCGCGAAGCAATTCATTGTGTATTCCTGCATCATGCCCAGAAGGTGGGCATGGACTTTGGTATCGTAAATGCCAAGGCAAGAATGGATTATCATAAAATACCTAAAGAACAGCTCGAACTCATCGAGGATGTGGTGTTGAACCGCAGAAAGGGCGCTGCCGATGACCTCATCGAACTGGCTGCCGAAATCAAGGCGAAGGCTGATGCAGCAAAAGCAGCTGCCAAGGCGGGCGGCGCGCCAGCTCCGAAGCCTGCTGCACCAGAGTGGCGCAAGCAGACTGTGGAGGAAAGGTTGAAGTATGCCCTGCAGAAGGGTATCACCGAGTTCCTGCAACCTGATATAGACGAGGCATTGCAGAAGTATCCGCATGCCGTGAACGTCATAGAAGGTCCGCTGATGGATGGTATGAACCTGGTAGGTGAACTCTTCGGTAAGGGCGAGATGTTCCTGCCGCAGGTGGTGAAGACGGCACGAACCATGAAGGCTGCCGTTTCCATCCTCCAGCCTCATATCGAAGCAGAGAAACAGGGTGGAAGTACTTCTGCCGGAAAGATTCTGATGGCGACCGTAAAGGGAGATGTGCATGATATCGGTAAGAATATCGTGTGCGTGGTGATGTCGTGCAACAACTATGATATCATCGACCTGGGCGTGATGGTACCTGCCGAGCAGATTGTGAAGAAGGCGATAGAAGAGAAGGTGGATGCCATCGGCTTGAGCGGCCTGATTACGCCATCACTGGAAGAGATGGTTCACACAGCCCAGGAGATGCAGAAGGCAGGCTTGCGTATCCCGATCATGGTGGGAGGCGCTACCACGAGCGAACTGCATGTGGCATTGAAAATCGCACCGGTGTATGATGGACCGGTTATCTGGGTGAAGGATGCTTCGCTGAATGCCGGTATCTGTGCCCGCTTCCTCAACGAGACAGAATGCCCTAAGTTTATTGCTGAACTTGATGAGCGATACGAACGCTTGCGCAATGAGTATCATGAACAGCAGGCGAAGATTGCCTCGCTGGAAGAAGCACGAAAGAACAAGCTTGAGCTGTTTTAAACTAAGCGTTTGTTGATAATGTAGCAAAAATGTTTTATAATAGAATATATAAGGTATTAGTAATAAGGATAATATGATCAAGACGGTTATTTTTGATATGGGTGGTGTCGTAATCACCCTCGACGAGAATGAGGCAGGCAAACGCTTTGTTGAGTTAGGTATGAAGGAGTTTGCCGAGAAGATGGATCCTTATAAGCAGTCGGGCTTGAATGGCGATCTGGAAGAAGGAAAGCTTTCCGAGGAGGAGTATCGCCGTCAGGTAAGCGAGAAGGTGGGTCGAGAGGTGAGCTTTGAGGAGCTGCAGCATTGCTGGCTGGGCTATATGAAGGAGGTGCCTGCCCGCAAGTTGATGACCATCAGAAATCTCAAGAAGCAGGGATATCGCGTGGTCTTGCTCAGCAATACCAATCCATACGTATCGGCTTGGACGGATAGTGAGGAATTCTCTGGCGACGGTCATCCTATCGGTGATTATTTCGATGCCATGTATCGCAGCTATGAGGTGAAATATATGAAGCCGGACGAGAATTTCTTCCGTTACGTGATGGCTCAGGAAAAGGCGTTGCCGGAGGAATGTCTCTTTATTGATGATGGCGCCCGTAACTGCTGTGCGGCTTCTGAGGTAGGGCTCTTTACTTATTGTCCGCAGAACGGAGAAGACTGGTGCGATAAAATCTACGATTATTTGAAGTAATGATTTATGGTGATTATTTGCAGCCCAACTGCAAATAATTGCCATTTTATTTTGCATTCTGCAAGAAATAATGTACTTTTGCAGTCGCAAATATTAAATAATTAGATAATGGTTAAGAAGAAAAGATGGCATTGTCTGCCTGGTCAGCCTATTACAGAGCTTGATAAGCAGGTGATGTTTTGGGAAAATAAGGGTAAGCTTGTGCCTACCCGCGACTTGATTAAGACTCCAGAACAAATAGAAGGTATCCGCAAGAGTGGTGTCGTGAATACAGGTTGTCTCGATGCTGTTGCCGAGATGATCCGTCCGGGTATCAATACTCAGCAGATCGATGACCTCTGTATGCAATATTGCAAGGATCATAATGCGATTCCTGCCTGCCTCAACTATGAGGGCTACCCTAAGAGTGTATGTACATCCATCAATGAAGTGGTATGTCATGGTATTCCTAAGGAAGAGGATGTGCTCGAAGAGGGTGATATCGTCAATGTGGATATGACTACCATCGTGGATGGTTACTATGCGGATGCCAGCCGTATGTTCATCGTTGGCGGCAAGACAACTCCGGAAAAGGAACAGTTGGTTCGTGTTGCCAAGGAGTGTCTTGAGATTGGTATGGAGGCGGCTAAGCCTTACTCTTTTGTGGGCGATATCGGTCATGCCATCGAAAAGCATTGCAAGAAGTATGGTTATGGTGTTGTCCGTGACCTTTGTGGTCATGGAGTAGGCTGTCAGTTCCATGAAGAGCCTGAGGTTCTTCATTATGGTCATAGAGGAACTGGTATGTTGCTCGTGCCTGGTATGGTGTTTACTATCGAGCCAATGATCAATATGGGAACCTGGCAGGTGTTCATCGATGCCGAAGATCCATACGGATGGGAGGTTATTACCGGTGACGAGAAGCCATCTGCTCAATGGGAGCATACACTCGTGATGACTGAGACGGGTGTGGAGATTCTTACACATTAATATATATGGGCTTAGCCCTTAGTAATTATGGAAGAAAAAAAGGATATATATATATTAGGTATAGAGAGCAGTTGCGACGATACCTCTGCCGCAGTGCTCAAGAATGGAGTGCTGCTGAGCAACGTGACTGCTTCGCAGGAAGTGCACCGTGCCTATGGTGGCGTGGTGCCTGAGCTTGCTTCCCGTGCTCATCAGCAGAATGTGGTGCCTGTGGTAGATCAGGCTATCGCTCGTGCGGGCATCAGGAAGGAAGATCTGTCTGCCGTTGCCTTCACCCGTGGACCGGGTCTGATGGGTTCTCTGCTCGTGGGTGTGAGTTTTGCCAAGGGCTTTGCCCGTTCGCTCAACATCCCGATGATTGATGTCAATCACTTGCAGGGTCATGTGATGGCTCATTTCATCAAGGAAAGCGATGATGACCAGAGTGCACCTCCATTCCCATTTATCTGTCTCCTTGTGAGCGGTGGAAACTCGCAGATTGTGAAGGTGAATGCCTACAACGATATGGAGGTTCTCGGTCAGACTATCGATGATGCTGCCGGTGAGGCGATAGATAAGTGTGCCAAGGTGTTGGAGTGGGGCTACCCAGGTGGTCCTGTTGTAGATAAGTATGCCCGCCAGGGTAATCCGAAGGCTTTCAGCTTTGCTGAGCCACATATCCCTGGACTGAACTATAGCTTCTCTGGCTTCAAGACCAGTTTCCTCTACAGTTTGCGCAAGTGGGTAGCTGCTGATCCTGATTTTGTGGAGAAGAACAAGTTTGACCTGGCTGCGAGCATTGAGTTCACCATCGTGGATATCCTGATGAAGAAATTGCGTATGGCAGTGAAGCAGACAGGAATCAAGCATGTGGCTGTGGCTGGTGGTGTGAGTGCCAACAATGGTCTCCGGAATGCTTTCCATGATCATGCCAAGCGTTTTGGCTGGACCATCTACATACCAAAGTTCAGCTATACCACAGACAATGCGGCTATGATTGGTTGTGTAGGTACATTCAAGTATCTTGATGGCGATTTTGCCACCATCGATCTGCCTGCATATAGTAAAGTAACATTTAAATAAATAAGAATTCTTATGGAATTTGAAACAAAGATATTAAGCAAGAGCATCCAGGAGATGCTCTATAACAGTGACAAGACAGTGGGCACAGCTGAGAGCTGCACAGGCGGTCGTATCGCCGAAGCGCTCATCTCTGTGCCAGGTGCCAGCAATTACTTCAAGGGTGGTGTGGTAAGTTACACCAATGAGGTAAAGGAGAATCTTCTCGGAGTGAGCCATGAGCTTCTGGAGGAGAAGACTGCCTTCTGCGAGGAAGTAGCCAAGGAGATGGTGCTTGGTGCCATCAAGGCCCTGAATGTTGATTTCGCTATTTCGGCAACAGGCGTATCGGGTCCTACAGGTGGTACTCCATCTGCGCCAGTAGGTACAATCTTCGTAGGCTTTGGTAGCAAGGATGATGTTCGTGTGGTGAAACTCACAGAGGATTTCGGTCGCGATATCAATCTTGCAATTGCCACAAATACAGCGCTTAAGGGTATGCTCGATTTTATGAAAGAACATGCTGAAGACTTGAAAAAAGAGGCATAAAATGCTAATTTAAAGCCATAAAGTATTAATAATCCTTAAAAGAGAGCGTTCTTTTAGGGATTATTTTGTTATTACCGAATTATTTTGTAATTTTGCACTCTGTTTGGAATAGGTATCAATTAACGAATTACA
>USRA01000077.1 GCA_900557035.1 uncultured Prevotella sp. | reverse complement strand
CCGAGAACTTCCTGAAGGATAACGGTGATAAGATTCCTGCAGACAAGAAGCCAGGCATCGAGCAGGCATTGCAGCAGTTGAAGGATGCTCATAAGGCAGGTGATGTTGCAGCCATCGATTCAGCTATCAACAACTTGAACACCGTAATGCAGGCAGCTTCTCAGCAGATGTACCAGGGCGGTCAGCAGGCAGGTCCTCAGGGTGCACAGGGCGGTCAGCAAGCACAGGGTGCTAACGATGGCGCTCAGGATGTTCAGGATGCAGACTTCGAGGAAGTTAAGTAATATAACACACTCGTAACTTAATAGGAATAAGGCGTGCAAGGCTCAGAAATGAGTTTTGCACGCTTTTTTTTGTGTCCTACAGAAAGAGAGTGGAAGTTTTTTGGCGGCTTTATGATTTTTTATAGATTCATTTGTCGCTAATTCGCTGGAAATATGTATATTTGCAAGTTATGAAAGCTAGAAGCTGTATTAAGAAAGGGTAAAATAATAAAAGAAGGAAAGGAAACAGGATATGGCAAAGAAAAGACCGCAGGTAGCTCTGGTTTATGATTTTGACGGGACATTATCTCCCGGCAACATGCAGGAGTTCGGATTCATCCAGGCAACCGGAAAGACGAAGGAGGAATTCTGGGATAAAAACCGGAAGCTTGCCGTGGGCAAGGATGCCAACGGTATCCTCACCTATATGTACATGATGCTGGATGAAGCAAAGAAGAACCATATCTCACTCATCCGCGAATCCTTCCAGAGCTTCGGCAGGAATGTGGAACTCTTCCGTGGCGTGAAGCAATGGTTCTCGTTCATCAACGAATACGGTGCAAGCATCGGATTGGAGATCAAGCACTACATCAACTCCTCGGGATTGAAGGAGATGATAGAGGGCACACCCATCGCCCACGAATTCGAGAACATCTATGCCTGCTCGTTTCTCTATAATGAGGATGGCATCGCCTACTGGCCAGCCGTAGCCGTGGATTATACCACGAAGACGCAGTTTCTCTTCAAGATCAACAAGGGCATCCGACAGGTGAGCGACAACAGCAAGGTGAACCAGTATATTCCTGATAACAAGCGCCCCATCCCTTTCCCGCGAATGATCTATTTCGGGGATGGAGAAACCGATGTGCCCTGCATGAAGATGGTGAAGGAGCACGGCGGCCATTCCATTGCCGTATATGATACGCCCCAGAAGGAGGCAATGGCTTGCCAGCTGGTGAAGGAGGGACGAGTGAACTTCATGTGCACGGCAAACTACAGCAAGGGAAGCGTGATGAACATCATCGTGAAGCGAATTCTGGATAAGATCAAGGCGGATTTCGAATTCGACAGATTGATAGAGGTGAACCAGAAGAAGGCGTGGAAGTGATGAGGGATGGCGGCTTGACTAGAGGAAGGAGGACAGGCAATGGATTTTGCTGAAACGCTGAAAGAAGAAAAAGAAGAAAGAAATATAAAATACATCAATAAATAATTAATGGGAAGAAACAAATACTCAGCAGGAGAAATCAAGGAAATAGGAAAGTTGCTGCGCCTGAAGAATGCCGGCAACCGTTTGCAACAGAAATTGATACGCCACGACCTTCGCGTGGACTATGAATTCAACATCTCTGACTTCAATGAGCCGGGCAAGGCTTTCGGCGAGGAGGAACTGCAGGATGCCATCAAGCGTGGCGCCATCCAGATTCTCGACGATGCCACCATCGAAGCCATGAAGGCTAAGCGTGCAAGAGACAAGGCTCGCGACGAGGCAGAGAAGCAGAAGGAAGCCGTAGCCAGCGGTGAACAGACCGACTGGCAGGAGGCTATGAAGCAGTGGAATGAATGGGAAAGTTCTAAAGAAAAATAAATGTTAGAATCGAATTCCGAAGGAGATTCCGAGATAATGAATTCCGAAGGAGATTCCGAGGATTTATTGAATTATAAATAAGATAGAAACAAAAAAAATATGGCTAAAGTATTGATTAAGACTTCAGAGGGCGACATCAAGGTGCGCCTCTACGACGAGACTCCTCAGCATCGTAACAACTTCATCAAGTTGGCAAAGGAGGGATATTTCGATGGCACACTCTTCCACCGTGTCATCAAGGATTTCATGATTCAGGGCGGTGACCCGGATAGCAAGGGTGCTCCTAAGGGCAAAATGCTGGGCACGGGCGGACCTGACTACACCATCCCTGCCGAGTTTGTTTATCCACAGCTCTTCCACAAGCGTGGTGTCTTGAGTGCTGCCCGTTTGGGCGATGAGGTGAACTCAGAGCGTGAGAGCAGCGGAAGCCAATTCTATATCGTTTGGGGAAAGACCTACAAGCAGAACGAGCTGAAGCAGATGGAGAAGCAGATGGGTATGCAGATGGAGCAGAACATCTTCAACCAGCTTGCCAAGGAGCACCATGATGAGATTATGAACTTCCGCCGCAACCGCGACCGAGAGGGCTTGATGAAGCTTCAGGATGAGCTGGTGGATGAAACCAAGAAGCGCTGCAAGGAGCAGGGTTACCCTAAGTTTACCGAGGAGCAGCAGAAGGCTTACACCGAGGTGGGCGGCACCCCATTCCTCGACAACCAGTACACCGTTTTCGGCGAGGTAGAGGAAGGCCTTGACGTAGTAGAGAAGATTCAGAACTGCGAAACCATGCGCGGAGATAGACCTAAGGAGGATATCAGCATAGAGATTTCTATTATAGAAGAATAAAACAATAAATATTTCTCGCAGGTTTTCTACGAAATCTGCGAGATTTTTTATTAAGTATCATCAACTATTCATTCGTATTAAATAAAAACAAACAAATCAAAATGAAAAAGATTCACGGAAAAATGATGAAGGGCATCACGGCCAGGAGCCTGATGATGCTTTTGGCATTGGCAGGTTCTAACTACAGCCATGCACAGCAAGCCACTCCCGGGAAGGGAACAGAACAGCAAGCCGCAGCCATGCAGCAAGCTATCATCGTGGTAAGCAATCCAACTTCCACACCCCGCACGGAACTTATCTCTCTGAGCATGAGCGAGGTGAAGGCGAAGCTGGGCAATGCCAACCCCAAGAAGGGCGAGGCTTATATCGTGAAGAACAAGCGCGGACAGCAGATCGGTTCGCAGGTTACCCACGACGGCCTTCTGCTCATAGATGCCAACGTGCGCCCTCACGGCTCTGCCACTTACTTCGTGAGCATCGGCAAGCCTTACAAGCAGAAGGTTTATGCCACAGGTGCGCTCTATAAGATAAGAAAGGATGATATCGCATGGGAGAACGACCGATGTGCCTACCGCGTATATGGCCCTGCCCTGCAGAAGACCGGCGAGCGCTCCTTCGGCACCGACATCTGGGTAAAGAACACTCCTGACACCGTGGTTTACGAGCGATACATCATGGATATGAACGGAAATATCAAGGGCGATAAGATTGATGCCAAGGTAAGAGCCCTGCAGAAGCAGGAGAAGAACCTGGAAAGCCAAGCCAAGAACGAAAAGAATAAGACAAAGGCTGCCAAACTTGAAGCTCAGCTGAAAACCATTCAGGCTCATCGAAAGTCTCTGCAGGCAGAATCACGAGAAACGGATATCCTCACCTCCTTCCATCTCGACCATGGCAACGGATTGGATCCTTATCGTGTGGGCGCTACCCTGGGATTGGGTGCACCAAGCCTGATGGTGGGCAAGAACCAGGTTCTGCCTTATTGCTACAAGACATACAAGATACTAGATAACGGTCCGCTCCGCTTCACCGTAGAACTGACTTACAACCCCTCTACCGTAGGCGATATGAAGAACGTGGTGGAGCACCGCATCATCTCGCTCGATAAGGGCAGCAACTTCAACAAGATGACCGTATGGTATGACGGCTTGACCCAAGCCACCGATTTCGCCACCGGCTTCCCTATCCACGAGGAAGATACGGAGACGAAGACCTTCGCCAAGGACTACGTAAGCTATGCCGACCCTACGGATAACATCGAGGTGAACAATTCCCAGGTATATGTGGGCGTACTCTTCCCAGAAGGCATCGACCACACCTACTACCAGCTCTTCGATAAGAAGCACGATGGTGCCACCGGTCATGCTCTCGGCTTGAAGCGTGGCTTGAAGAACGGGGAGAAGTACAGCTATTACTTCGGTGCTGCATGGAGCAAATATGATGTGAAGAGCTATGCCGAATGGCAGATTCGTATCAAGGATTACTTGGATGCCCGAAAGATGCCACTAAAAATTGAGATTAGATAGAAAATCTATAAGTGAAACTCCGAAACTCTTACGCTGAAGGTGTTTCGACAAAAGTATAAAATAAAGGAGTGAGCCTTCATCCCAGAGAGCTCACTCCTTTTTAAGTATTAACCAAAAACTAACCTATATTAAACCTAATACTAAATAAATCTAAAAACCAAAAAACTTAAATCTGCTGCAAAATTACGCATATTTCCTTTATGATACAAGTCTATGGGGGCAAAAGGTGGATTTTCTGCCAAGCAGAAAGCAGCATATTCACTGACTATCAATACATTTAGCATTACCATTCAAATACAGAAAGTGGAACAAGATGAAGAGAGACAAAGAGAGAATTACCAAATAAAGTGAGAACACAGAGCGATAATTAGCACTCCAAGGCTTCCACTTTTTACAGCACACTATTTATAGATAGTTGCCTCATATTCAACCAATTAGAAACAACTTAAAGCAACACAATCCACCATTCCATCACATAGGCTATGAGAAACGAAAAACAATCTATACCTTTGTGACAAGAAATCAAAACAATAGCATTATCAACTTCTAAACGAATAACAACAACATGAAAAGAAGAAACTATCTCATGGCACTATTTATGCTGACTATCGGGACGGCAAATGCCAGCAACTTTGTAACCATCAAGGGCGAGAACCTGATGGATGCCAACGGCAAGAAGCTATACATCGTGGGCACCAATCTGGGCAACTGGCTTAACCCCGAGGGCTACATGTTTGACTTCAAGAAGACCAACTGCGAGTGGATGATCAACGACATGGTCTGCGAGTTGGCAGGTCCCGACTTTGCCCGTGAGTTTTGGCAGGCATTCAAGGACAATTACATCACCGAAGCCGACATCGCTTACATCAAGCAGACGGGAGCCAACACCATCCGATTGCCTTTCAATTACAAACTCTTCACCCGTGAGGATTACATGGGAAAAAATGATGAGACTGAAGGATTCAAGCAGATGGACAAGGTGATAGATTGGTGCCGCAAATACGACCTACACCTCATTCTGGATATGCACGATTGCCCTGGCGGTCAAACAGGCGACAACATCGACAATGGTCATGGATACCCATGGCTCTTCGAGAGCGAGTCTAGTCAGCAGCTATTCTGCCAGATATGGCAAAAGATAGCCAGCCGCTACAAGGACGAGCCCGTTATCTTGGGCTATGAACTGATGAACGAGCCTATCGCCACCATGTTTAGCGACTCCTTGCGAGCAGCCCTCAATGCCAAGTTGGAGCCCCTCTATAAGCGAGCTACCAAGGCTATCAGAGAGGTAGACCAGAACCACATCATCCTGCTGGGCGGTGCACAATGGAACGGCAACTTCGAGCCTTTCAGCGACTGGAAGTTTGACAATAAGATTATGTACACCTGCCATCGTTATGGAGGAGAGCCTACCAAGGCAGCCATACAGAGCATCATCGACTTCCGCGACAAGATCAAATTGCCAATGTACATGGGCGAGATAGGTCACAATACCGACCAGTGGCAAGCCGACTTCTGTGCCACCATGAAGAAAGCCAACATCGGCTACACCTTCTGGCCTTACAAGAAGATAGATGGCAGTTGCATGATGGGCATCAAGAAACCAGCCGACTGGGATAGCACCATCGTGAAGTTTGCCGAGGCAGACCGCAGCAGCTTTGATGCCATCCGCAAGGCTCGCCCAGACCAAGAAAAGGGCAAGAAACTCCTGATGCAGTTCGTGGAGAATGCCAAGAAAGAGAATTGTATCCCACAGAAAGGCTATATCAAGTCAATGGGACTAAAGGCTGAATAAGCAGATTTCTAGAAAGACAAAGGCTGAATAAGCCCATATATATTTCTAACTAACTTTTCATCAACTACAAAATCCCCGAAGCTCTTGTGAAAGAACTCCGGGGATTATTATTGTTTCTCCTAGGGAGATTGTTGCTTCTCCCAAAAATCATGATTATTTCTTCTGGAATACTCTGACGTAATCCACTTCCATTGTAGCAGGGAGAGCAGTCTCATCCACTCCATTCATGCCGCCCCAACTGCCGCCCCAGGCAAGATTGAGAATCACATAGAATGGCTTGTTGAATGGCCATGTAGCTACATTGCCCTTGCCATCATTATCGAATGAGAGCAACTTCACGCCATCCACGTATGTGGTGATATGATCCTCCGCCCACTCCAGGCGATAGACATGGAATCCATCCTCCGCGCCCTCGGTTAGACGCTCAGCTGTCTTCTGGGTATTCATCACATGATTATACGATTCAGTGTGGAGCGAAGAAGAAGTGCGATTAGGGTTCACACCCACCTCTTCCATGATGTCTATCTCACCACACTTAGGCCATGGATTGGCACCGAAGTCATTATTGCAAGGCATCATCCAGAAGGCAGGCCATGTGCCTTTACCTTTAGGCAATTTGATGCGAGCTTCGAAGATACCGTAAAGCCAGCCCTGGGTTTCGTGAGCATATACGCGCCCCGAATAAATCTTGCCGTCGCTGCCCTTGAAACAGTTGATGTAAAGCCGGTTATCAGCAATTTCTGTTACGCGTTTGCCATCAGCAGAGCCATTCACATAGTTCTGAAGTTCATTGTTCACCCAGCCCGACTTCTGCACCTCATGACGCCAGTCGGTACTATTCAACTCTGAGCCTTCATTAAACTCATCATTCCAGACCAGTCTGTAACCTTCCGGAATCACCATTTCGCCCCCTTCAATAGGAGTAACCTGTTTTCCTGCCTGATGCACTGGCACCGATACCTTCTTATTCTCTAATGAAATCTCGACACTTCCGTCAAGAGCTACAGACGATTTATTCTCTTCCACATCTACAGTTACCATACCCATAGCTTTGTTATTACCACTGGCACTCACTTTAAACCAAGGGTATACATTTGTCGTAGGACCTTCTCCAGGGAAGGATGCTCTCGCCTCCCAACCTCCTTCAGAAGCCACTACCATGATTTTATAAGTACCGCCTTTGGCAGGAACATCGATGCTCGTAGGAGAGCAGGCTATCGTTATCTCTCCATTGACATCAGACGAACTACTGCTGCAAGAAAGCAGCATGAACGAAAGGAGGAAGGAAAATATTTTCAAGAATTTCATGTCATTTAAAATTTAGAAAGGGGGCCACTCCTACTTATTCATAGGAGCAGTCCCTGTATAATTCTATATAAACCTATAAAACCTAAAGCCTATTTCACAATCAAAAC
>USRA01000076.1 GCA_900557035.1 uncultured Prevotella sp. | reverse complement strand
ATAATTAACGTTAAAAAATACGCTCAAAGCTTGCTCAATTAGAGTAAAACAGGGCATTTAAGTTTTATGTATAACAAATAACCTGTAAGCTATATTCTCTTGGTGAGGATACACTTACAGGTTTTTTGTTTGTCTGCTAATCAGCTGACTGGTTATGGAAAATTTATTTCAGGGTAAATTTGTGTGACTGCAACATCTCCTTAGGGTCGAGTGCCTTGTCAAGCTCTTCCTTGCTCAGAATGCCCTGTTCGATGACGATGTCATAAACGGAACGACCTGTGGTGTGAGCTTCCTTAGCAACCTTAGTACTTTTCTTGTAGCCGATGATAGGATTGAGGGCAGTAACGATACCGATACTGTTCTTTACCATCTCGTAGCAGCGCTCCTTGTTGACGGTGATTCCGAGGATACACTCAGAAGTCAAAGTCTCGATAGCGTTCTTCATCCATGTCAAGCTCTCGAAGAGGCTCTCGGTGATGATAGGCTCCATTACGTTCAACTCTAACTGACCAGCCTCTGCTGCGAAGCTTACAGTAGCATCGTTACCGATTACCTTGAAGCAAACCTGGTTGGTTACCTCAGGGATAACAGGGTTCACCTTACCTGGCATGATAGAAGAACCTGGTGCCTTGGCAGGGAGATTGATTTCGTTCAGACCGCAGCGAGGACCAGAAGCCATCAAACGGAGGTCGTTACAGATCTTAGATAGCTTGATTGCCAAGCGCTTCAGAGCTGAAGAGTAGCTTACGTAAGCACCGGTATCAGGGGTAGCCTCTACCAGGTCGGTAGCTGTTTCGAAGTTTTCGCCAGTCAACTTGCTGAGGTTGGCAGCACAAAGCTTAGCAAAGCCAGGAACTGCGTTCAAACCTGTACCGATAGCAGTACCACCCATATTGATCTCATGTAAGAGCTTCACGTTGCGCTCCAGATTGAGGATTTCCTCTTCCAGGTTGTTGGCGTATGCATTGAATTCCTGACCGAAAGACATTGGAACTGCATCCTGCAACTGAGTACGGCCCATCTTGATAACGTCTGCATATTCGTCTGCCTTGTAGCGGAATGCGCTGATCAAACCAGTCAAAGCACCCACCAGGTGTGTATTCATACGAATCAAAGCCAAACGGATTGAGGTTGGGTAAACATCGTTGGTGCTCTGTCCACAGTTGCAATGGTCGTTAGGAGAGCAGAACTGATAGTCACCCTTCTCGTGACCCATGATTTCGAGTGCACGGTTAGCTATCACCTCGTTGGCATTCATGTTTACAGAAGTACCAGCACCACCCTGTACCATGTCGATAGGGAAGTTCTCATGCCATTTGCCTTCGATGATCTCGCGGCAAGCCTGAGAGATAGAACCCGAAATTTCATCGTTGATCACACCGAGGGTATGGTTGGTCTCGATAGCTGCCAACTTCACGTAAGCGATAGCGATGATGAAATCAGGGTAAGCTTTCATAGTCTTACGGGAAATGTGATAGTTGTTGATACCGCGCTGTGTCTGTACACCGTAAAGTGCTTCAGCAGGAACTTTGAGTTCACCTAAAAGGTCTGACTCTACTCTAAAATTTTTAACTTCAGCCATAATATAGTTAGTTTTGTTGTTTATACTAATGTTATCTATTCTCTAGTTATTGCATTATATTAATTCTCTGTTTTCGGAAGAAGGAGTTGTTTCCTTTATCCGCTGCAAAGTTACGATGATTTCTGCAGATTCTCTTTATAAAAAATGAACCTTAATTTGTAAAAAACGCACCAAATGCACTAAAATACAAAAAAAAATAGTAAATTTGCACCGAAACTCTTGTAGAGGCAACTCTTTTAGAGCCTATCAATCTATAATTTTAAACAGTACAATATATATGAAACGATATTTATACCTTATTATATATATAGGTTTGGGACTTTCTTTGGCAGCATGCAAGCAGCAGCCAAAGAAGTTTGTCATTGGTGTATCCCAATGCTCCGAGGATATCTGGCGCAACAAGCTCAATGATGAGCTGAAGATGGGAGAATATCTCAATGATTCGATTATCGTGAAGCTTGCTTCCTCGAATGATGACAATGTGTTGCAGAACAAACAGGTTAATCAGTTCGTGGATGAGGGCGTGGACTTGCTGGTCATCTCTCCTAATCAGTTGAGTGCGATTTCCAAGGCGGTTGAGCGTGCCTACGAGAAGGGAATCCCGGTGATTCTGTATGATCGTATCTCCAATACCGATAAATATACTGCATTCATCGGCTGCGACAACTATCATATCGGTAAGTCGATGGGTACCTTTATAGCTCAAAAACTTCAGGGTAAGGGCCGCATTGTTGAAATCTGTGGATTGGATGGATCTTCGCCTGCCATGGAGCGCCATCTTGGTTTTATGGATGCCATCAAACCATATCCGGGTATCCAGATGATTGCTTCTGAAGGAGGCAACTGGAAGGAGGAAGGAGGCGTTCAGGCAATGAAGCGCATCCTGAAGAAGACACAGGATTTTGATTATGTCTTTGCTCACAACGATCGTCTGGCATGGGGCGCCTACGAGGCTGCCAAGCAGATGGGGCTGCAGCATCGTTATAAATTTACGGGTGTTGATGGAATGGCTACCAAGGGTGGTGGCCTAGAGCTGGTGCGAGATGGCATCTTCGAGGCTTCCTATCTTTATCCTACCAAGGGTGATGAGGTGATTGCCTTGGCTATGAAAATCCTCAAGCATCAGCCTTTTGAGCGGAAAAACTATCTCAGTACATCTATCATTACCCAGGAAAATGCGGAACTTACGTTGATGGAAGCCAGGGACGCTGAACGACAGGCTCATAATTTGAAGGCTTTGCATAAACAGGTGGATCGGTATCTTTCTGACTATAATTCCCAGAAAGTGATGTTGATAGGCTTGTGCCTGTTCTTGCTGGTTTGTATTGTCGCTGCTGCTATGATTTTCCGCAGTTATGTGGTGAAGGCTAAACTGAATGAGGAATTGGCGAGAACCAATGGAGAGTTGAAAAGAGTGAATGGGGAATTGGAAAGCAAGAATGCGGAGTTGAAACGCCTGAACGAGGAGGTGTTGGAACTCACCCATTCCCGCCTGGTGTTCTTTACGAATATCAGTCATGAGCTCCGTACTCCATTGACATTGATTGCCGATCCTGTGGAAATGCTGCTGGAGGACAGTTGCATCAAGGGAAAGTGTCGTGAACTCTTAAAGATGGTGAAGCGTAATGCGGTAGCTCTTCAGCAACTGGTGAGCAGCATCCTCGATTTCCGAAAGATTCAGAACGGAAAGATGGAGTTGACGCTCTATCGCTTCGACCTGGTGAAAGTTTTGAAAATGTGGGTAGGCGATTTCCAGCTTACTGCTGAGCGTAAGCAAATCAGGCTTCATTTGGATATAACTGATTCGGTCGGTTCTCAGGAGGTGGTTGCAGATAAGGAGAAGATAGCTCGTGTTGTCTTCAATCTTCTGAGCAATGCCTTGAAATATACACCTGCCGGTGGCGATATTTTCGTATCTCTGAAAGATGAGGATGGAAAGTTCCGCCTGGATGTAAGAGATACCGGTAAGGGAATCTCGCAGGAAGAGGCTGGCAAGATTTTCGAGCGTTTCTTCCAGGCTAAGGGAGCAGCAAGCGGTACGGGCATCGGCTTGGCTTTGGTAAAGTCGTTTGTTGAATTGCATCATGGCGAGGCTCATGTAGAAAGTGAATTGGGTAAGGGATCCGACTTTTTCGTGGTGATTCCTCGTGAGCAGGAGGATAAGTCGCTAGTTATCCACACTGATGTGGATAATGTGGATAACTCTGTAAGTTTCTCTTTGTCAGATGATAAAACGTTGGTAGATGAGGCTAATCTGCAATATATCGATGATGGAGAGAGAAAAAGTGGAAAAGTACAGCAGTTGCTGAGCGATAACACGAATAAGCCAACCGTCTTGGTAATTGACGACAATAATGATATCCGTCAGTACGAACATACCCTTCTGCAGGATGATTATATTGTCTTGGAAGCTGCCGATGGTAAGGAAGGTCTGGATGTTGCCAAGAAGGAAGTTCCTGACCTGGTGGTCTGTGATGTGATGATGCCGGTGATGGATGGTCTGGAGTTTACGCAGAATCTGAAGACCCATACTGCAACCTCTCATATCCCTGTCATTATGCTTACGGCTAAGAATCTGGAAGAGCATCGTGCCGAGGGTTATGAGCATGGTGCCGATTCCTACATCACCAAGCCGTTCCACAGCAAGGTACTCCTGGCACGTATTGAGAATCTGTTGAAGCAGCGCAAGCTTCTGAAGCATCTTTTCCAGGGCACTTTGGAGGCAGAGCTGGAAATTGCCGATTCTCATCTGGAAGATCGCGATAAGCAGTTCCTGAAACAGCTTCACGCCATCATTCAGAAGAATCTCTCGGATAGCGAGTTTGGTGTCGAGGATATCGGTAAGCAGATTGGCTTGAGCCGCGTCCAGCTTTATCGTAAGGTGAAGGCGATGACGGGTTCTTCTGTCGTAGATTTGCTTCGCAAGGCTCGCTTGGCGAAAGCAAAACGTTTGCTGGAGTCCCGCAGTATGAGTGTTTCCGAGGTTGCCTATGATGTGGGCTTCTCTGCTCCTTCTTATTTCACCAAGTGTTTTAAGGATGAGTATGGTATGTTGCCGGGAGAAGTGGGAAATATATAATACTACATCAAACAATTCCCTGTTACCTACCGTGGGTAAACCTGTCTTTGATGAAGCCAAGCGTGCCAGCTGGTTCTCTCACAAGGCAGAGAAGGCTACAACTTATTATTATAGTGTCTATCTGGCTGACTATGATGTAACGGCTGAGTTGTGCCCCACGGAGCGTGCAGCCTTGATGGCTTTCACTTTCCCGAAGTCAGATCAGGCCAATGTCGTGTTTGATGCCTTCGACAAGGGAAGTTACATCCAGGTGATTCCCGCCTGAGTGGGCAGGTCCGGGACATCGTGGTTGTATGGTGGGCAATAATTCCGCTTCTGTGGTTGCCGATGCTTATCTTTCCGGTTTGCGCGGCTATGATATGGAAACGCTTTGGCAGGCTGTGGTGCATGGTACCCAGGCTGTTCATCCTCAGGTAAACTCTACAGGACGTTTGGGATATGAGTATTACGATAAGTTGGATTATGTGCCATACGATGTGAAGATTAATGAGAGTGTAGCCCGTACTTTGGAATATGCTTACGATGACTGGTGCATCTGTCAGTTGGGTAAAGCTTTGGATTCGCCAGGTGATGGACAAGCTCTATACGCCAGCTCCAGATGGCTATTGTGGTGATGAGGATAATGGTCAGACTTCAGCCTGGTATGTCTTCTCGGCGATGGGTGTCGGAGGGCAAGGGATGCTATGTGGATGAAATGTTGCTGAATGGCAAATCTTACCAGCATAACTATCTTGATATGCGTTCTTTGATGCAGGGAACACAGATTACCTATCGACTTTCTGAGCAACCAAACTTGCAGCGAGGTACTCATAAAGATGATGCTCCTTGCTCTTTTTCAAGGAAATAACCGATAGCGATTCAAAAAATCGTTCGGGAAAGGTGCAAAAATCGTTCATTTTCGATGAAAAGAGTGCAAAGTACCTTTTTTTTTCTAGTTTTTGAACGATAATTATCCATGACTTTCGCTAAATCTTCATACTTTTGCACCAGAAATTTGAAGTTAATAAGTTGTTTCAAGTATTTGAGGTAGTAATATTTGCAAGTTTTTAAGTTTAGGTTTTAATGGTTTAAAAGTTTAAGGTTTAGTAAGTTCATAGGTTTAGTAAGTATATAGGTTTTAGTTATTTAGGTTTATAGGATTGTTTTTCAGAGGTAATTAGTTTCTTTTAGGTTAAAGGTTGTTTTGGGAAAATATTAGTTAGTTGTTTAAGATAGGTTTATAGTTATTTTGGGAAAATGAATAGTTAGTTTTGGGAAAAAACAGTAAAAATGAAAAAGCAGCTGCAGGAATATGCCTGACAGCTGCTTTTCACTTTCTATTCGGGGGATCTCCCTTCCTTCTTCTCATCTCTTTTCTCATTCTTTCCATTCCTCAAACTCGAGTTCCAATTCCCGGTACTCTGGTTTCAGTGTACTGTTCTCCTTGTCTTCCTTCCGGGCTTCTTCTGAGGTGGCATTGCTTACGGATAGGCCCAACAGACGGATGGGACGGCTCGAAGAGTAATTTACCAGTTGAAGCAGTCGCTTGGCAAGGGGAAGGATATCGTCTTTTTTCGTCAGAATCTTCTCTTGAGAGATGCTGCGGGTAATCTGAGTGAAATCCGAGAATTTCACCTTCAGTGTTAAGGTTCTTCCTTCGAAACCGCTTTTGGCGATTCTCTCCAGCAGTTCAAGAACCGTATGGTAGAGTTCGATAATCACTGCCGACTTGGCATAGATATCCTCCAGGAAAGTCTGTTCGCATCCCACAGATTTGCGTTCCCGATAGGTGATGACGGGGCGTTCGTCTATACCTCTTGCAAAATGGTAGAAGATATGTCCGGCTTTCCCGAAAACTTCTACAAGATGTTCTTCGGATACTTTCCTTAAGTCATCACCGTTATAGATGCCCATGAAGTGCATCTTCTGTAGGGTCTTCTTGCCTACGCCCCAGAAATCCTCTACAGGGAGCTGGGCGATGAAATCGAGAGCCTTATCGGGATGGATGGTGCAGATGCCGTCTGGCTTCCGGTAATCGGATGCCACCTTGGCGAGAAACTTGCAGTAGCTGATGCCTGCCGAGGCTGTGAGACCTGTTGCCTCCTTGATACGAGTCTTGATTTCCTTTGCAATATCTACTGCCATCTCTATGTCCTTTTTGTTGTGTGTTACATCTAGAAAGGCTTCATCAATAGAGATGGGTTCGATGAGATCGGTGTATTCCTGGAATATCTGATGTATCTGATGAGATATTTCTGCATAATAAGAATGCCGACAAGGCACGATGATGAGGTCAGGACAGCGCTGCTTGGCTTGGGCAATAGATTGTGCTGAGTGTACGCCCCATTTGCGAGCCTCATAGCTGGCTGTAGAAACCACACCGCGAGGACCGTCGAAGCCCACCGCTACGGGTTTGCCCCTCAGTTCGGGATAGTCTCTTTGTTCTACCGCTGCAAAGAAAGCATCCATGTCGATATGTATAATCTTCCGTTCTTCCATTGTCTATATGTTATGCACTTTTTATTATTTGCGTGCTTTGTTTGTTGCAAAAATACGAATTATTTCTTTCTTATGCAAATCTTTTCTTTTATTCTTATTAATATTCGTTCATCTGTTGGCAATTATGTTTCATTGAACGATTTTTTGTATCTTATGAAATGATTTTTTAAGCCGCTGTTCAGACCTTTATGTATTTTTGCAGCAGAAATCAAAACATTAACGCTAACAAATTAAACATTTAAAGTATGAACAACTTTTTAAATGGAAAGAGCGCAGCTATGATGCTTGCACTTTCATTGGTAAATGTTACAG
>USRA01000075.1 GCA_900557035.1 uncultured Prevotella sp. | reverse complement strand
TTGCTCAGGCACTTATAAATAATGTTAAACTATAGTGTTGCGGAATTAAGGATAAATATAATATTCACAATAAAAAACAAAAGATTATGAAGAAGTTAGTTTTCGCAGCTATCGCTGCTATGGTTATGGTTTCAGTTAGCAATGTATTCGCCAGCAACAAGATGGCAAGTGTATCATCAGCAGCTCCAGTTGACACAGTAGCTCCAGCAGAACCAGCTGCTCCAGCAGACACAACAGTAGAGAAAGAGACTCCTGCAGAGACACCAGCTGAAACTCCAGCAGAGACTCCAGCAGACTCTACAGCAACAGATTCTACTGTAGCAGAGTAATATCACCTTTAAAAAATAGTAATTAACAGAGGAAAAGATAGAATAACACTAGTAATTACGCGTCGCTTTCAATCAGGCAGGAGACTAATGATAGAATTCATTGGTCTCCTGACTTGTTTTTAGCCCTTTTGTTTTCTAATATCATTTTTTTGCATTAACTTTGCAAACAAATATCTATCGAGCAAGATATCAGTCTGCTCATCATTTTAAACGATTTCTCATGCACAAGAACAATATTCCACTCAAGGTAGCCCTCGGATACAGCACCATTGCCATTATCATGATTCTGGCAATCAGTCTGGTGTATAGCAACACCAAGAGCATCAATGCCATCAATGAAGCTTCGCGCGAGTATATCCAAAAAAGGGGTGCCGCCGATAGTACCATCTCTTCTCTGCTCAAAGAGGAGCAGAGAAACCTGAAGCAACTGTCTGATGCCATGGCAGGAAGACCTACCCAAAACTATCTGCAGAATAAGGTGAAGAATCTGAATACGGGAAAGGATTCCATACTGGTTCACTCCAAGGCACCTCAAACCCACGAGGCGAAGAAGACTACGGTAGAGGTATTGAAGACCCGAAGGGGATTCTTCCGCCGACTCGCCGATGCCTTCAAGAAGGAGCACGCCGAGACCCTGAGCGTAAGACAGGACAGCAACCGGGCTGTCATCGATTCTGTTACCACCCCAGTCAACGTGGCGGAAAACGTAGCGACCATCCTCGACCAGATAGACAAAAAGGAGAAAGTGGCAACACAAGACCACAAGCAGATTATCAACAAGGAGATGGAAGAGCTGAAGATGGTGAGTGCCAAACTCGCCCTGCGCTCCGCCAAACATCTGAGCGATGTGCACCAGCGTGAAAATGACAACATGCAGGAAGCTATCAAGAAGGCGATGGAAGCAAGAAAGCATCTGTTGTGGCAGATGGAACTGCTCGCCATCGTAGCCTTCTTTGCCATCGGCATCATGATCTGGTTTATCTGGCGCGATGCCAGAAAGGAGCGTATCTACAGGGAAAACCTGGAGGCTGCCAACGAGGAAATCCAGCGTATCATGAACCAGCGCGAGCGCCTGCTCCTCACCATCACCCACGATATCAAGGCGCCAGCTGCCTCTATCTCGGGCTTCATCGATCTGATGAAAGATTACGTCAGCAATCCTCAGGGCCTCGAATGCCTCCAGAACATCAAGAACTCTGCCGCTCATCTTTCACATCTCGTTGCCTCGCTGCTCGATTATCATCAGTTGGAGAACGGACTGATGAAGGTTCATCCTACCTCTTTCTCACCGGCACAACTGGTAGCAGAATCGGTAGAGGGAATGAAATTGCGGGCAGAAGAGAAAGGATTGGAGATTTCATTCGAATGCAAGATGAAGGGGATGGAGTACTTCCGTGCTGATGCCTTCCGCATTCGTCAGATATTGGATAATCTGGTAAGCAACGCCATCAAATATACTGACCGGGGCAGCGTTACCATCCAGGCACAGGTTTCAGAAATTCTGGGCAAGCCTACGCTTACCCTGAGCGTAAAGGATACGGGAAAGGGAATGACCGATGAGGAGAAACAGAAGGTGTTCCAGGCGTTTACGAGATTGAAGAGCGCCCAGGGCATCGAGGGTACCGGTTTGGGATTGTCCATCACCCAGGAACTGGTTTCGCTGCTTGGTGGAGAAATCATCCTCCACTCTACCCTGGGCAAAGGTTCTACATTCATCGTCACCATCCCTATCAAGCCAGCACCAAAGGAGGAGTCTCAGAAAATGGCACCATCAGAAATTAAGCATGATCCTTCTCCCGATTCTGCTCAAGATAAGGAAGGACAGAATTCTGGCAGCCATCAGGTTACTGATATAAAGAAGAAGCCGGAATTTGCCAACCACAAGATTCTGATTCTAGATGATGACAAGCTGCAGCTCCAGCTTCTCCAGGAAATGCTGCGCCGCATCGTAGGCGACACCTGGCAGGTATTCGCCTGCAACCATGTGATGGATGCCCTCACCACGCTGCATAACGAGCAGCCATCCCTGATGCTGATGGATATCGAAATGCCGGAGATGAACGGCATGGATATGATTGCCCACATCAACCATACCAAGATGATGGTAGTAGCGATGACAGCTCACGACACAAGCATCTTGGGACAGCTCCTGAAAGCAGGCTTCGATGATTGCCTGTTCAAGCCATTCAGCATGGAGAAGTTATCTGCTATCTTGGGAATAGATTTTCCGTCAAAGTCTCAACCGCAGCCGGATTCTCTGCTTCAGCAGGAATTCAAATCTCAGCAGGAAGCAATATCTCAGAAGGAAGCAATATCCCAGAAGGAATCCAAATCTCAGAAGGAAGCAAGATCTCACTTTGACGCTCTTCTGGATTTTGCCGATGGCGATGAAGAAGCAGCCAAGGAGATTCTCAACACCGTGAAGCAGGAACTTGCCGAACATCTAAAGAATTTGAAAGAAGCCATAAGAGAGAATTCCTTATCTACAGAGAAAATTGGGAAAGCTGCTCACAAGCTCCTGCCGATTGCCAGTATGATGCAAATGAATTGCCTGGAAGAACTGAAGGCACTATCACCAGAACACATCCATGAGAATGGAGAAGCAGAAATCAGGAAGAAATTGAAGGTTATTGCAGATTGCTTACAGCACGTGCTGGAACTAGGTTTCTAGCACGCTCCTTACCTTTTATGCCCTGATCTGCTGCGGTGTCAGACCTGTATGCTTCTTGAAATAGCGGCAGAAGAAACTGACGTCGGCAAAATGAAACTCCCAAGCCATCTCCTTGATGCTTTGCGTGGTTCGCTTAAGATGCATCTTGAGTTGCAGAATCACGTATTGGTCGATGATGGTCTTGGGGGTATGCCCCGTCACCTGGTTCACGATAATGGATAAATCGTTCTTCCTTCATATCTAGTAAAACCTACAAGAAAGTAAGCGGTTTGCGGGAACAAACTATTATGTATCAATAGTCTTTTAAATAATTTATAGAAACTTCCTGTATGAATTAAATTATTCATCTTATAAACTACGCCACCTTCCTTATCTACATAAGTATCATTTTCGCTCCCAGATGGTCCTGGCGTTCCTAGATTGAAAACATCTTCTATAGAATACCAACAATTATTCTCTTTGGCATATTTTTCTACATAGCTTTGTTCGCCATATAAGTTGCTTCCATACTCAGAGCTAGAGCAAGATTCCGTTTCATTGTTTGCGCAGCTTCTGAAGAGGAAGTCGGTGACTTCTTCCATTCTGCCAACTTGCGAAGCATTCTCTCCGTGCTTTCTTTGTGATATTGATTCAAATATGTCATACTTCATTTTTCATTTTGATTAATAGTGCTTTTTCTATTAATTCCCAAATATTCCAGCAACTTTTATACATTAGTAACACAACCGAAAATTTACTAAGACAATTCATCTGTCACATCCAACACGTTTTTTCCTTTTTTTCTTGCGTCATTCAGATAAAAACCGTACCTTTGCAGTATGAAAACATTATTAGACGTTCATACACATTCTATAGCATCAGGTCATGCCTTCAGCAGTTTGCAGGAAATGACCATGGCTGCAAAAGAAAAGGGGTTGGAAATACTGGGAATCACAGAGCACGGACCTCACATCCCGGGCACCTGTGATCCCATCTATTTCAGAAACCTGCATTGCGTTCCCCGTCAGCTCTATGGAATCAGGCTGATGCTGGGAGCAGAACTCAACATCCTCAATACCCAAGGCGATATTGACCTCGATGAGGACTACTGGCACATACTTGATATCCGAATCGCTGGCATTCATAGCCTTTGCTGGCAGGGAGGAACCAAGGAAGAGAACACGCAGGGTGTCATCAATGCCATGCGCAATCCATTCGTGCAGATTATCTCCCATCCAGGAGATGGAACGGCAGAACTGGATTTCGAGGCCCTGATGAAGGTTTCCAAGGAGACGCATACCCTGCTGGAAATCAACAATCACTCCATGGCTCCCATCCGTCACAAGACGATAGCAGCTCCCAATAATCTGGAACTGCTGGAACTTGCCAAGAAGTACGAGACCCCTGTCATCTTTGGAAGTGATGCCCACTTCTCTACCATGATTGCCGACTACAGCAACATCATGCCTCTGGTAGAGAAAGCTGAGTTCCCAGAAGAACTGATTCTCAACTATCAGCCGGAGAAATTCATGGCTTATCTCAAGCCTACCCCAGAAAAATAGGAAAAAAATTCGTTTCACATTTCATTTGCACTACTATGATTATAGAAGAAATTATCAAGTATAACGAGGAATTCGTAGCCAACAAAGGTTACAAAAAGTATCTTACGAGCAAATACCCAGACAAGAAGCTTGCCATCCTTTCCTGTATGGATACCCGCCTGACAGAGCTTCTGCCAGCAGCCTTGGGATTGAAGAATGGAGATGCCAAGCTCATCAAGAATGCCGGCGGACTGGTTATCAGTCCATTCGACTCCGCCATGCGCAGCCTCCTGGTTGCCATTTACGAACTGGGTGTAGAGGAAATCATGGT
Organism: uncultured Prevotella sp.; assembly: GCA_900557035.1. GTDB lineage: Bacteria > Bacteroidota > Bacteroidia > Bacteroidales > Bacteroidaceae > Prevotella. The sequence continues at coordinate 2,923 of USRA01000075.1, read as the reverse complement.
CATTGCCCACTCCAACTGCGGTGCCTGCCACATGAACGGACAGGAGATGAAGGAATTGATGCTCAAGCGCGGCATCCATCAGGATGTCATCGACACCATCGGACTTTGCGGCATCGACCTAGACCATTGGCTGGAGGGCTTCCACGACACCGAGGATTCTGTAAGAAATACGATTGATACCATCCGTACTCACCCTCTTGTACCAAAGGATGTCAATCTGCATGGTTATATCATCGATTCCCAGACGGGTAAGCTCACAGAAGTAAAATAAAACTATATAATAATAATGAGAACATCAGCCGGTGATGAAGAAGAAAATGTATCACCACTGGCTGATGTCTGAAAAGATTTAGAATGTGAACTGCTCCAGTTTCAAGCCGTTCTTGGTAAGAGCTTCAATCTTTGGAACCAATGTGGTGAAATGCTCAGAAGCCATGTGAGCTTTCAGAACCTCCTCGTTCTCCCATGTTTCGCAGATCATCATCACACCATTGCGAGTTCCACTGGTGAAATAGTCATAGGCAATATTGCCATGGTCCTTCAAAGACTTCTCTACCAGTTCCTTGCATAAAGCGTTGATTTCCTCAACCTTTACCTCCTCCTTCTTCTCAAAAAACACATTTAATCTAATCATAGTTCTTTATTTTTAATATTGATTTTGTATTCAATTGCTGGTTGCAAAATTACCATTTTTTTATGAATACCCAACAAATTATGCGTTATATTTTTGTTAAAATTAGAAGTTTTTATACTTGTACGAGGAAAAGTCATCAGTTTACTAATTAGTCTTTTTATTTGAAAAATAAGATTGTTTTCAATGCTTGATGAACGCCAACCCCATCTGCATCGCCTTTTTCACCATATTTGCCACATTGCTTGCTTGCAGTTTGCTCATCAAGTTGTGGCGGTGAAATTCTACGGTATTGTTGCTGATGTTCAACTTCCGGGCGATGGTATTGGTGGAATGTCCCTCGGCTATGTGCTCCAAGACTTCGAGTTCTCTATTAGAGAGATTGACTTGCTCGACATTCTGCTGATTGATCAGTCTGAAAAACTGTTGACTATAATACCCCTTTCCTTCTTCTATCTTGTGCAGAGCAGTAAGAAGTTCCTGCGGGTCATCACCTTTCAAAACTATGGCATCTACATCCTCGTCCATCAGTTGGCGTATCGTCCAGATTTCTTCGTGCATCGTATAGACAATGATCTTGGTCTTGGGATGCTTATGGTGAAGCAGCTTGACAAGCAGCAGACCATTCTCATTACTCACTTCCAAGTCGATGATAGCGGTATCGATATTCTCCCTGTTGATGATATCCCTGGCAGATAGGAGGCTAGAGGCGGTCTGTACATTTTTATAGACACCATCTTGCAGGATGAGTGCCCTCAAACCAACCAAGACGACAGGATGGTCATCTACAATAAGGATGCTTTTGCTCTTTTCCATGATAATACATTTTTAAGCGTAATTTTTCGCAAGCCTTTGCTCGCAGATTATAGTTGAAACTTGAGTTCTACCAGATACTCTTCTCCATCATTTCTTATATCGAGTTCTGCCTGCAGAGCATCTGCTCTCATCTTCAGAGTATCTTTGCCGATGCCTGGCTTGCTCTGGCAGATAGGGTGAAGTGGTGACAGATCGTTGATGATGGATATGCTCCCCTGCTTTCCACAGGTATCCAGCGTGACGTTTATCATCTTGCTGTATCCATATTTGATGGCATTGGATACGCATTCCTGGATGATGCGGTAGATCTCTATCGCCTTGCCGTCCGGGAGATTCTGCGCATTGAAAGAGGTACTGATGAATGGCTTGACGATGGTTCCGTTTTCGGCTGTTACCGATTGACAGAAGCTTTCTATCAGCTCCGCAAGCGAAGTGTTGTCAAACCTAGGTGGTATCAGCTCATGTGAAAGACGGCGTACATCATGTCCCACGTTTTTAAGCAATCTTTCTGCTTCCTCCTTATTGGTCTGCATCATGATATTCACCGCCAGAATATCGTTGCATATTCCATCATGCAATTCCTTGGCCAGACGCTTGCGCTCATTCTCCACACCATTGATATAGGATGTCTTTTCCGACAATTCGGCTCTCTGCCTGTCGAGTTTCCTGCGGTATAGGATGACAAGAATGGCTATCAACAATATGATGAGTGCCAGGATGAGCCATAAGATGCGGATATAGAGCAAGCTCTGTTCGTGGTTCATCTTTTCTATCAACATTTCTTTTTCCAAGGTCTTGTACTTGATGTTGAATTCACTCAACTGCTTGTCGATGTCACTCTGCTTGAGGGAGTCACTTTTCATGTATGCCTTTTGCATTTCCTGGTATGCCAGAGTGTATTTACCCATATTATTGAGGCATCTGGCCTGTGTGGCGAGAAGCTTGTCTTTAGGCATCGTCAGATTGGTACCCGCCAACCTGCCGATGCTGTCCAGAAGTAACCATTGCTCAGCGTATTTCTTCTGTAGCCCCAGCAAGTCGGCCTTGATTTCCAATATGCCTAGCACCCCATTGCTCGTTGGTGCCAGATTACGGCAGGCTTCATTGGCGTAAGTGAGATAGAAGGCGACGGAATCGGCCTTACCCAGTTGCAAGTACGACTTGAGCAACGGAGAAAGATATTTGAGGGTCAACACATTATAATTGGTCTGCTTTACCATATTCCACATCGAAGTAAGGCTATTGACGCTTTTCCGGTAATTTCCCTGTCGCATCAGGATAGCACCTTTATTGGCATGGGCAGACAGTCGTTCGATTGTATCGTTGATAGCAATAGCTTTAGATTCAGCCTTGTCGGAGTACTCTATGGCTTCCCTGAATCTCTTCTGTTCGTTGAAAAGCACGGAGATACAATTGTAGAGATAAACCTGTTGGCGGAATTAGTTTAGCGCATATTTAACCCTGCCAATCGGTCTA
>USRA01000074.1 GCA_900557035.1 uncultured Prevotella sp. | reverse complement strand
TATCTTTGCAGAAGATAAGCTGCACTCGGCAATCTGTAAGCAAGCTTACATTGCGCTCGTTTGCATTATCTTTGCAATGCAAAAGTACTAATACTTTTTGAAATGAGAATGAAATTAAGAAAAATAAACAATAATGCCATTCTGGGCGCCTGCGTCATTATCATGATGCTGCTTTGCGTCCTCAGCATCAGCCAGCCTCTCATCTTCGAGAAACAGATGGCGAGCCGCGAAGCTGAGGTGAAGGAGAAACTGATGCTCATCCGTTCTGCCGAAGAAAGATACAGAGCGAAATACGGAGTCTATACCGGCGATTTCGCAGTCCTCGTCAAGGCGAAGTATCTCAAGACAGAGGATACCCTCATCCCTTATTCCGATGGCAGGAAATTCTCGCTCGCCGCCACTACCATTATCCATAAAAGCGGAAAGCAGATTCCGCTGATGGAATGTGGAGCCACCTATGAAGACTATCTCGATGGTCTCAACGAGGAGGCGATTCAACAGGTAACAGAAAAAGCTTCCGATGCCGGTAACTTCCCTGGATTAAAGATCGGAGACATCACCAAAGACAACGACAATGCAAGTAATTGGTAAAAAAAGAACACAGCAAGCACGACTCACCATCCGTGTGAGCAAGAATACACTCAGCTTCTCGGTTGTAGATCGCGAAGCCGAGCACCAGTTGATATACGAACCGTACACCGTGAAAAGCGGTGTATCGATAGCTGCCAACCTCAGACAGGCTTTCGGCGAAAGCGATCTCCTGCAGCGCGGCTATCAGAAGGTGCGTGTCTATATCGATACGCCTATCCTGCTGGTACCTATCGAGGAATTCCACGAGGAAGACCTCACCGTGCTCTATCAGCATGCCTTCACGGGCAGCCACAGCGATGCCATTCTCTACAGGGTGCAGCCGAATCTGAATGTGGTGGCCGTTTTCCCAATCAACAAGGATCTGAAGATGGTGATAGAAGACAACTTCCAGGATGTGCGCTTCACACCTATCATGCAGCCGATGTGGAACTATCTGCACAAGCGCAGCTTCACGGGTATCTACCACAAGCTCTATGCATATTTCCACGACAAGAAGGTGGATATCTTCTGTTTCGAGAAAAACAGATTCAAGTTCTACAATTCCTTCCAGGCAAATCATGCCAAGGATGCACTCTACTTCATCCTCTTCGTATGGAAGCAGCTGGGATTGCAGCAGATGCAGGATGAGCTGCATATTTCGGGCGATATTCCGGATAAGGATTGGTTCCTCTACAATGCCAAGCTCTATGTCAAGAAGACCTTCCTCCTGAATCCGAGTGCCGAGTTCAATCGTGCGCCCATCACAGAAATCAAGGGAATGCCTTTCGATCTGCTGACGCTCTACTTAAGCAAATAGGAGTTGAGAGTTAAAAGATTGAGAGTCAAAAGTTGAGAGTTAAAAAGTTGATAGTTAAAAGTTGATAGTTAAAAATTAATTATGAGAATCATAACAGGACAATATAAGGGTCGCCACTTCGACATACCACGTTCGTTCAAGGCGCGACCAACTACAGATTTCGCAAAAGAGAACATCTTTAATGTTTTGCAGAATTACATCGATTTCGAGGATACCACAGCCCTCGACCTCTTTGCCGGCACAGGCAGCATCTCGCTGGAACTGGTATCCCGCGGATGCAGCCGAGTTATCAGCGTAGAGGCCGACCGCGACCATGCCAACTTCATCCGCGAGTGTTTCAAGAAACTGGGCGAAGACAAGGATCTTCTGATTCGTGGCGATGTATTCCGCTTCTTGAGAACGTGCAAGCAGAAATTCGATTTCATCTTTGCCGATCCGCCATACGCGCTGGAGAAGCTTCCCGAGATTCCAGACCTCGTACTCAATGGCGACCTTCTCAACGAAGAGGGCATCTTCGTTTTCGAGCATGGCAAGAACTACGATTTCTCCGACCATCCCCGATTCCTGGAACACAGAAGTTACGGAAGCGTAAACTTCTCGATATTCAGATAAAATCAAGTGATTGTTTTAAAGCTTTTGCCCTTTGATGGCAAAAGCTTTAAACACATAGCCAACCGTACACATTACAGCAGCGGAGAAAGCAATCTTACAATACTCTCGAACAATCTTTTCAGGAACGGGCGCCTTACGAAATACGCCACATCATCCACCAGAATACTGCTGGATTCATCCTTCAGATAAATCCGCTTGATTCTCTGCGCCATTTCCTCATCATAGAAGAAGGCATTCGCCTCGAAATTATTCTCGAAACTCCGGAAATCCACATTCGTGCTGCCCACGGTACAGAGGTTGTCATCGCTCACCAGCAACTTGCTGTGATTGAATCCACCCGTATAGAGATAAACCTTCACACCAGCCTCTATCGCCTCCATCAGATAAGAGCGCGAAGCCCACTCCACCATCCTGGCATCTGAATGTCTAGGCATCAGCAACCGGATATCCACTCCAGCCAGCGCCGCCGTGCGCATCGCAAAGAGTACAGGCTCGGTAGGCAGGAAATAAGGCGTCTCCATATACACATACTTCTGCGCCTGGAGCAGAATGCGCACATATCCCTGCATAATATCAGGCCATGGAGCTATCGGACTGCTCGTTACTACCTGGACCAGACAATTATTCCTGATCTTCGAATCCACCGGCGGATAATACTGTCGGTTTGACACCAAGGTGCGATCCACAAAATACCAGTCTATCAGAAAAGCACGCTGCAGGGCATACACGCCTCCGCCCTCTATTCTCAGATGCGTATCGCGCCACTTCTGTTTTCCTGTGCCCTTCACATAGCGCTTGGCGATGTTCATGCCCCCGATGAATCCTACCCTACCGTCTATCACGCATATCTTGCGGTGATTGCGGTAGTTCACCTTGCTGGTAAACGCAGGAAACCTTACCGGCATGAACGAATGCACATCGATGCCCGCTTCCCTCATGCGCTCAAAGAAGGCATCCTTCACCTTCCAGCAGCCCACGTCATCGTATATCAGTCTGATTTCCACTCCCTGTTCCGCCTTGTCTATCAGGGCATCAGCCACCAGATAGCCCAGGGCATCATCCTCGAAGATGTAGGTATCGAGATGGATGTGATGCTGAGCCTTACCTATATTATATAATAAGGAGAAGATGAATTCATAACCATCAGTAAAGATATCCACCTGATTGTCCTTAAACGGGAATGCCCAGTTCTGATTGGTAAAGAGATTCATCAGCGGCTTGTTGTTGGCTGGGATATGCAGATTCTCCTGCTCGGCAAACTCCAGCATCGATCGCTTGGTCAACTGGTCCATGCTTCTATCGCTGATCAGCCGTTCCTTTCTCGTGTTCTGCCCGAAGAAGATATAGAAGATGATTCCCACGAAAGGCATGAAGGCAAGCACAAGAATCCACGCCATCGTCTTGGCGGGCTGTCGGTTGTCCATCAAGACGGTGATGATAGCGGGAATCATGATCGCCATATAAAGCAAGAGATAAATCCAATGAATATATATCATACCTTACGCATTTTTTATTATTCTCTTTTTCCAGTTTCCGGGATATCAGAATATCCTAGTTGAATACCGAGTTGGTCTGACTGGCAAGCAGCGAGTTCATCTTCTTCAGTTTCATAAACTCCTCCACCAGCTCCCTGTTCGTAGGATTTCTGGCAAACTCCTGCTGCACCTCAATCAGTCGCTGTGCAATATAATGTGTGCGGAAGCTCAGCAGATCCTTGAAGACAAACTGGCGCAGCTTCTCAGCGTTCAGCTTCAGCTGCAGACTCACCGTAGAAACCTCCTGGTCTCCCGTCGGCAGACTGGCAATCCTACTCACCTCCGGATCCGGATGGTTGGCAAAATAGTTTTCCGCCACGAAGTTCTCATCCTCCAGATGCTCCAGCGTTTCCTGCAAGATTTTGTTATAAAGCTCGTTATGAAATCTGAAATCATCGCCCGACATATCCAGATAGATATATTGTGCTATCGGCAGTTCAATATCATTGCCCTCCACATCCTTCACCACGATATGCTTTTCTCCATGGTGTACGATGAGCTTCACCAGCAGGTCTTCCACTTCCAGCAGCTTGTCCAGCGGCGTCACGCCCCTCATGGCAGCCTGCATTCCCTGCTGTGGGGCAGTAGCCTTCGGGTCTTTCAGTCCAGCCGCGCGCCGTTCTGCCTTCACCTGCTCGCTCATGCCGTTTCTCACAAAGTTGTTCAGCGCATTCACGATAATCGCCTCGTTCACGCCCAGTCGGTGGGCGCAGTCGGTGATATAAGAGGCTCGGGTAATCTGGTTCTTGATCTTCGAGATGCTCTCCACGATGCTGTTGATAGCCTGGCTTCTCTTCACCGGATCGGTCACGCCGTTCAGCGAGAGGTCGGTCTTAAACTGTATGAAATCCTTCTGGTTTTCCTCTATGTATTTTCTGAAATCGGCAGCGGTATGGCTTCGGGCAAAGCTGTCCGGGTCGTTTCCATCCGGCAGGAAGAGCACCTTCACGTTCATCTCCTCCTCCAGCAGCATGTCAGTACCTCGCAGCGCCGCATGCACACCCGCAGCATCGCCGTCGTAGAGCAATACGATGTTGCTGGTGAATCGGTGGAGCAGTCTGATCTGATGAATGCTCAGCGCCGTACCCGAGTTAGCCACCACGTTTTCGATGCCGCACTGGTGCATGGAGATTACATCCGTATATCCCTCCACCATATACACGCAGTCTTCCTTGGCGATGGCCTTCTTTGCCTGATACAGTCCGTAGAGTTCCCGCTCCTTGTGGTAGATTATACTGTCGGGCGAGTTCACGTATTTCTGGTTCACACCCTTGGTACGGGTATCCAGCACACGTCCGCCGAAAGCCACCACCTTTCCGCTCACACTCAGCCACGGGAAGATGGCGCGTCCCGAGAATCGGTCCAGATACTTATCCTGTCCGCTCTTGTTGCCCGCTTCCTCCTTGTCCACCTTGAAGCAGAGACCGGTATCCACCAGGTATTTCGGCTGATATCCTTTCTTCACCGCCTCATCGAAGAGCGCCGTGCGCTGGTTCAGGGCGAATCCCAGCTGGAATTTCCGGATGATATCGTCTCTGAATCCTCGGCTTCTGAAATACTGCATGCCGATGGCTCTACCATCCACATCATTCTGCAGGATATCCTGGAAGTATTTCGCCGCCCATTCATTCACGATGAACATCGATTCGCGTTCGCTTTCTCGCTGCTTCTCCTCGTTGGTCATCTCGCGTTCCTGAATCTCGATATGGTATTTGTTAGCCAGCCATCTCAGAACCTCAGGATAGGTCATCTGCTCCAGCTCCATCAGGAAGTTGATGGCGTTGCCGCCCTTTCCGCAGGTAAAGCAGCGGCAAATGCCTCGGGTTGGCGAAACGGAGAACGATGGATGGGAATCGTTATGGAAAGGACACAAGCCGACATAGTTGATGCCACGCTTTTTGAGCGTGACGAATTCAGACACCACCTCCTCTATCTTGGTGGAGTCCATGATACGTGCTATCGTCGGTTTGTCTATCATATTTTTCTATCTTATTTTATGATGCAAAATTAATACTTTTCTCTGAAAACACAAAACATTTAGGGAAAAAGACGTACAGAAACCGCATGGAAAGCCAAAATGAATCAAATAATAAAGGAAAGGTTACATTTGCCAAAGGAAAATACGAAGAATATTCCTACCTTTGCAGCCATCAAACAACAAATACATAAACATATATTTTTATATGAGACTTAATAATATCAAGAAAGCATTTTTAGCTTCCGCTGCACTCCTCTCTGCCATGAGCATGAGCGCAGCAGAGAGATTCGTCAGTTTCCAGCAGGGCGACCTGCTCATCAACAGTAACGACAAGGTAGAAATCTATATGGATGCCAACGACTGCCGTGGCGTGAGCTATGCTGCCAATGCACTGGTCAAGGACATCAGCAAGGTGAGCGGCTCCCAAGCCACCATCACCTCCAACCAGAAGGCAACCATCCTCGTGGGAACCATCGGACATTCTGCTGCCATCGACCAGCTCATCAAACAGAAACGCATCAACGGAAATCTACTCAAGGGCAAACGCGAGAAATCCATCATCACCGTGGTAAACAACCAGCTCGTCATCGCCGGCAGCGACCGTCGGGGAACCATCTACGGCATCTACGAACTCTCCCAACAGATGGGCGTTTCGCCTTGGTACGACTGGGCCGACGTGCCCGTAGAGCACCACGACTCCATCTTCGTGAACCGTGGAACCTACAGCGATGGTGAACCAGCCGTTCGCTATCGTGGCATTTTCCTCAACGATGAGGCACCTTGTCTCATCTCGTGGGTAAAGAACACCTACGGCACCGAGTATGGCGACCACCGGTTCTATCAGCGCGTGTTCGAGCTTATACTGCGCCTCAGGGGCAACATGATGTGGCCAGCCATGTGGGGCTGGGCGTTCTATGCCGACGATGCAGAGAACGAGAAGACGGCAGACGAAATGGGCGTGGTGATGAGCACCTCCCATCATGAGCCGATGGCGCGCAACCATCAGGAATACGCCCGCAACCGAAAGGGATGGGGACCTTGGAACTATCAGAAGAACAAGGCTAACCTGCAGAAATTCTTCCGTGAGGGAATAGAGCGCATGAAGGGAACCGAACAGATCGTAACCATCGGTATGCGTGGCGACGGCGATGAGGCGATGAGCGCAGAGGCTGATACCAAACTGATGACTAACATCATCAACGACCAGCGCAAAATCATTGCCGACGTAACCGGCAGGAAGGCTAGCGAAACACCTCAGGTATGGGCACTATATAAAGAGGTGCTGGATTACTACGACAAAGGAATGAAAGTGCCCGACGATGTAACCCTGCTGCTCTGCGATGACAACTGGGGCAACGTGCGCCGTGTGCCGAATGCCCAGGAACGCAAGCACAAGGGCGGATGGGGATTGTATTATCACGTGGACTATGTAGGTGCACCAAGAAACTCTAAGATGCTCAACGTAACTCCTGTGCAGAATCCTTGGGAACAGCTCACCCTAGCCTACGAGAACGGAATTGACCGCCTCTGGATTCTCAACGTGGGCGACCTCAAGCCGATGGAATATCCTATCAGCCAGTTTATGGACATGGCTTGGAATCCTCATAAATACTCGGTGAACAACATCACCCGCCACACCCGCGACTGGTGCGCCCAGCAGTTCGGAGAACCGCAGGCTGACGAAGCGGCACGCATCCTGAACCTCGCATGCAAGTACAACGGCCGCTGCACTCCGGAGATGCTCAACCGCAACACCTACAGTCTGGAGAACGGCGAATGGCAGGAGGTGGTGAACCAGTATCTCCAGCTCGAGGCTGATGCGCTGCGCCAGTACAACAGTCTGCCTGCAGCCTATCACGATGCCTATCGCCAGATTATCCTCTTCCCTATCGAGCTGATGAGCAATCTGCATCAGATGTACTTTGCCCAGGCAATGAACCATGCTCTCTACAAGCAGAACAATCCGAAGGCGAACATCTGGGCTGATGAATGCGAACGCTTCTTCAAGCGCGATTCCCTTATATGTCACGATTACAACCACAAGATGTCGGGCGGCAAATGGAACGGCATGATGACGCAGAAGCATATCGGCTACACTTCATGGAACGATGACTTTGAGAAAGATACCTGTCCGGAGCTCTTCCGGGTTACCTCCAAGAATGGAGTGATTATCAGCGAAAACAACGGCATGGTAGAAATCGAAGCTCCCTACTACAGCAGCAAGACGGATGCTGCCGAGACAAAATGGACAGAGATTCCATTCATGGGCAAAAGCGTATCGGCAATGACGCTGATGCCGTATACCAAGAGCGTAAAGGGAGCCAGCATCACTTACAAGTTTAAGATGCAAGTTAGCAAGACTCCGGATGGCAAAACTTCGGATGACAAGGCATTTAATGGCTATGTATCCAA
>USRA01000073.1 GCA_900557035.1 uncultured Prevotella sp. | reverse complement strand
GCGATGGGATTATCTCTATCGCTACTACGCCCGCTACGGCGAAGGCGGATTCAAGCGAATGCTCGGCGAAGGATTCAGCGTAGAAAACTGCAAGATTCCTTACATCCCTTCGGTTACAGCCATCGGTCATTCTTCTATCTGGACCGGCTCCGTGCCTTCTATCCACGGAATCGCTGGCAATAACTTCGTGAAGGATGGAAAGATTGTGAACTGTACCGCCGACGACACCGTAAACCCTGTGGGCACAGACAGCAAGGCGGGCAAGATGTCGCCTCGCAATCTGTGGGTAACTACCATCGGAGATGAACTCCGTCTGGCTACCAACAACCGCTCTAAGGTGGTGGGCGTGGCCTTGAAAGACAGAGCTTCCATCCTCCCTGCCGGTCATCACGCCAATGGTGCTTACTGGTTTGATGATAAATCGGGCAAGTTCATCACCAGCACATTCTATATGGAAAAACTGCCAGAGTGGGTGAACAAGTTCAACAAGCAGAAACTGCCCAACAAGTATCTGTCACAGAAATGGGAGACGCTCTACCCTATCGATTCCTATAAGGAGAGCACCAGCGATGACAACAACTATGAGAACGGTATCGTAGAAGGCGAGAAGGCTGTGTTGCCACTCGAGTTGCCTACCTTATATAAAAAGCATGGCTACAAGATTCTCCGCAACACTCCATTCGGCTGCAACCTGACTTTCGATATTGCCAAGGCTGCCATTGAGGGAGAAAATCTGGGTAGAAACACAGATACTGATTTGCTGACCATCAGCTGCTCAAGCACCGATTACATCGGTCATCAGGTGGGCGTAAACGCTATCGAAACAGAAGACTGCTATCTTAGACTTGATAAGGCCTTGGCTGATTTCTTCGCTTATCTCGACCAGACCGTGGGCAAGGGAAATTATCTCACCTTCCTCACCGCCGACCACGGAGGTGTGAACAACGCCACCTTCCTGCAAGATCAGCGAATCCCTGCCGGTATCTGGAACAAAAAGGGATTGGTAGAAGAGCTGAATCAGATTCTGAAAGCTAAGTTCAATACCGACAAGGACCTCGTAAAGACCATCATGAACTATCAGGTGTTCTTCAACACAGATATCATCGAAGAACTTGGTTTGGATTACGCAGCCATCAAGCAGGCAGTGGTAGATAGATTGAAGAAAGACAAGGATGTGCACTATGCCTTCGACATGGAGAAGACCTCTATCGAGAGCATCCCTGAAGAGCTGAAGTTCCGCGCCATTAACGGTTATAACCGTGAGCGCAGCGGAGGTGTTCAGATTGTACTGAAACCAGGTCACTACGATTATTACAGCAGCAAGGGAACTACCCACGGAGCATGGAATCCATACGATATCCATATTCCTTGCCTGTTTATGGGTTGGGGCATCCAGCACGGCGAGAGCGCCCAGCCTCACTATATGACAGATATTGCCGCCACCGTATGTGCGATGCTACATATTCAGGCACCTAACGGTTGCATCGGCACACCAATATTTTGAAAAAAGTAAATGCTAAAAAATAAAGGCTAGGTTTTCCTGTTTCGGGAACCTAGCCTTTATTATTTTTTCACCAAAAGAAGAAAGTCGTCTTTTTACAATAGAGACGCTACTCGCTTTCAGCAGGAATTATTCTTCATTCATGATTTCCATATATTCCTCGTAGGAAATATATCTGCCACCCATCGACTTGAGATGCGGGGTTTCCAGCTGACAATCTATCATCTTGCCTCCATGCTCCTGCAGATAACGGGCCAGGAAGATGAGGGCTATCTTAGAGCCTGATGGAACCTTGGAAAACATACTCTCGCCAATGAAAACCTTACCGATGGTGACGCCATAAAGTCCGCCCACCAACTCACCAGTTTCATTATCCCATACTTCCACGCTTGCCGCAAAGCCCTGCTCATGAAGGGCGGTGAATGCCTGGATGATGTTTTCACCCAACCAGGCACCATCTTCCTCGTAACGGCCATTGGTCTTGCTGCAGGCACGAATCACAGCATCGAAATCTTCGTTGATGCCCACGCTGTATCGGTTCTTCCTCAGTAGGGTACGCATGGAATGACTGATGTGGATTTCGTCCGGGAAGATGACGAAGCGCTTCATCGGACAGAACCAGAGAATCTCCGGCTGGTCGCGAAAGCTATACCAGGGAAAGATGCCGTTGCTGTAAGCCAGCAGCAGGCGGTCGATGCTCAAGTCGCCACCTATCGCAAAACATCCGTCTTCATCGCCGTAATGCGGATCGGGAAAATAAATCTCTTCCGCATTTTCATCTATCTGTAATATCATTGCTTCCTAATAATTAACCACCAATTCCTTACCATCGAAATCTACGCAGCCCTTGCCTGCCTTCTTGAGCTTGCCGAAGAGCAGAGCCTTCATCAGGATAGGCTTCAGGCGGTTGCCGATGACACGATCCATCTCGCGGGCTCCATATTCCTTGGTAAAGCCCCACTCCAGAATCTTCTCTCTTGCCGCATCGGTAAGCGTAATAGAAACTCCCTTTGCTGCCAACTTAGCATCGAGCTGACGAAGCTTCTTGGCAAGAATCAGTTCTGCCATGTGCTTATCCATATCGTTGAACACCACAGTGTCGGAAAGTCGGTTGATGAACTCTGGCTTGAAGGTCTTCTTCACCTGTGCCAGCATCGCCTCGCCACGGGTTACATTACCGCCGAAACCTACACTTGCCTGGGATGCATACTGCGCTCCGGCATTTGATGTCATCACGAGGATTACGTTGCGGAAGTCTGCCTTCTGACCCTTGTTATCGGTCAATCGGGCATAGTCCATCACCTGCAGCAGGATGTTGTAGATGTCGCTATGCGCCTTCTCAATCTCATCGAGCAGGAGCACGCAGTTTGGTGTCTTGCGGATGGCATCGGTCAGGAGACCGCCATCTTCATAACCCACGTATCCGGCAGGCGAACCGATGAGTTTAGCCACGGTATGCTTCTCGGTGTATTCACTCATATCGAAACGCACCAACTCGATGCCGAGTTCCTTTGCCAGGACACGAACCACCTCGGTTTTACCTACGCCCGTAGGACCCACGAAGAGCAGCGAAGCCATCGGCTTGTCATCATCCACCAGTCCTGCCTTCGCCATCATCACAGCCTCAACCACCTTATCCACAGCCTTGTCCTGTCCGTAGATTTTGTCGAGTATGCGCTGGCGGAGCGTAGCCAGAGAGTCATTGTTTTCATCCTTGATGGCAGCCGCATCTATCTTGCATACCTTGGTAAGAATCTGCTGGATAATCGCCTTGGTAACGTAAGAACGCTGGCGATATTCCACAGGATGCACCTCCAGATAAGCACCCGCCTCATCCATCAGGTCGATGGCCTTATCAGGCAGACAGCGGTTGCTGATGTATTTGGCACTGGCACGAACGGCATACTCCAGGGCATCCTTGCGATAAGTCACGTTGTGGAACTTATTGTATTTATACTGCAAGCCCTCCAGTATCTTGATAGCCTCCTCCTCGGTAGGTTCCTTGATGTCAATCTGCTGGAAGCGGCGCACGATGCCCTTGCTCTGAGCCATGTAGCGGTTGAACTCCTCGTAGGTGGTGGAACCGATGAATCGGATATCACCAGCCTCCAGATATCGCTTCAGCATATTGGAAGCATCAGGTCCGCCATCAGAACCACGACCAGCACCTATCACATTATGAATCTCATCAATGTAGATGATGGTGTTTCCTTCCTTGGCAGCACCCTCCATCACCATCTTGATACGCTTTTCGAAATCGCCACGATACTGGGCACCGGCAAGCATCTGTCCCATGTCCATACCATAGATGCGGGCTCCCTTGAGACGATCAGGTACCTGATTCTCGTTGATGAGCTTGGCGAGACCGTAAACCAGGGCAGTCTTACCTACACCCGGTTCACCGATGTGAAGCGGATTGTTCTTCTCGGCACGGCAGAGCACCTGAATGGTTCTATCCAGTTCCTGCTCTCTGCCGATAAGCGGATTATGCTCCTCTACCTGATCAGAGATGCAGGTAACCAACTGATGCCAATCCTGAGGCTGCCGGCTTCTACCCTCCTCTTCTTCATCATAATCGTTATCATAGTCGTCCTCATCATATCCATCGCCCATCACCAGGCTTTCATCTCCCGGTTCATTTTCCAGCGGATAATAGCTATCCACGCTCGCCAGGAACTCACCCTGTCGGTCTCCTACGTTCTTGCACAACAGGAAAGCAGCTTCAGAATTCTGTAAGCCAAACATCGCCTGCACGAAATGAGGTACATTCACAAGTTTTCTATCAGCGGCAACAGCCAGGGCGCACGCCGTTCCAAACATAGTCTTGAAGAGTGATGATGGTTCTGGCAGGAACTTGATGTTTTCAGGCACACGTTCCTGCTTGGCGAGCCACCCCACCAAGTCTTCGTGCATCTTGAGGCTATCCACGCCTTCCTCCTGCAAAGCCTGGCAGAAGGCATATTGGCGGAGCAATGAAAGGAGCATGTGCTCCGGCATCACGAACTCGTGGTCGAAAAACCGAGCCTGCTTCATCGCATCATCCATCAAGACACTCATATATCGGGTTAATCCCATACTATCCATTCTATTCTTTCCTTTCTTTATTATGGGGGGAAGCAAAAGGGCTTATTTCATCCAAAGGTTATCAACCCTTTTATTTTTCTCCTGCTTCTCTTCAAATACCCTCTAAATTTCCATTCTTTATTCTGGCATATAAGTGAGCTTCAGCGGATACTTCTGCGTACGGGCTTTCTCCATCGCCTTCTCTACCTTACTCTTGGCGATATCGTAGCAATAGGTACCCACCACGGCTTTCTCCTCGTGGTGAACCTTGAGCATGATCGCCTCTGCCTCTGCCTGCGATTTGAAGAAGATGGTTTCGAGGATTTCCACCACGAAGTCCATCGGTGTGAAGTCATCGTTGAACATCATCACCACGTAACGCCCCGGCTCCTTGAGCCTGGTCTTCTGGCGTTCACGAATTGCAGTCTGTTCTTGAGCCATATTTATTGATTACTTTATATAAGCATTCGTAATTTCCACAACATAGACATCGTGGAATCCGCCCTTGGCACCATACCACTGCAGAAGATCCTTATCGAGGAATTTTTCTGCCATCATGTTGTCCTTATAGAGTTTGCGGCATTCCAGGGTGAGTCGTGACTGCTCAAAGGCGATGCTGCCGTTATCGGTTTCCACAGGAGTCAATCCTGTTTCCTTTGCCTTATCCAAATCGCGACCGCTCTTGGATCCGCAGAAGTTATAAATCTTTCGAGCCTCCTCGCTATTGCCGAGGAAAGAGAGGGTCATGAATTCATTCTCCTCGATAATGCCGTGGGTGTAGCGTTCCGGACGGATAAACACCACAGCCACCGGCTTGTTCCAGAGCCATCCCAGGCAACCCCAAGAGGCAGTCATCATATTGAACTTATCCTTGTTGCCGGCGCAAACCAGCATCCACTCCTTACCAATAGTCTCGAAGACATTATCATTCAGTTCTTTTACGTTGATTTTCTCCATTTTATCTTTTCCTTTCTCTGTATATTTTTAATTAATGAAATATTGCAGCATTCAACAAAAGTTATGCCAACCCAGCACCGAACACCGCATATCACCTGCAAAGATACAAGAATAATCTGAAAAAGCAAATGTTTCAATAAGAAAATGCTTTTTAAACTTCCCTTTTTCGCCATTTATAACAATTCAGCCTCTCTTGATTTAAATTAAAACTTTAGATGCAGAATAAAAATAAATCACATTTTGCTTTGTCATTTCGAGGAAAGGCAGTACCTTTGCACCCCGAATGCCGAAAACCGAGCAGGCTTGCGGCTTCGATTTATTATTCATTTATAAACATTTTATTTAATGTACAAAACAATTTTCAACAAGCGCAACAGCTTGAAGTTCCACCGATTCTCTAACAAGAATTACTCACTCTTCGCAGTTTTGGGAAGAGAGGTACTTGTTGGCGCTCTCAGCGTTGCTACCCTGAGCCATGCTAAGGCAGAAGGCGTAAGCACAGAGGGAACAAAGGTTGATTCTACCCTCTACAAGGGCGGAAAGGCTTACGAGCTAGATGCGGTGAGCGTTACCGGATCTCGTGCGCCGATGACTGTAGAGCAGTCACCTAAGATTGTGTCTGTCATTACCCGCGACGATATTCATCGTGCGGCTGCGCAGACTATCAACGATGTATTGAAATTAGCTACCGGCGTGGATGTCCGTCAGCGTGGTGGCTTTGGTGTTCAGACGGATATCTCCATCAATGGTGGAACCTTCGACCAGATTACCATTCTCCTGAATGGCGTCAACATTTCCAATCCACAGACTGGTCATAATGCTCCTGATTTTCCTGTAGCTCTTGCCGACATCGACCACATCGAAGTGCTCGAAGGGGCAGCATCGCGCGTATTCGGAACTTCAGCTTTCAATGGTGCCATCAATATCGTGACCAAGAAGGCAAAGAATGATGGAGTATCTGCAAGTGTAGAAGGCGGAAGCTTTGGAAGTTTCGGAGCACAGGGACGTGTGCAGACGGCTTTTGAAACGGGCAAGTGGACTCAGGCTTATTCCGTAAGCGGAGGCTACAAGCGCTCGGATGGCGGCACGAAGAACAGCGACTTCGAGAAGGGACAGGGCTACGGCAATCTCTCCTTCTCTTACGACCAGCGTTTCGACATCATCGCCCAGTTGGGCATTGCTACCCAGAGCTACGGTGCCAACACTTTCTACAGTGCCAAATACAACAACCAATATGAGAAGACAGACCACGGTATGGCTTCTCTCAACCTGAGTCTGCACAACCAGGAGAAGACCTGGGAGATTGCGCCTCAATTCTATTATAACAAATTCAAGGATCACTATCAGTTGATTCGTGGTATGGCTGGAGCCAAGGCGGGCGAGAACTATCACGACCTCGATGTTTATGGCGGTGGACTGAATGCCAACATGGCTTGGGCTTTGGGTAAGACCGCAGTGGGTTTCGACATCAGTAAGGAGTGCATCTACTCTACTGCATTGGGCGAGGAACTCGCAGAGAAAGACTATAAGGACATCTCGGGTTCCGACCGTCAATATACCCGAAAGGGTGAGCGCACCAACACCAACATCATGCTGGAGCACAACTTCATCTTCGGCGGCTTCACCTTGTCGGCTGGTGTCTTGGCAAACAAGAATACAGGTCTTGACAACGACTTCCGCTTCTATCCTGGTGTAGATATGAGTTATCGTCCTAACGACAACTGGAAGTTCTACGCTTCCTGGAACAAGGCTCTGAGAATGCCTACCTACACCGACTTATATATAAGTAATGTGGTGCAGCAGGGCGACATCAACCTAAACCCGGAGAAGAACTCCACCTTCAAGGTGGGAACCCAGTATCGCCAGACTGGTTTTGCTGCAACCGTTAGCGGTTTCTATGCGCACGGCACCAACATGATTGACTGGGTTCAGACTTCCGTGACCGAACAGAATGACAGCAAGTATCACGTGATGAACATCGGAAAGCTCAACAATATGGGCTACAACGTGGATGCAACTATCTACATGAGAGAATTGGTACCAAACAGTTTCATCACCCGCATCAAGTTGGGTTATGCTTACATCTATCAGGATCATAAGACCGAGACCAACATTCTGAAATCACTCTATGCATTGGAGTATCTGAAGCACAAGGCAGTATTCGGCCTGGATCATCAGATCTGGAACAAGCTTTCAGCATCGTGGAGCGTAAGATGGCAGCAGAGAATGAATGGTTACCATCCATACACCAAGGTGGATTGCAAGCTGATGTGGGACGAGAAGAAATACAATATCTTCGTGAAAGCAGATAATATCACT
Source organism: uncultured Prevotella sp. (assembly GCA_900557035.1). Lineage (GTDB taxonomy): Bacteria > Bacteroidota > Bacteroidia > Bacteroidales > Bacteroidaceae > Prevotella. The sequence goes on along the minus strand of USRA01000073.1, from coordinate 405 downwards.
TGCCACCGCTACTACGACCTCACTGCTGTTAAGCAGCCAGGTTTGTGGATTATGGCAGGAGCCAGCGTAAATCTTGGCTGGTAATCTGACCGGATATCAAATAACATAATAAAACGAGCCTTGAAGGAGGATTCATCCTACCGTCAAGGCTCGTTTACTATTATTTCAGTTATTCTTATTCCAGTTATATCTATTATTCTTATTTCGGTTTCTGATATTTTCCATTCACTTTAATCGGTTCGAGATGGATTCCCACATGGGTATCTGCCCCGAAGTGCTGCTTCAATCTTCTTTCGATATGAGTAGCATGCTCATGTGCCTCATAAAGCGAAAGAGAACCCGGAAGGCGAACGTGCATTTCTATCGCAATCTTGTTTCCGATGCGACGGGTACGCAGGTTATGAA
>USRA01000072.1 GCA_900557035.1 uncultured Prevotella sp. | reverse complement strand
AATGCGACCACTGGGCGGATGATGAAGAAAACGTAGTATAAACCCTTTAAAATTTTTAGTAAGAAACAGAAAGTAAATAGATAATAATCATAATAAGATAGACGCTGATTATCTGACACTTCTACGGTATTCAGAACCTGCAAATTCAGAAATTCGACAAGAAGACGGTGACAGCAAGGCGTCCACTCCTCTACGGCGTGGGCTGTACTTGTTTGTACCTTGCCGAAGGTTCTTGCAGGTACCTGAATACCGGTGCTTACAGGGACTCCCACGCCGCTTTTTCATAAACAACTACATTTTTAACAACATAAACAAAATGGAATCTGAGGAATTACCCACAACCGATAATCGTTACGGGGTTCGTCTGAAAATCAAATCAGAAGAAGACCTGTTTGTTATAGATGAGGCTACAGGAGCCAAGAAATACACTCCTATAACCATGGAAGATGTTGTCCAGTTTAAAAGAGAGGCTGAACATTTATGTAAGGAGATTCAATATGCTATAGAAGACTTCCGATGGAATGTAGGAAAGCATAAGGGTCTTACTCATTATTATCGTATTTACCAAGACCTTGCCGAGCAATTGACAGATTTTCTTAAATATATTCATAAGCTCCATAAGAAAGTCTATATTACCATCTACAAAAGCTATGATAATGAACTGATGGCTATCTATACGGAAATCTTAGAGAAGGTGCTGAATGACATTAAGACCATCGCCCGAAAGCATGCAGACTATCTGCTGGATGTGGAGGATTATGGTCAGATGCCCTGCGCTGAGGATATTTTCAAGCGGTGGGAGAAGCAGGAGGCTCCGGCTGGTGCTGACCTCTCGAACTACGAGTCTCACTACAAGAACTTTATCTCTTCCGGATTGAAGTTGGCTTTGGAGAAGACCGTCGCCACGGTTACCTGTATTTACAATGACTTTACCGACCTGTATAGAACCCGGGTTTTCCGCACCGACCAGGAGGCTGTGATTATTTATCATTACGTGAAGCGAGATTTTGATGAGCATACGCTACCTGCTCATCTGGAGCATGTAGCCAAGGTGCAGAAGCGTCATCTGAAAGAGAGAAGAATAGATATTACCACTTTGAGCTTACAGAAAGTGATGAGTGAAGTAGAGGGGAAATACAACAATTATACGCTGTGTTCAGTCTGGTTCAATAATGTGGAGGATGAGGAGAATGAGGAGGAGCTTGTCCACATGCTTGTGAGAGAGGAGGCTTCGCCCGTGGATTTTGAAAATCTGTTTATGTATCAGGGTGAGCATGATATGTTGGCGGTAGAAATAGCCAGGGCTGATGAGTATGAGCGTCATGGCGATTCGTTCTTTGCCAACTGGGTGAATCCAGCCAAGCTGAAGGAGAAGCTGGAGTTCTGGCTAAAGGGCAACATCACGAAGCAGCAGGACTGGTACATTGTGTGGTGTCTGATGAAATATACGTTCCACATGGTGAAGGAGGATAAGGACAAGTCTGCCTTTGCTGCCCGCATGAACCTGATGTTTCCGGAAGTTGAAAAGAGGTGCGTGGTGGAATCGTTCAGAAAGCAGGAAACGCAGATGAACCACAACCGCCCCTTTGATGAGTGGCTTGCAGATTCCGATCCCGATTATCATACCGCCCAGGAGCTGTATTATAAGCTGGAGAAAATGGATGGGTATATGAGAAATATTTGAGAGAGGAAGGAGAAGGGAAGGTGCAATGGGAGGATGCACCTTCCTAAACAATAGGGTTAAAGCAAAGTTTTAACATAAAAATTTGCATATTCTGTTTTTTATTATTATATTTGCAACATAGATAATAACAAACTTTAGAATTATGTTAGGTATATCGATTTTAGCAGTCATCTTGACTTATGTCACATTCGGCATTTTTCATGCTTTTAATAAGATGAGCAAGCACATTTCCTCTTACTCTGGCAAGAGTATGGAAGATGCGCCAAAGCTCACCATAGAGGATATGTATAGCCCTAACAATAAATTGTCTTCATTCTTCAAAATGGGTAATTCATATTCTATTTTGGTGTCAAATCACATTATCGACAAGGAAGAATTTGTGGTTGCTGATAATACCATCAATTTAAGAAATAAAGTTGCTAGGGTGCTTAGGAACTACGCAGCCCTTGAAAGAGAAATGAAAAAGATATAGTGACTCTTTAATATACAGAGCCCTCGAATGTTTCTACGTTCGAGGGCTTTTTCGAGGTTTCGTTAGTAGTATTGTTCTTCCTAATAATGTTACTGGTATTGGAGAGTAGTATAGAGTTCCTTCATTCTCTAATCAATATCTTCCTGTGCCGTCATTCCGATCTTTACGAGACCAGGCATTACGGGGTTTGTTAGTAAATACACGATTCCGTATTCCATAGACATTATTATTCACCTTATTAATTATTATTCTCGTTTCCCAACTCCAAGTGTGATGATTGGGAGAGTTTCCCTATCATCACACTTGTTAGTTGTAAGATAGCATCAACATGAAGTGAAAGCTATAATCATTTTAGTTTCTCAATCTCACTTTTTGACAAATCTGTTATTTGCATAACTGTTTCTATATCCATGCCAGCATCCAACATCTTTTTTGCTATTTGGATAGCCATCGAGTTTTTACCTTCCTCACGCCCCTTTTCCAAAGCCGTATCTATAGAGTTCTTGACATCACGATACGCCTTCAAACTATCATCATCGGTAAGCAAGCTCATATATCGTTCTTCTATCCGTTTCATATCCATTTCCTTTTAAAACGTTTCACTGAATTGTAGTGCAAAAATAAGCATTTTTTTCGATTTATAAATATTTGGAGTGTTAAAATGTTGGTTGTGGGGGTGATTTTTCCCAAGATTCCTCCGATTTTTCCCAAGATTCCCAAGATTTTTCCCAACCTTGGGAAAAAATGAGGGATTTTTTGGGGGAAAGAGGAGTGATTTTTTGCTTTTCTTTACTTTTTAACTTCCTTTTTCATTTTCTTCTTACTTTTTCCCAAGAAAAGCCCGATTTTTCCCAAAATCACGGGTTTTTCGGGGAAGTTGTGGGAAAAGGATTGTTTTGCCTTGTTTTTCGCAGTACTTTTGCAGCGTCGAAGAAACAAGACAACGCCGAAATGGTTTGGTGATCTTGAAACATCTTCTTCATTATATAATTATGAATACTCAGATTATGAGAGTGGTGAAGCAGGGCGAGGCTTTCGCTGTGCAGAGCCAGAAGAGCGAGAACGGCCAGATGATGAAGTGCAACATCGTGTTGCAGGAGATGGGTGGCAAGTATGAGAACCAATATGCTGCGGCAATGCTCGGCAATATGGCGCAGTGTAAGTTTGCTCCGGGAGCACTGGTTGCAGTTACGCTCCGATTCACGGCTCGTGAGTATAATGGTCAGGTTTATCAGGATATCCTCGTTACGGATATTGAAAAGCTGGGCAAGTAAAGCTTTGGCTTGATAAACAAGGCAGGTAATTAATCTTGAATTGAAATAGGTGGAGTAAGAATTGTCTCCGGAGATAATTTGCGCAAACTGAAACTTACGACACTTCTTTCGTTCATCCTTATTTTAATTGAAGATTTTATGAAAAAGGGACAGAATAAGCAGGTAAATAACCAGCAGGTGAATAACAATGGTTGCCAGCACGTGCAGCTGGGTGGTATGGCTTTCTATGACGAGAGCAAGTGTTTCCTCTTTGCGCCTAATGAGCATGGAGGACGAGAGAAGGTGCCGGGATTCCGATCACAGGGCGTTGCCCAGCAGTTGACGGATGGTACTTTTGATTTCGTGGTTAAACCACGAATCCGTTCGCAGTCGGAACTGATTAGAAAGCTGGCGCACGGTCGTGTGAGCAAGACCAAGGATGGAGCCATCCAGCTTACCTTAAAGGTGTTCTGCGATGAGGGAATCAATATCGGCAGCACGCTTGTGAAGGAGGCAGAAGAGGCTGCGGATGCTTTGGTAGAATATCAGTTGAAGCGATAAAATATATGGATGTTCAACTTAATAATAGTAAGTAGAAACACATAAATGAGTTGCTATTTAATAAGGGTGGAGAACGGGCACAAGGTTGCCCGCTCCATCACCTCGCAAGAGGAATATAAACTGATTCGAGGAAGCTATGAGCAGAAAGCTAATCTGCGACTGGCTCGCGAAGGAAACGATGGAGCGAAGCGAAGACTGGTGCAGTTTAATTATTCCGGACATTATCCGCAGGGGGTAGTGAAGGGTATGAAGCTGCCAAGCCGGGCTTTCGGCTTCGATCTGGACGATAAGCAGGATTTCGAGAAGGCGGCTAAGTTGATGCTGCAGGAGCCGGAAAAGTATGGATTGCTGATGCTGGAACGCAGCGCACGACAAGGTGGTCATGCGGTGTGTATGCGAGAAATGGGCAAGACGATTCTCGAAAATCAGGTTAGAATCGCCAAGATGCTGGAGTGCGAAATGGATACTTCGGCTCACGATATTAACCGAGTTTATTTCACCACTTCGGCTGATGCAGATGATTTGCTTTACTTGTCTCCCGAACTCTTCAATGATAGTTATGAGGAGGCTGCCGTGGCGGCTGAAGGCAAGGTACTGGAAGAGCGTGAAAAGTATGGACAGGAGGAGCTGCCTCCAGGGGCACATAAGGCGAACAAGCATTACAAGCCTTGGTTGGAAGAAGTGGAGGAGAAGACTCAGAACCCTCTGATGAATCAAGCGAATCAGAATCCTCAGAAAGTTCAAGCCCCTCAGAATTCTCAGAACGTTCATGACTCTCAGAATCCTCAGAATTCTTCTAAGAATCAGGCTCAGCCTGTTTCTGCTTCTCCATCATCCTCTTCTTCACCATCCTCTCCATCATCCTCTTCATCCTCCAGCAATGATTACCTCGGAATCCCGTATTCCGAAATCATCCAGAAATGGTGGCAGATGTATAATGACGGGCACGAGCCTGTTCGCTCCAACCGTAACACGCTGACCTTCGAGCTTGCGGTGAACCTGCGCCACATCTGTGGCTTCGACCGCAATCTGATGGCTCAGATCATCCCCTGCTACGATGGTTTTCCTGAGCAGGAGAAGATGGCTTGCATCAACTCGGCATTAAACGAGAAAATCACCCAAATGCCTAAGCGACTGAAAGATGTGCTTGCTGCCATCCGACAGGAGAGAATGAAGATGGGGGCTGGAAAGGGCGGAAATCTAGAAGGAAGCGATGCACTGGTAAATGCGCTGGACGAGGCTAATGCCCAGGACGATCTGTTTTATTACAACGCCCTGCCCAGAATGCCGCTGGGTGTAAGGGATTCGCTCGATGCGGTGGGTCCCGCACTGGCAATGCCGGTGATTACCGCCATCTGCCCAGCCATCGGAATGCTGGCTACGGGCGTCAAGGTGTCTGTTCACGGCAAGATGAACTCACTGAACCTCATCTCCTACATCGCTGGTGATTTTGCCTCTGGCAAGGGAAGCATCGACCCCGTGATTGAAGCTTGGACTTCAGAGATAAAAGATATGGATAAAATGTATCAGCAGAAAGAGGATGAATGGAGAGCCAAGAAGCGTGCGGCGAAGAACAAGAAGGAGCAGCCGGAAGAGCCGAAACTGCCCGTAAGATGTCTGACGCTGAACAACACTGTGGCGAATCTGGCAGAAAGATTGGCTAACACCGAAGGCAAGCACGCCTTCTCGTTTACACCTGAAGCTGACACCGTGGCGCAGAAATGGAAGTCGGCGATGAGCGACTTCTCCGTAATGCTCCGTCAGGCTTACGACGGTACGAGCTACGAGCGTGAGGCAAGAAGTGCAGAAGCTGTGAATGTGCATATAGACAGGCTGTTATGGAATGTGGTGATGTGCGGAACGCCTGATGCACTCTACCGTGTGGTGAATAACTATACGGATGGTTTTCAGAGCCGTATTACCGTGGCAAGAACTCCGGATAATACGTTTACTCCGTTGACGGATAATCTGTATGTGCTCACTGAACGCCAGCGCGACCGTATCATTCAAGTAGCCCATCTGCTGCCCCTGATGGAAGGCGAGGTGGAATTGCCGAAGCTGGAAGCCAAGGGTAGGGAGTGGCTGGAACAGATACGACTGGAGACTATGAAGAATGATGACAAGGTGAAAGCCCGTCAGCGTTTCCGTATCTGCCCAACTACGATGAGAATGATGACCTGCATCCTGCTCTGCAAGGTGGCAGAGACGTTGATTCAGAAGCATGGTTTTCAGGGTGCAGAGAAGCTGTTGAAGCAGAATCCTCTGTTATGGAAGGAAATGATTGTCAAGATGCAGACGCCTACCATGCTCACAGTGTTCAATGTTCTTGCAGATTACCAGTTGGACAATGCGCTCTACTTCTTCCGTAGTCGCATTGAGGACGCTTTCTCTTCGAGAGACTATTGCGGGCAGACGACGTATGATCGCTCACACCGAGGCAAGAACGACTCTATCTTCGAGCGCCTGGACGTAACCTTCTCCTTCGAGCAGGCACAGCAGCAGAGCATTTCCATTAAAGGGGCGAGTGTTACCAACGAGACAGTGAGACAGATGTTGAAGAACTGGAAGCGGCAGGGCTTGATAGGAATTCTGCCTGACAAGCGTTATCAGAAAGTATCGTCTATAGTTTAAATCCGGTCATTTCCGGTCATGGTCATTTTCGGTCATTTTGGTTTTCTGATTCATTGAAATCCCTAATGACCGATTATGACCCCAAAAATCAATTATCAATTTAAAAAAAATTAATCATTATGCATATTACTATATTTCGCCGTCGCTTCACTCCATGGGGTGTAGATGGCACAATGGTTATCAATGGTGTAATTGTCAGCGGCACAGTAGAACATCCTTATAATTACCTGCCAGCTGGCGATTATCTAATCTTACCATTACCTCTCAAGTTTAAGAAGAAGATAGAAGTGGACGTCAAGAAGAAACATCATAAGAAAGAGAAGGAATTCAAGACTGAGATTGTCGAGGAGTATAAAACCATGCCCGTAATTCATAAGGAAAATCATGGAATTTTTCCGGTGGCTGGTAAGCCTTATATCACGGCAGGTTTAGGTCCGCTTGCATTGAAGCATGGAAGCATTGTAATAGGAAAGTCTTTAATGTCGGGCGTTGTAGCTTACGATGAGGAACTTTTCAAGAAGTTTTGCAAGAAGATTAATGAGTTAGCTGATGAAAACAAACAAATTGACTTGCATATCAAAGACTTGGGGGAGGAAGAAATTCCCCTAAAGTATCTGGCTTTTTCCCCAGGTAAAGTTTTATAGTTAACTGTATTTTAGCAAGCGGTATCTATTAGTTAATTCTGCATTGTACATTATAAATTATCATATTATGCGCAAGATCAAGGAAATCATCATTCATTGTAGTGCGACCCGAGAAGGTCGCGACTACACCGTAGCCGACATCGACCGTTGGCATCGTGAGCGTGGCTTTTTCTGCATCGGTTATCATTTCGTGATTTACCGTGACGGAAGCATCCACGTGGGCAGATCAGTAGAAGAGGTGGGTGCCCACTGCAAGGGTCACAACACCGTGAGCATCGGAATATGCTACATCGGCGGTCTTTCCAAGGATGGCAAGCCGAAGGATACCCGAACCCCGGAGCAGAAGGCGGCGCTGAAAGCGCTCATTGAGCAGCTGAAGGAGGAATATCCCGAAGCGACGGTTCATGGGCACAATGAGTTCGCCAGCAAGGATTGTCCTTGCTTCGATGTGAAGGAGGAGTTTGGGGAGTAAACATAAAAAAGAAATGAGGGTGAGCCATAGACTTATGACACACCCTCATTTTAAGATGGAGGAGCCTCAAAAGTACAATAGAATACCTTGGTGAATGGCAACAGCTGCTCTACTGTGAAGGCAAAGGGAATGAAAAAATCTCAGAACGAGCAATTATCTAATGAGATTTTTGTTTTCCTCCTTAATTTTTCCTATTTCTTAAAGAAAAGCCACTGAAAATTTGGTATTGTCGAAATCTTGGTGTATATTTGCAAGAAAAAGAGGTAATATGGACTTGACACATAACATCATAGAATACGTAAATTGCTGTGTGGGTGCATTTGCTAATCGCTTTCACCTTACACTTGCGCAGTCTTATGCCTATTTGCGAAGATTTCAAGGCATAGACTTCTTGATAGATTGCTATCCTGCAGAGCATACCCTCTCTATAGAGGATGCTGTGGAGGATATGGCTGTATTATGTCAAAAGAATGGAGGGCGATTATCATGCTAAAGTTATATCATGGAAGCAATGTCTTAATAGACAAGATTGATTTGGCAATTAGTTATTTAAGAAAGATTTGATTATGAGCGAAGATATACAATTTCAGATAGAATGCCTCTCGACAGAATTGGTTGAGTTGCTCATGCAGAAATATGGTTGGGATATGAAGAAAGCCCTTGATGAGCTGTATTCTTCAGAAACCTACAGACGTCTGTGTGATCCAGCCTGTGGTCTTTATTATGAGGGTGCAGTATATGTTTTCTCGTATTTGGAGAATGAAATAGAGACGGGAAAGGTTCTATAACTTTATTCTTATAGAGTGAGAGTATAGATTAATTTTTATACTCTCACTCTATTTTTTTGCCGAAATCATGATCCTTTTATAGTGGAAAGATTCGAAAAAAGGGAAATAAAAGAATGAAAAAAGCCTTGGCTGCCAAAATAGCAACCAAGGCTCATTATGTTAGAATCTAAATTTTCTTTGATTAGATCTGCTCGCTCCAGTCCTCCTGGCTCTTACGAACGTAAGTCTGGTAAC